>NZ_JAKJJX010000002.1:0-332660 GCF_022320765.1 Clostridium sp. YIM B02569 | reverse complement strand
CAAGGATTTATCATAAATGTTTTTTTATTTTATTCAGTTGTAAAATTATTCAAGCATTTTTGCACTATTATAGATATAATATTAAACTGGAAATATTTACGCATTAATATAAAAAGGATAAAAGCTAATTGTAAAATTCCCAATTTACATCAGAATTACATGCTTTTATCCAAAATAAAACTTATAATTTAAATAAACTACATTATTATATCTAATACATCTATTCTTATATTACATTATCAATACTTCATAATTAAAATCTCTTTAACAAAATAGTTTCTCTAATTTATTATTCTTTAAGTTAACTCCTATAACACATATCCTGCCTGTGTAATCAACATTTCCATAACGAATTTCATATTCTTCCGGAACTAAGTCAAAGTTAATCCATTTTCCCTCAATATCTTGAACAATACCTTTAGCACGTAAAATCTCTCCATACTCTTTTGATTGTATCAATTTTCTTAATTTATTATCTAATTCATTGTACTTATATTTTTTAGGAGTCTCTATTCCCCAGGTTACAAATACCTCATCTGCATGGTGATGCTCATGATGATGGCAATGACATTCATGAGTTTCATTATTATCTTCTTCATGATTGTAGCAGTGGCATTTATGAACTTTATCAGTGTGTTTATGCTTCTCATTATGATTGCAATTGCGGCTATGTTTCTCTAAACTTTCATTAGTCATCAACTCTTTTTCAAAAGAATTGCTCCCTTCAATTACACTTAAGATTTGTTTTCCACTTAATTCATCCCATGGAGTAGTAATAATTCTAGCTTTATTATTATGCTTTTTTATCTCTTTAACACATATATCTAATTTTTCGTCTGATAATTTTTGTGAACGGCTCAAAATAATGGCACTTGCATTTTCAATTTGATTATTAAAAAATTCTCCAAAATTATCTATATAGGTTTTATACTTAATCGAGTTCACTACTGTTGCAAAACTATTTAATGAGATATTATCATCTTCATTTATATTGGAAACCGCTTCTATTACATCAGATAGCTTACCTACCCCGGATGGTTCAATAATGATACGATCTGGCTTATATTTTTCTAAAGCATCTTTCAACGCACATTTAAAATCTCCAACTAAAGAGCAGCATATGCATCCTGAATTCATTTCCTTAATCTCAATCCCTGCATCTTTAAGAAAAACACCGTCTATTCCTATTTCTCCAAACTCATTTTCAATTAATAGAACTTTTTCCTTTATTAATTCTTCTTGTATAAGCTTCTTGATAAGTGTTGTTTTTCCTGCTCCAAGGAAACCTGAAATTATATCCACTTTTGTCATATAAAACTCATCTCCATATAATTATTTTCTTTACCATAAACAAAGTCACCCAAACTTTTCTTCATTTGTTCTTGCTCATTTTTATCAGCAACTTCTTTACATACTTCTATTCATCTTTTAGGCATCCATAGATTTCATCTAAATTGTATCTCATTGATTCCAAATAGCTCTTATCATCTTCTTTAGATTCTAATGTTAATATTGGTACTACTTTTGCACCTACTTCTTTTGCTAAAGTTTCTGAAACCTTAGGACTTGCAAGTGATTCTGAAAAAACAGTTTTTATATTACTTTCTTTACAAAAGCTAACCAAGTCTTCTAATTGTTTGGGTGTCGGTTCACCTTCAGCAAATAAATTTTCTACTGATTTCTGTGTTAACCTAAAATCTCTACATAAGTATCCAAAAGCAGCATGTCCTGTTATAAAGTTCTTTTTATTTAATGCTTCAAATTTAGGTTTGTATTCACCATATAGATTTTCTAATTCACCTTTGAATTTGCTGTAGTTTCCCTCGTAATAATCCTTATTCTTCTCATCCAATTTCACAAGAGTATTTTTTATATTTTCAGATTGTATTTCTGCATTTTTTAAACTTAACCAGCTATGAGGATCAATAGCATCTTCTTCTTTTCTAGCTTCTACACCTGTACTCGAATCTACAACAGGTATATTTTTATCTTTAATTACATCATTAACCTTATCTATCCAACTTTCCATTCCAAGTCCATTATAGATAAATGCATCACTTTTAGTTAATCCTTCAAGGTCTTGAGCCTTCGGATCATATTCATGGGGTTCCACGTTATTTGGAACTAAGCAAGTAACATCTGCCTTATCTCCAGCTATTTCTTCTGTAAATTCTTTTAATGGATAAATTGAAACTGTAATTTTTAATTTATCATCTTTTGTGTCTTTCGTATTTTCAGTCGTAGTTTTTGTATTAGCTCCGCAACCTATTAGCATAACACCAGTTAGTAAAGCTAAAATTCCTGAAATAATTTTCTTTTTCATATCTGCACCTCCATATGCATACGATTTGCATTTGCATTTAATAATATTACGCTTAACATTTAAATATGTCAATAATATCTAAAATCTAATATTAATTATTATTATTCATAAATCTTGCTATATTGCATATGGTACTAGTTATTACATTTTTCATTATAAAAAAATGTATCCCTCTAAAATCAACATTAGGCTTTTCTTTCTAATTACCGTAATATGTTTTATAAAAAAATTGAGCATAATACTTTTATTAAATGTTTCGTTAGAAACCACAATAAAAGTATTATGCTCATTTCAGTAATTCTATATTTAAATATAGTTTATATTAAAGTTCTTCTCCATTACTTTCTATTACTTTCTTATACCAATAAAAACTCCTTTTTCTTGATCTACTTAAGTCTCCATTTCCATCATTATCTTTATTAACATAAATAAATCCATATCTTTTTTTCATTTCTCCAGTTGATGCACTAACTAAATCAATACATCCCCAAGGAGTATATCCTATTAATTCTACTCCATCATTAACTGCTTCTTTCATCTCTTCAATATGTGCTCTTAAATAATCAATTCTATATTCATCATTAACTGATCCATCTTCTTCAACTTTATCCACAGCACCTAAACCATTTTCCACAACCATTAAAGGAATTTGATATCTATTATAAATATTATTTAATGTCCATCTTAATCCTTTAGGGTCAATTTGCCATCCCCAATCACTTGCTTTAAGATATGGATTCTTTACACCTCCAAGTATATTTCCAGATGTTCTTTCTAATTCTGGATCTGTGCTTGAACAGTTTGACATATAATAACTAAATGTATAGAAATCTACACAACCTTCCTTTAGAATTTGCTCATCATTTTCTTCCATCTTTATTTCTATATTATTCTCTCTAAAAAATCTCTTTGCAAAACCAGGATAAGCTCCTCTTACTTGAACATCAGAACATAAAAAATTATTCAAATTATCTCTTTCCTGAGCTAAAAGTACATCTTCTGGATTACATGTATAAGGATATGTTGTCATATATGCAATCATACATCCTACCTTAAAATCTTTATTAATTTGGTGTGCCAGTTTAACAGCTTTTGCGCTTGCAATGAATTGGTGATGAAGAGCTTGAAATCTTATTTGTCTACTATCGTCAATCTCTTTATTAAATTCAAGTTCACCACCTTTATCCAATAAAATTCCGCCACCCATAAATGTACCAAATGGCATTGTTAAACAATTTATTTCGTTGAATGTGAGCCAATATTTTACAACGTCCTTATATCTGTTAAATATTGTGTTACAATATCTAACATAACAATCAATAACTTCTCTACTTGCCCACCCGTTATACTTTTTAGTTAAACCAAAAGGTGTTTCATAATGAGATATTGTAACTAATGGCTCAATATTGTATTTTTTTAATTCTGCAAAAACATCATCATAGAATTTTAATCCTTCTTCATTTGGTTCTAGCTCATCACCATTCGTAAAAATTCTAGTCCAATTTATTGACATTCTAAAGGTCTTAAACCCCATCTCAGCAAACAATTTAATATCTTCTTTATAGTGATGATAAAAATCTATAGCTTCATGACTTGGATAATACGTTCCTTCTTCTAATTCTGGAGTTATTCTTCTTGGTGTAGTATGCGTACCACCTGTCATAACGTCTGATGTACTAAGGCCTTTTCCACCTTCTCTATACCCACCTTCAAATTGGTTTGCAGCGGTTGCTCCCCCCCATAAAAAATCCTTTGGTAATCCTTGAAATTTATTATTTAACATTTTTATCCCCACTTTCTTCAAAGAAATCATTTAGCAATCCTTGAAATTTATTATTAAACATTCTTTGTTCTTCTGATTTTGCAAAGTTTATTACTTATTTTTCTCTAGTTTTTCTATTCTTTCAGCAAATTGTGGTAAGTGTTTTTTATGTGCAAGTAACATTTCATCTAATAAATCTTTAGCAATTTGTCCACTTGGAACTAATGGATTTATTGTAAATGCATGAAGAGCTTTGTTGTAGTTCCCTGTAACTGCTGCTGAAATTGTTGTTTCTTCCATTCCCTTCATTATTTGAACCATACCTCTTGGTGCTGGGTCAAACTTTCCAAAATTAATCGGTTCTGGTCCATGAGACGTGATTGTACTTGAAACTTCTACTATAGAGTCATATGGAAGATCCTCTAATGCGCCATTATTCTTTGTGCTAACTACCATAGTTGTTCTCTTGTCATTGTAGATTGAAGCAATTAATTCACAGGCAGCATCGCTGTAGTGAGTTCCACCTCTCTTAGTCAATTGTTCTGGTTTATAGTCAAGCTTTGGATCTTTATATAGTTCGAACAATTCTGCCTCTGTTCTTTTTACAACCTCCGCTCTAGTTTCACCTTTTGAGTAACTTTCAAGTTCTTCCTTCAACATATCATCTGTAATATAGTAATACCTATGATACGGACAAGGTAATATTCCCAAGTCTTTAATCTGCTCATAGTTAAACTTGATATCTTTAATATTGGCAACTCCTGCATCTTTCTTTTCTTCTGCTAATAATGGATTGTACAATTTTTCAATTACTTCTGCAGTTTTTTCATTACCTTCCTTATCCCATACTCTATGCCAATGGAAATGATTTAATCCAGCAAACTTAAAGAATAATTCACTTGAAGGAACTCCAAGCATCTTTGCATCATCTTCTATACAGTTGATTGGAACATTGCATAATCCAACAGTTCTGTCCCATCCGCCATATTTTATAGCTGCTTCAGTCACCATTCCTGATGGATTTGTGAAGTTAACAATCCATGCACTAGGGCATAACTCTCTCATATCGTCTATTATGTCTAATATTACTGGAATTGTTCTAAATGCTTTAAACATTCCACCAGCACCGTTAGTCTCTTGTCCAATTATTCCATGGCTTAAAGGAATTCTTTCATCCTTTATTCTTGCATCTAAAAGTCCTACTCTAAATTGAGTCGACACAAAATCCGCATCCTTAAGGGCCTCTCTCCTATCTAAAGTTAAATTAACTTTCCAATCCAACCCTGCTGCCTTAACCATTCTTTGAGCCATTGCTCCAACTATTTCTAACTTCTCTTTTCCATCTTCAATATCTACAAGCCATATTTCTTTAATAGGCAATTCATCTTTCCTTTTTATAAAACCTTCAATTAATTCAGGAGTGTAACTTGATCCTCCACCAATAGTAACTATTTTGATTTTTTCTTTTTTCATTACTTATTTCCTCCCTTGATCTCGCCTCAGGCAAATTTTTAATTTAAGATATTTTCCTAATCTGAAAATTACTTGGATATAAAATACAAGAGCTACTTTCTTATAAAATATATAAGTAATCCTTTACCTAAAAGATATCACACCAAAAAGTAAAATACCTTATTTTTTCGGATTTAGTGACACATGCTACTATTTAGTTATTTGTTTTTTTATAAAACAGTTTGTTTCATAATATAGCTAATCTAACTACTTACTAGGAATCAATAAGCAAAGTAATGGGAATATTATACCTAAACAAATTTCAGTAATATTTAATATATATGTTGCAATTCACAATGCACATTTCACAATTACACCTAAAATTCTTGCAATACTTTTATAATTATGATGAAGAATTATTTTTGCAATATATATATAACATAAAATTAATAGATAATAAGAGTTATAATGAATTTATTCTCACCATGAATTCTTTTCCACAAGAAACTGATTTGAATCGAATTTTTAATAGATTATTATATCTTACATACTTTAATCAATCTTAAAATAATTATAAAAAGAAGGTGTACTATGGCAAAACAAATATTGTTATTAGATAATGTTCATAAATCTATAAAAAATAAAGAAATTGTTAAAGGCATTACCTTTTCAATTAATGAAGGTGAGGTTTTAGGTTTTCTTGGACCAAATGGTGCTGGAAAGTCTACCACTTTAAGAATGATTGTCGGCCTTTCTTCCCCTACTAGTGGAAAAATTTTAATCGATGGCTATTCAATTACTAAGGATTATGTTAAGGCTATGTCTAAAGTTGGATGTATTATAGAAGGTCCAGATATGTATAATTATTTAAGTGGTTTAGAAAATTTGAAGATGCTTGCTTCTATGAATAAAAATATTACTAATGAAGATATAACGAGAGTAATTGAACTTGTAGGAATGCAGAATAGAATAAATGAGAAAGTGTCTACTTATTCTTTGGGAATGAAACAAAGGTTAGGACTTGCGCAAGCTCTTATTCATAAGCCAAAGCTTCTTATATTAGATGAGCCTACAAATGGACTTGATCCTTCAGGAATAAATGAGTTTAGACATATTATTAAAGATCTTGCTAAAAAAGAAAATATTGCCGTTCTCGTTTCGAGCCATTTGATATCTGAGGTTGAATTAATGTGTGATACTGTTGCAATAATAAAAAGTGGTACTTTACTAAAATATGCTTCAGTCTCTGAACTTATAAGTGATAAGGAAGTTTCCTTTGTTCTAAGTGATAATTCAAAGGGAATTAAAATATTAAAAGACAAGTGGAATATTGATAGTTCACTAATAAATAATAAGATAATAGCAAAAGTTGATGTATCAAAAATTGAAAAAATTAATTCTTCGTTTATCGAAGAAGGAATAGCAATAAAGTTCGTAAGTATAAATCAGAGAACTTTGGAAGATCTTTTTTTATCACTTACAGAAAGTAACTCTATTGTTAGTTAAGGAGGTGTATATATTGCTAGTATTAGTTAAAAATGAAGTTAATAAAATATTATATAGGCGGAAACTTCTACTTATTAGTGCTATAATCCTAATTTTAGTTTCGCTTTTTGCATATGGCCAAAATTATCAATATCAAAACACTTTGAATAAGTATTTAAAGACAACTACTCAAAGTGGCGATATTCCTTGGCAGTCATTGCAAAAACAACAAATTCAGGACCTAAAAAATAGGCTTAATAGACCTGATACCCCTGACGAAAGTAAGCCCTCAATTAATATTCAAATTCAGCAAAACCAGTATTATTTAGATAACAACATAAATCCAATTACTCCAAGTGCTGCAAAATTTTCAGTTAAGCTAATGGAACAGTCCATATCAGTATTACTACCTTTACTAATAATTCTATTGGCTGGGGATAGCGTATGTGGAGAATTTTCTGCTAAAACTATAAAAGTACTGCTAACAAGAGCTGTTCCTCGATGGAAGATATTACTTAGTAAATATATAGCACTTCTAATCATGTTTTCTATAGTAATTCTAGAGATGGCTCTATTTTCAATTTTAATTTCTGGTTTATTTTTTAATAACTGGGGATTTAACGAGCCTGTAGCTACAGGTTTTAGCTCTGCTTCCGGAACCTTAGATGTTTCCAATGTAATCAAAGTAACCGAATTGCAATATTTAATTCTCGTATACTCTCTTGGATGGTTTGTATCAATTGTTATCGGTACAATTTCATTTATGATTTCAGTTTTAGTAAGAAATACGGCTACCTCTATAGGTATAATGATGGCTACATTAGTTGGGGGAGGCTTTCTTAGATTGTTTCTAAATGATTGGCCTTCAATAAAGTACTTTTTTGCCATCAATCTAAACTTACCTCAGTATCTTACAGGATCATATACTCCAATAAGTGGAATGTCATTAAGTTTTAGCACTTTAGTACTTCTAGCTTGGGCCATAGGTGCCTTTATTGTTAGTTTTGTTGTGTTTTTAAAACAAGATGTATTAGTTTAAAAAGGAGGGATTTAAAATGTTTAAAAATATAAAATGGAAATTTATTTTATTGCTATCCATAGTTTCCACCATAACCTTAGTTACCGGATTTATATCAGCATTATCAATAAGTTCTCGCCCTCCTAAAGAGATATCAGATAAGGAATCTGAACAACCTAAGAGTGAAGAATTAGATCAAAATTATTACAACATATTAGTTCTTGGTGACTCCCTTGCTAAAGGAACTGGAGATGAAAAAGGACTTGGCTTTTCAGGCTATTTTTCAGAATACTGGAAAACTAAAGTTTCAAAGGAGATTAAAATAAATAATCTTGCCATAAACGGGGATGTATCTAATGGGCTTTTAAATGCAGTTCAAGAGTCACAAACATTAGCTGACATTAAAGGATCAAACATGATATTTATATCTATAGGTGGCAATGAAATAAGTAAGCTTAAAAATACAGATATAAGCTCATCCACAACAAAGATAAAAGATATTCAAGATACTTATTTAGCCAATCTAAAATCTATTTTTAATATAATAAGGACCAATAATCCGTCATCTATGGTAGTTTTCATTGGCTTGTATAACCCATTCGGAAAAGATCTTACATCTGATAAGGTAAGCATATTAAATGAATGGAATTATCAAAGTCAACAGCTTTTATCATTAGATTCAAATGCGCTTTTTATTCCAACATATGATCTTTTCAAATACAACTTACAAGATTATCTAGCTGCTGATAATTTTCATCCCAATAGCACCGGTTATCAAGCTATTTCTGACAGAATAATTGAAGCTTTAAAAAATTATAAGTAATATATTAAATAAAGCTGCCTAGTCTGATAAGTATTTTCTGACTAGAGCAGCTTCATAATATACTATAAAAATTTATACTAGCTTGATATCAACTTCTAAAGGAGATATTCCAACAAGCCGAACGCTTCTACTATCTGGTTGTGATATACCAGCAAATAATTTGAACCTTTTGCTATCTAATATCCTTTCTCCATCATCATTTACCACTTCAAATGATGATTTCTTGATTTTCATTTTTACAATCTTGCTTTCTCCTATTTTCAACCCAACACGTTTAAATCCTGCTAGACTATGATTCCTAACAGCATGTTTAGATTCAATATCTTTTATATAACATTGCACAACTTCTTCTATGTCAAAATTTCCTGTATTAGTTATCTTTACGCTTACCTCTACATCCTCAAAATCACTTTCTACATCTGGTACATGCAATTCTGATAATTTTACAGTAGAATAAGTTAATCCATATCCAAATGGATATAAGCTTTCACAAGACATATAGCGATATGTCCTATCTTTCATTGAATAATCTATAAATTCTGGTAAATCCTTAGTATTTCTATAAAATGTAATAGGTAACTTTCCACTTGGTGAACACTTTCCAAATATTAAGTCAGCTACAGCTCTGCCACCTCTACTTCCAGGATACCAAGCATCTAATATAGCTGAACACTTATCCTCTGCATTATTAAATGTAAATGCACTTCCTGCGCCAATAACTAATATAACAGGTGTACCTGTTTCTATTATTTTCTCTAATAATTCTTGCTGCCTTCCTGGTAAATTTAAGCTTGCTTTATCACCAGCTCCTTCACTATTACCTGCATCTCCTTGCTCACCTTCAATTGTAGAATCTAATCCGAGGCATAGAATTGCAACATCTGATCTTTCTGCTATTGATATTGCTTCTTTTAATCTATCATTAGGTTCTGCTAATTCTTCAACTCTGTCTCTAAATAAATGACAACCTTCAGAATAATATACTCTTACATCTTCTCCTACGGCTTCATGTATTCCCTCCAACACAGTTATATATCTAGATGCAGTTCCTGAATAATTACCTTTAAGCATGATCTGACTATCAGCATTAGGGCCAATAACAGCAATTGATTTTAAGTTATTTTTATTTAATGGTAATATTCCATTATTCTTTAATAAAACCATTGAATTTCTAGCTGCTTTTAATGATAATTCATTATGTTCTTTACAATCATTTAACTCATATGGTATTTTGTTATATTCACACTCTTCATCAAACATTCCCAATCTTATTCTTGTTGCCATTAATCTTTCTGCTGCTGTTGTTATATCTTCTTCTGTTACTAATCCCTCTTTATAGGCAAGCAATAATTGAAGATACACATTACCACAATTTAAATCACATCCATTTTTCATAGCTAATGCTGCTGATTCTGTAGCAGTGCTTGTCACCCTATGATGCAAATGAAAATCAGCAATTGCCCAACAATCGGATACTACATGACCTTTAAAGTTCCATTTTCCCCTTAATATATCTCTTAATAAAGTTTTACTTCCACAACAAGGTTCACCATTTGTACGATTATACGCCCCCATTACGGCCTCTACATCACCTTCTTTGACACAAGCTTCAAAAGCAGGGAGGTAAGTCTCATATAAATCCTTTTTACTTACAACTGCATCAAATTCATGCCTTAATCCTTCTGGTCCACTATGAACAGCGAAATGTTTTGCACATGCTGCCGCTTTTAAATATTTGCCTTCTCCTTGAAGTCCTTTTACAAAGGCCACGCCCAATCTAGATGTTAAATATGGATCTTCACCGTAGGTTTCATGACCACGACCCCATCTAGGATCTCTAAAAATATTAACATTTGGTGACCAAAAAGTTATTCCCTTATAGATGTCTCTATCATCTTTTTTGCTGTTTTCATTATACTTTGCTCTGCCTTCTGTTGAGATAACTTTTGCAATGTCATTCAATAACTCATCGTCAAACATAGCAGCTAATCCTATGGCTTGTGGAAATACTGTTGCTGTGCCTGCTCTCGCTACTCCATGCAATCCCTCATTCCACCAATTATATCTAGGTATATTTAATCTTTTTACAGCTGATGATTTATAAGTTAATTGTTCTGCTTTTTCTTCTAGCGTCATTTTCCCTACTAATTCTTTTGCTTTTTCTAACGCATATTCATGAGTAATTCTTTTTTCCTCGACCATATTACACATCTCCTAAAATAATCATAATATTTATTCTAACTTTTTTTAATTATAAGACTAAACAACTAATGTATTGAAAGAATGTGGCTGAATATTAAAGCTATAATCTTCGCCATTAACACTAAATGTAACTTCTTGTAATTCATCAAATGGATTTAATAATTCTAATACAACACTTCCATCTGGATTCTCAAAAGCCAGAGCATTTCCTGCAAAGTCCCCTTTTAAGCCTTTCATTGTTGCTCCTTGTTTTATATATTTCGAAAAATGTCTCATTAGATAATACTCTGGATTATATTTAACATCATTATCTTTTGTCACCGTAATAAGTGAATTTTGTTTCCATCCCCAAGTGCTTATTCCCTCTTCTTCAAGTACCATATTCCAATAGGTATAGGCGCTTACTCCATTTATAAAGTATGTCCACATTAAATTGAATACATATTCAGCATATTCCCAGCTATTTTTTCCTTCTCCACATTCATTTTCTGTCTGTATCAATTTCATTTCTGGATAAGCAATTTTTGTCTGCAGCAAAGCATGCTTTCCTCCCCATTGATATCCAACACCCTTTATATATCTTTTTGCATCTTTATCACTTAGTACAGTGTTAGCAAAATTATTATATTGACCAAATTGCCAATTTTCATCTCCATAATCATCATAAGGAGAATTTAATGTTCCAAGCCATATCTCAGCATCAAGTTTATTCTCTTCAAATAATGGCCCGATGTATTCTTTTATAAAATCACGTAATTGTTTTCCTGACCAAACACATGATGGAAACTTCTGATCTGCTATAGGTTCATTTTGTATGTGTACCTGATTAATTTTAATACCCTCTTTTTGGTATTCTTCAATGAATTTCTTAAAGTAAAGAGCATATGCTTTTAGATTTTTCTCCTCCCATATTAATGTTCCGAAATTGTATACTTCCGGGAACTTCATCCAAGTTGGGGGGCTCCATGGAGAAGCAAATAAATTAAGCTCCCCACTATATTTTTCTGCTTCTTTAATGTACGGAATCAAGCATTCTTTGTCTCTTTCAATGCTAAAATTCTTCATTCCATAATCGCCCTTAGTTTCATTTAGACTGTACCAGCTTTCTGCATAATCATTTGCTCCAATTGGCAATCTGCAATAAGTAAAATTACATTCCTCTGGATCAAATAGATTTCTAAGCACCTCTTCTTTCTTATCATTTGGAATCTTTTTTAATGCTATATATCCTAACTCATTAAAACATCCACCAAATCCATCAATAGTTTGATAAGATTCTCCATTTAGCTCTAATGTATGGTACGATTTATCTTTACTAATATTTATAGTACTGCTTACTAAGCGATCAGTCTTTGTTGTTGAAATCAAAGTTGCTTTCCTCATTATAACTTCCTCCTTTTTCTCTAAATTCAGTTGGTGACATTCCTGTCTGTTTTTTAAAAGCTAAAGAGAAATAATTTGTATCCTTATATCCCACTAAAGTTGCTATTTTACCTGTTTTCATACTAGTTGTTTCTAATAAGGATTTAGCCTTCTGTATTCGTTTACGTATAATGTAGTTATTACAGCCTTCTCCTGTACTATGTTTAAATAGCTTTGAAAAATAGGTTGGAGTTAAATAAAGCATTTCCGCTATACTATATACTGAAATGTCTTCATTTAAATGGTCATTAATATATTGTTTTGCTTTTCTTATAATTTCATGGCTTTCTCCAATATCAGTCTGAAGTATTTGTATTATGAAATCTCGTGTAATTCTCAACGCATCACTTCTACTACAATTTTTTAATGAAATTAATAAAGAATTTAACTTATTATCTGATATATCTCCTTTTTCCATTGCATAGGAAAAATATATTCCTCCTCCAATATCAAAACATGTTTTCTTAACTAATGATGTCGATAAATTATAAAACTCTATAGCCTCTGAATAAGCCTCATAAATACTCATTACTTTCTCAAGGTCATCTATATTATCTATCATATTCTTCTTAAATTCCTGGACTCTCTCGTTAAATAAAGTCAAACGTATTTCTCTAGGTTCTTTCGTTATGATTTTCCCATATGTGCTCTTATTATTTAATAAAACACATGCGTCGTTATATGAAATATTGATCTTATTAAATCCTCCTACAACGCTTCCAAGAATTACTTTAGGATTAATATCATACTCATTTTTCAAATACTCAATTAAATGTTGTACTCTTAATGTTACTTCTTCTAACTCTTCTCTTATAAATATGGCGATTACTATATTTTTATTTTTGTCCTCAAATGTAATCCCTTGTTTCTTAGAATCAAATAATTCAATGCAAATATTTTTAATAGATAAATTTAATAATTCAAAATGTTGTTTCCAAGCTAAATTATCATCTATAATTGGACATACCAAAGCAATTTGAAGCATCTCTTCCTTATCATAAGAATACTCCCTCAATACTTTTTTAAATTCACTTGTCTTCACTCGTTCATAAAGTAAATTTTGCATAATCTGTTCAAGCTTTAATTGTTCTGTTACACCTTGTATCCTGCTATTTATCTTTTGCTCATGGCTTAAAGTTTTCTCATGCTCTAAATCTTCTATTAATCTTTCGATAGCATTCTCAAGTTCTATCTCATCTACTGGCTTTAAGAGATAATCCTCCACCTGCATCTTGCAGCATTTTTGAGCATATTCAAAATTATCATATCCTGTTAAAACAATAATTTTTAACCTAGGATTTAGATAATTCATCTTTTCTACTAAAGATAATCCATTCATCTCAGTCATACATATATCTGTAATCATGATATCAAATGCTTCTTCTTCCATGATTTTTAAAGCTTCAATTCCTGAGGATGCCATTTTAACAGTATCTATCTTGAGTTTCTCCCAAGGAATCACACTACATATTCCTTTTCTAATCATTTCCTCATCATCTACAACTATAGCTTTATACATTAATTATTCTCTCCTTTAGGTAATATAATATCTACCGTAGTTCCACCATGTTCATTTTTCTTGTAGTATAATCCATACCCACTACCAAATAATATTTCAATTCGCTTATGAACATTCCTTAAGCCATATCCAGTTTTTTCATCAAATACTGATATAGAGCTATTTATTTCATCAATTTGTTCTTGTCTCATTCCAACTCCATTATCAGCAACTGATATAACTATCTTGTTATTTATTTCTCTTGCGGTAACTAATATCTTACCTTTATACCCATCTTTCACCCTTATTCCATGATAAATGGAATTTTCTATTAAAGGTTGAAGTGTAAGCTTGGGTATTAGTACATTTTTGAAATTCTCATCTACATTTATTTCACACTCAGCAATGCCACTATATCTCATATTTTGTATGATCAAATAATTTTCTACATTTTCTAGTTCTTGCGAAATAGGAATAACATCTTTCCCTCTACTTAGACATAATCTATAATAATTAGCTAACGCTTTCACCATTTTTGATACATCTTTATTTCCATCAGATAAAGCCTGCCAATGTATACACTCTAGTGTGTTATATAAAAAATGTGGTTTAATTTGAGATTGCAGTCTGTTTAATTCGATTTGCTTAATCTCAGATTGCTCCTTTTTTATCCTATACATAAGTATATTAATTTCTTCAATCATGATATTAAAGCCACTTGCTAGTTGCCTAAAATCTTTGCCATCATAATCATGTTCCATTCTAACTTCGAGATTTCCCATCGAAACCTCTCTCATCTTTCTTACAATGTCATCCATTGGCTTATATAAGTTATTGCTTAATTTATAGCAAGCTATACTAATTAATACTCCGGCACCTATTACTAAAGCTATTATTAAAATTATTACTGCATTGGTATCCCTTAACATTGACCTTGTGGGTATCTCACCAACCATATACCAATCCCAATTATCAAGCTTCTCATAAATAACCATCTTATCTTCAACTTTTTGTTGGCCACTTTTTCCTTGTAATACGCTTTTATAAGGACTTTCTGTTCCAATCAGAGATTTATCTTCATTAGATATAATAACTCCATCTTTATCTGTTAAATATGTTTGTACTTTTAACCCTTTATCCAAATTAGAGTAAAATTCTTTTATACTTTTTTCTCCAATTCCTATTACTAAAAATCCAGTATATTTATTAAAATTGTATTTATCATTGATCGGTTGATATATATTTAGTACATATTGATCTGGATAAAATACTTTTTTCTTCATGCTTATCTTACAGTTACCAAACTTTGTGCCTATAGCATCTTGATAATCTTTTAAAGTTTGAGTCCTGAAATCGCTGCTTGTCCAAGACTCTCCAACATATATTAACTCTGGGCCATCAAATTTCACCAATCCAATATAATCTATATAACTGTTTGTATTCAAGAGATATCTTACTGACGAATATGCATCACTTGTATCTTTGTTATAATTCTTTGAAGTCAACCTATTATTCATTAAGAATTCTTTAACCCTACTGTCTCCTGTAATCATATTCGATGTCTCAATAATATTTTTTAATGTTATATTTAAAATATCCGTTATTGTTTCAAACTGTCCTTGCACTAATCCACTGGATTTTTCAGTAATTTGCTTTCCTGCTAATTGATAAACAGCAAAAATTACAAAACTATTAGTAATTAAGACTGCCAATATAAAAAATGTAGTAATCTTCTGATTAAATTTCATTTTAGATAGCTTATTTATAACTTTTCTCAATTCCTTATACATACCTGTATCCCTTTTTGTAATTCTTATATATAAGAATTAATACCCACCATAAATATATTATTAACCTTTGACGGCTCCTGCCATCATACCCTTTATTAATTTATCTTGTCCAAAAATAAATGCTATGATCATTGGTAACATAGAAATAGTTAATACCGACATAATCATTGGAACATTCATTGTATATTGACCTTGATATTCCCAAATAGCAAGTGGTAATGTTCTATTAGGTAATGTTTGAGTTAAAACTAATGCAAAACTGAATTCATTCCATATAGCAACACCATTATAAATTGCTAAAGTTGCTAGCCCTGGCTTCACTAATGGAAGCATAACATTTGAAAAGATTTTATATTTATTGCACCCATCTATCTCAGCTGCTTCTTCTAATTCCCTAGGAATTGCCTGCATAAATGTAACTAATATAAATACTGAGATTGGCAAATTAAAAGCCACATATGGGCCTATTAATGCCCAAGGACTATCATACAATCCCATCTTAGTAGTCATCAAAAATATTGGAAGTAGTGTTACGTGAACTGGTACTGACATGCATGCTACTATTATAGCATATATTGGTTTATTTAGCTTAAATTTGAATCTAGATAATGGATAAGATGCACATGCACTTAAGAATAGTAAAATTACTAGCGACACTATAAGTACTAATATACTGTTTTTAAAGTAAATAAATATGTTTCCTTTGAATACGTCAATGAAATTCTTTAAATATAAACTTTTTGGTAAATCGAATACACTTCCCATAAGCATCTCAAATTGCTGTTTGAATCCTGCTAATAACATAAATATAAAAGGAACTATTGTAATTAAAAGCCATGCTATTGCTAGTATTCCAACGATAGCTTTTATAGATAATTTTTTTATTAATGAATTCTGCTTCATAATAGTCAATCTTCCTTTCTATTTAATGTTTTAATTGTGATTAATGATATTATTGTTATAAGAATAAACATTCCTGAAGCAATTGCTGAACCATATCCCATTCTTTGAGATAAAAACGCATTCTTATACATATAAGTTGCCATAAGTTCTGACGCGTTACCTGGTCCTCCACCTGTCATAACATATATAAGATCAAAATATTTTAATGATCCAACCATTGATAATACAATTGCACTTTTAATAGCTGGTTTCATAAGTGGAAGTGCTATTTTCCAAAAATACTGACTTTTTTTTGCTCCATCAATTATTGCTGCTTCATATAAATCTGATGGTATTCCACTATATGCAGCCAAAAAATACACCATATAGAAGGGAATAAATTGCCAGCAAATAGCTATTGTGATGGTTAATAGTGCTGTCTTAGGGTTACCTAATAAGTCTACTGAATGCCCACCTAATAACTTTGATATTCCTGATACTATACCAGAATTTGCATCTAATGCGTACTTAAATAAATAACCAATTGCAACAGATGACATTAACATTGGTATAAACCAAATTACTTTAAATATATTAAATTTTTTCCCACCAAAATCTAAAAATGTTGCAAGAGCAAGACCTATTGGTAATTGGACAGCTATAGATAGAACCATAATAACAATATTATTTAGAAACGCTTTTCTAAAAATTTGGTCAGCAATAAGTTCTTTCCAGTTATTTAATCCTACAAATACCTTATTTGATGCAAATCCATTCCAATTATAGCAACTTAAATTAAAAGAGTAGACAATTGGATATGCTATATATATTATTAAGAATAAAAATGCTGGCACAAGAAATATAATTGCTGCATTTCTCGTTGACGCGGCACGTCTTTTAGCTAAACTATTAGTTTGTGATTGCACTTTTTCTCTCTCTCCTTTATATAATTATTGAGCTGTTACAAAATTAATTCCACCGCATAAGTTCAACTTCTGCATTTGACTTATAATATAAACATATTTACATCTCTGATATATCATATTTGTACTCCTTTTTCAGAAATCATAAATGCTTTGCACATTCTCATTCAAAGATAAGCTATAACTCAAATCTAAATTTGCAATTGTTTATATATAATAGAATTTTTATTTTGCAACAGCTTTTACATTATTTTTTAATGCTGCTATAATTATTTATTTTTTGCCTTATATGAATCCATAGCAGATTGTAGTTCCTTATCTGCATCTTGTGGAGTCTTAGTTAGCCCAAATATTTCTTGGCAAGTTGATTTGTGTACTTCTGCAACTTCTGCTGGTAAGTATTGGTCATACCATAATTGAACTCCTTTTGCTTGGTTAACTGTGTCTAAGATTTTTTGTGTTAATGCATCGTCTGGTTTGAAATCTTTAAGTGGAATAATCTTACCTAATTTCTTACGATCTTGTAATGCTTGATCATCTAATAAAGATTGAATTAATTTAAAAGCACCTTCTTTATCTTTACATGTTTCTGAAATTGAATATAAGTTATCTCCAACTGTTCCTGCACAAAGCGATTGATCTTCTTTTGAACCGTCTAATGCTGGGAATGGGAAGAATCCTAATTTACTCATAAAGTCTGGATTTTCACCAAGTACTGTACCTGTGAACCATGAACCCATTAAATCCATAGCTGCATCACCTTTGTATAATGCTTGTCTAGCTTGACCACTATCATCATCCATACCATTGAATCCATCTATAAAGTAACCTTTTTTAACCCAATCTTGAATTTTGCTTCCAGCAAATTCAAATGCAGGGTTTTCAAATTTTCCTTTTCCTGATGCTGCATCTGCGAATGCATTTAACCCACCAAAACGAGTTGCTAAGTACATATAATACATAGATCCTGTCCATTTTGTAGCATTAGCTAAAGCAAATGGCGCTACTCCGTTTGCTTTTAACTTATCACATGCAGCTTCTAATTCAGAAATAGTTTTTGGCTCTTGTATTCCATATTTAGCAAAAACATCTTTGTTATAGAAGAAACCTGCTACGGATACGTTTTCAACTGGAACGGCATAAATTTTTCCATTGTATGAACATTGATTAATTCCAGCATCTATAAATTTATCTTTGTAGTTATCTTTGTTCATGAATTCTGTAAGATCAGCAATTTTATTTGAATTTACATAATCAATTAATCCTGATCCTCCCCATTGAATAAATACATCTGGAGTCTGATTTGAACTCATTGCCATAGATAATTTCTGTTTGTAGGAATCATTAACCTGATCAACAACTTCTACGTCATATTGTGGGTTAGCTTCCATAAATCTTTTAACTGATGCTTTAATTGCATCTGCTGCTGTTGATGTTTGGATATGCCATAATGTCAATTTTGTCTTTCCTGAAGCAGATCCACTGCTTGTCTGTGAAGTGCTGTTTCCGCAGCCAATCATTGATGCAGAAACCATAGTTACTGTCATTATGATTGATGCTATCCTTTTCAAATTCTTATTCATATACCTTTCTACCCCCTAGAATTTTCATATATTTGATATACTTATATATTAGCATTGATAACGTTTAATAAAAATTGAATAATTTGTCTTTTAGATATAATTTTATATCCTATTATAATTTTTCTTTATTAAACGCATAAATAACCTCCATTTTAAATAGTTCTCTAAAATACTATCTAAATAATGAAGGCATTTATATTTTTATTCATATATTAAATTTTTATAAATTGAGGCTGAAAGCTGGAGGGGAACCTGCCTTCAGCCTTTGAAATATATTATCTCAAAAACAAAGATAGATAAAAAAACTGCCAAGAATATTTATCTATAACCCTTTGATTCTGGTAAATATCCAATACTATTTGAAAGGATTTTCAGTTTTATAAAGCATACCTTTTGGTTGGTTGAATCCAACTTCTTTAACACCTAAATATCTAAATAAGTTGTAAACAGCTTTTCCAAAGTGTCCAAATGCAACTGCTCCATGATGAGGATATCTGCCTTCTACTAATACGTGACGATAAAATCTTCCCATTTCAGGAATTGCAAATACTCCTATAGCTCCAAATGAACGAGTTGCAACTGGTAATACTTCACCTTCTGCTACATAAGCTGTAAGTTCTGCATCTGCATTACTTTGTAATCTGAAGAATGTAATATCTCCTGGTACTATGTCTCCTTCAAGTGTTCCTCTAGTTATATTTGGTTCTTGATTTGGTTCAAGAGCTCTTGCCATAATCATTTGGTTTTTCATTGTTCCACATGTTAATTTACAAGCTGCTGTATTACCACAGTGGAATGCCATAAATGTATCATTTAATGAATAGTTAAATTTACCTTTAATTTCTGATTCATACATATCAGCTGGAACTGTATTGTTTATATCAAGTAATGTTACAACATCTTGGCTTATGCAAGTTCCGATGTATTCACTTAATGCACCATAAATATCAACTTCACATGATACTGGAATTCCCATAGCTGTTAGACGGCTGTTTACATAACATGGTACAAATCCAAATTGTGTTTGGAATGAAGGCCAGCATTTATTTGCAAATACAATGTATTCTCTTGAACCTTTATGTTCTTCCATCCAGTCTAATAATGTAATTTCATATTGAGCAAGCTTTGGTAAGATACCAGGCATTTTATTTCCTTCACCTAATTCTTTTTCCATGCTAGCTATAATGTCTGGAATTCTTGGATCATCTTTATGATCATTAAATGCAGCAAATAAATCTAGTTCTGAGTTTTCTTCTATTTCAACACCTAAATTGTATAATTGTTTAATAGGTGCATTACAAGCTAAGAAATCTTGAGGTCTTGGACCAAAAGAAATTATCTTTAAGTTCTTTAATCCTAATAATGCAGTAGCAACTGGTACAAATTCAGAAATCATTCCTGCAACTTCTGGTGCTGTTCCTACTGGATATTCTGGAATGTATGCTTTAATGTTTCTTAGAGCTAAATTGTAGCTTGCATTTAACATTCCGCAATATGCATCTCCACGTCCGCCTATTAAATTATCTCCGCTTTCTTCTGAAGCAGCTGCAAACATAACTGGCCCATCAAATTCTTTAGCAAGTAAAGTTTCTGAAGTTTCAGGACCAAAGTTTCCTAAATATACAACTAATGCGTTTACTCCAGCTTCTTTAACTTCAGCTAAAGCTTTTCTCATATCTTTTTCATTTTCAACAGTTGTTTGACATTCAAAAATTTCTCCATTAAAAGCTTCTACTACTGCTTTTCTTCTATTTTCTGATAATTCCATTGGGAAACAATCTCTACTTACTGCAACAATTCCTAATTTTACTTGTGGTATATTATTCATTTTTAACTCCTCCATTTTTTATGAATTTTAAATTCTTATAATCAGATCTTGACAAATTTTACGAAGTATATTATTCGATATTTTAATGCTACAAATTAGATTTATTAAGTTAGGTATTAATTAATATCCTATTCCTAAATAATTGAATCTAGCTATTATTTTACATAGCCTGTCCGAGTTTTAAATTTAGCTTTAGTACTTGTTAATGTTTCACTTTAAATATATTTTAAAATAACTTTTTAAATGTTGTTTGATAAGTCTATAATAAAGCTTTTATATTAATTAGTCAATACCTTTTTGTATACATTTTCATAATTAATTTTTCTAATAGTTATATACTGTAAAATGCATAAATTTTTATCTATTTATTCAATTGCTGTAATATGTAAACTTTGATATAATAATATATGTTAATGTTTTCACTTTGAATTTAGTAGGAGTGATTCGGTATGAATAAAATTAAAAAAGCTTTTAATAAAGATAAACAATCCTTCATAAGTAAATCATTCAAATTAAACGAAAAATTCAGAAACTATTCTATAAGTAAAAAAATAGATACAACCTTTAATTTTATACTTATATTTACACTATTGAGTATGGTTATATCTATAGGTGTACTACTATCATTATCTGCTAGAACTTTTTCTCTATATAATGGTCCTTATCATATTTCTCAAGCATTATCCGATATTAGGCTTGCATTTCAGGTTTCCGATACAAATATTTCTAGAGCTGTAATAGAAAATAGTCCTAAAAATAAGGAAGACTTTATAAGAAATTCCGATGAAGCTCTTGAAGAACTCACCAGTAAGATAGACTTATTGAAGCAAAATACAAGTGATAAATCTGCTATTGATCAACTTACTAAAAATTTAAGTATTGCTGATACCTATAGAAAAGAACTATGCAATTCAATCAAAAATAATGATCCTAAAAGTACAATAACTTCTAAGTTGGATACATATAGCTTTCAAATAGATATTGTTGAAAATTATATTTCTCAATTATACGAATCTTCTAAAGAAAATGCACAAACATTTGTAAATGAATCCATTCTTTATAGAAATCTGGCTACCGTAATTCTTGTTTTAATAATTATATTTTTAATACTCATTCCAAGATCTCTAGGTAAAACTTTAAAATCCTCTATATTTGAAGGAATAAATAATGTAAAAAAAGTTTCTACAAATTTATCAAATGGAATATTAAACATAGATAATGAATATTCTTCAAAAGATGAAATGGGTGATATGTTCAATGATTTAAAGAAATCTATAGATATGCTGAAATTATATATTAAAGATATAACATATACATTAGAGGAATTATCAAATAGAAATTTAGATATTAACAAAATGGAATCAGTTCATTACATTGGGGATTTTGCGCCAATACAAAAATCTTTAGATGAAATTATAGCTAACTTAAATTCTAGCTTTTTAGATATAGATAAATCAATTGATTTTACTGCAAATAGTGCGAAAGAAATTTCTTCAATTACAAAGGTACTTTCCGAGGGAGCCTCTAATCAAGCTAGTGCAGTGCAAGAACTTCAGGGAAACTTTAATATAATACTTGATCAAGTAAAAAAGAATACAAATAACTCTGAAAAAGCTTATAATTATTACAATGAAACAACAAAGATTGTTGCTGATGGAAATAATAAAATGAAACAATTAATGGAATCTATAAACGAGATTGCTACTGCCTCCAATGAAATCTCAGCAATTATAAATACAATTCAGTCAATATCTGAACAAACTAACTTATTAGCTTTAAATGCAGCTATAGAAGCTGCCAGAGCAGGCGATGCTGGAAAGGGTTTCGCCGTTGTTGCTGATGAGGTACGAAAATTAGCTGAACAATCCTCTAATTCTGTTAAAAATATTACTCAAATAATAAAGAACTCATTAAACACTGTATCTAAAGGCGAATTGATAGCAAATGAAACTGGTATAGCCTTAAATAGCATTGTCGAAAATGTTGAATTTACTTCAGAGTTAGTAAAGGAAATAGCTACTGCTTCTGAAGAGCAAACAAGTGCAATATCAAAAATGACTTTAAAAGTGGATATTATATCAGATATTGTCCAAACTAACCTAGCAACAGCAGAGGAAACATCAGCATCTATTGAAGAATTAGCATCTCACTCGCAAATTATGCATGAGCAAATTTCTGAATTCAAATTACAACATTGATATAAATAAGCCTCCATATAAATAGTCTTTGAAAATAACTATTTTATATGGAGGCTATTTATTATAGCAAAAGTAATAATAATTTAGCTTTAATTAAATTACGACTATTAATTTTTAAAAATGTTCTTGATTTAATCTATATTAAATTTCAATTTTATGCATTTTGTGCTGCCTGTTCATTTTTAAAGTTTAAAGCATCTTGTTTCTTAAAGAATGGGTAGTAAATAACAAATGATATTGCCATAATTACTAATTGCAATAACGCCATTTTCCATCCACCTAATATAAGTCCTGCTATTATTGGTGGTGTTGTCCATGGAACTAATACTCCAGTAAATAATGGAACTAACCCTGTATACATTGCAAAATAAGTTATTAACCCTGTAACCATTGGAGTAAGTATAAATGGTATTGCCATAAATGGATTCATTACTATTGGCGTTCCAAATGAAACTGGTTCATTTATATTGAAGAATCCTGGTACTATAGCTAATTTACCTAATTCTTTGCTTTGTGCTGATTTCGCAAACAATAACATACATATTACAAGTCCTATTGTTACACCTGAACCTGTCATACCAATCATATTATCTAAAAATTGTTGTGTTACTATATGACCGCCATTAGCTACTGTAAGTGCTCTTCCACTATTAACTATAGCTTGGTTTTCCATTGCATTTGATGTTAGTATTCCTGTCATTATACCACTTATAATTGATGATCCATGTACTCCGAACCACCATAAGAATGGGATTATAAATGTCATAACAATAACTCCGCCTAGAGAATCTGTCATTCCTTGTAATGGTGTTTGTATTAACTTATATATTAGTTCTATAAATGTTGTATTCATTCCATACTTAAGAATACTATAAAGTATTGTTGCTCCAAGTACTATAACTGCTGCTGGTATTAATGATGCAAATGAGTTTGCAACCCCTTGTGGTACACCAGCTGGCATTTTAATTGTAATCTTCCTTTTCATGAACCATGAGTAAATTGCGCCTACAACTAAACCAATAATAATTGCTGTAACCATTCCTTTTCCACCAGCAAATTCTTTACTAATAACATCGCTTACTTTTTCTCCGCCCTTAGTCATCACATAAGAATTAGTTGTTAATAAAAATACTACAAATGATATTATTCCTGCAGATAGAGGTTCATGTCCCTCGTTTTTCGCATAGGTATATGCTATACCTATTGCCGCAATAAATGCAATTATTGAGAATGTAGCTCCATAAGCTTGAAATAATGGCTCTGTCCATCCCGGTCCAAGCTGACTAGCCATCCAATCGTTAAATGGCTGATATGGTATTTGTGCAAGTAATAAAAATACTGATCCTACCATAATAAAAGGTAATGTAAATAAAATACCGTCTTTTAATGCTATAACACCTTTTAGGTTAACAAACTTCATAACTACTGGTATAACCTTTTCATTTAGGGTATTTCCAATTGACATAATGATTCCTCCTTAATTAAATATAATATGATAGTCAGAATATATAATAATAAATATGTTAGGCTTAATATTATCTTTTATATTAAAGTTACAACTTTCCATATAGCCTGCTAATATCTTAAATAACTATATAGAACTTTGTACAATAATTCAGTTTTACATTACATTTTTCTATATAAATTCAGTTCTTATTTATTAGCTAAATTTAGTGCAAATTCTAGCACTTTTGCTCCATTCATCATTCCATAATCAACCATTGGTATTACATCCACTGGAATTCCAAGTGGTTCACATATCTTTTTTGCTTTTCCTAATGTATATCCAACTTGTGGCCCTAATAGCGCAACGTTTACATTTTCTAGATGTTTATCCATTTGTCCTTCTGGAAAAGCTTCTATATCTACTTCTACACCTTTGACCTTAGCTGCATCCTTCATTTTACTAACTAAAAGACTTGTTGACATTCCTGCTGCGCAAAATAATCTAATTTTCATCATAGTTGATTCCTCCTTAAATATATATAGTTTATTAAAATAAGAATTATAGTTGTTGATTAATTAAATTTATATCTCTTTTATTGTTTTACTAATGTATTTATAATTTTCCTTAATTCCATTATTTGTTCAATTAAATTCTTTTCAGTTATTGCTGTCATTAAATGATCTTGTGCATGTACAAATAAAACCGATATATCAACTTTTTCTCCATTAGCTTCTTTATGAAGAAACATTGTCTGACCTTCATGAGCTTTAGCTAATGCATCATTTGCTAATTGCATTTCTTTTTCAGCTTCCTTATAATTTCCTTCGTTTACATTATTAAGAGCCATATAAGCATGATTTTTGCAGTCTCCAGCGTTTATTATAATATTCATGATTGCTAATTCTAATTCTTCCATTTTGCTCTCTCCTTTTAATACTTTTTGTTTTTACACTTTATATTAATTTTGTTTTGTTTTTCTTATGCTTATATATAAAGCAATAACCGTGCCAAGTTTCTGATGCAGAAATAAAAATGTGATTATGAGTTCAATCGTAGCATTTATGCACTTTTGAGGATAATAAAACACTTTAAAAACAATTATTATGTGTTTTACTTTTTCACAATTTTTTTAAAACAAATGGTCAATGTGTTTTATTTTGTGTATTTATTATATGTTTTATACCCAATTTTTTAGCTATTATAGATTCAAGAAAATATTTTGCACTAAATTATAAAACTTGGTCTATAAATTTAAACAAAAAAAAATATAAATATCTATAAAGTAAGATTACTAGTTATCCCACAGAATAGATATTTATATATTTCTTATTTTTCCATGATTCATTTATTAAATGTTATTACTATCAAAGAATGTCATCAAATAACATATTTCATCATCTGAAACACTAATTGAATACTTTGTATTTATAGGTGCACATGCATTTTTCACAATTTTATATAAATTTAAATTATTTTTTATATAATCCTTTTTCCCTTCAAATTCTAAGGTAATTTTACCTTCCTTATATCTATCTATTACACACGCCATATGAAGTGTTATTCCAATTAGAATATTAATCTTTATATTAACCTTTAATTCTTCAGTAACAGTTCTATTGAATTTCTTTATACTCTTTAGTACCATTATTCCATCAACATTTTTTAAATCACGCTCTAAAGTTTCCTCCATTTTTATATATGTTTCTTCTGCATCAATAAGGTTTTGTATATCCTTAGCACAATCTCCATCTATAATATCATCTAGCGAAAACTGCGGACTATTTACATCTAATTCAAAAGGTCCGACAAAACAAATAATTTCGTATTTATTCCTTAATTTTTCTATTCTTTCATATACATTTTCTTTGCCTATAAAATTTATAGGCACAATTTCTATTACATTTTTATCAAAAGTTAGATTTCGTTCCAATATTCCCTTAATAGTCTTAGCTCCACCTTCACCAGTTGTACACACTGTTACTATTGCTAATCTTTTATCTTTCTCGTTTTCCTTATAATCTATGTCTGCAACATTATCATCATATAAACTATTAACATCTAGTGTTTCTCTATATATTTCGTCCAAAGAATATCCCATCATAGATTTTCTTGTTGCTTCTAATGCATGCAAAGTGCTAACTAATGGTATGGTTCTAGTTTTTATATTAAATATGTTTTCTACTTCTTTTCCAAAAGTCGTAAGTGATCCCATATCTACTAAAAATAATATATCCGATTTAATTTTTTGTTCTCTAATATATTCTATAGTTTTCTCTAATATCTTCTCAGGCTTTTCTTCTATGGGTGCATTAATACCCTCAGTATTTTCTGTTCCAAGCAGACTATTAACTGCCTCAGCCATTGATGTCGCAGTACTAATACCGTGGGCAATTATTATTATCTTCACATCATTTTGTATATATCTTAAGTTTCTATAATTATAACTTAAGAACATAGCTATAAATCCGGCTTCATCAATTGGCATACTTATATCAATTGATCTCTCTATCATCTTCAAAGCATCTAAAGCCACACTAAATTCTTTTTTATTTTCTTCTCTAATACTACTTAATTTAGGATTAACAATTTTTTTATTTCTCCTTATTCTATCTATTGAATTACTAATATGAACTGCTAACCCATAACTTATTTTTTTGTCTAGCTTTATTCCCAGTTCTTCTTCGCAGAATAAAATAATCTCCTCTATTATATCCATAACATCTTTCTCTACGATGTTTTTTATATTGGTCATATCAACTTTAGTACTAAAATCGTTAATATATTTTTTAAAATAATCTTCAATATCTTTTTCTATTTCTTCCTCTAGATGTTCTCCTTTTATTCCCTTTGCTTTAAGTTCATTTGTCCTTAAATCTAACATCTCATAGATATTGCTATCATTAGTACCTTCTTCAAATATCTCCCTATCTTCATCCTTATCAAATATTAGATATCTCTTATTTATATCAATCAATTTGTTCCATAACTGTCTATGTTCTATCTCTTTATATAAACCTTCCCTTATATATAGCGGTAAATCTATACTATTTATCTTTATTACATCTTTTCTATTCGACAGAAAATCAGCATATGCTTTAGCACAAGCTAATTGTATATCAGATCTTAACTGCCCTACATTGTTCTCACAATTATATGATAAAAAAGCTTTTATCGAGTTTACTGACACCTTAATACTTTTCCCAAGTCTTCCTGACTCTTCAATCATAAATTGTTTTATTAGATTGAATCGTTCTTCCATTCCTCTATTCTTTAATGATGGTATTGTTATAACCATAGGAATTCTTCGAGTAAATGTTTTCAGCAATGTAGTATTTGGATCCTCTGTAGTAGCCGTTATTATAAGAACACTTGCATTTCTTTCACTTTCTGTTTCTCCAAGCCTTCTATATACCCCTCTATCCATAAATGTAAAGAACATCTCCTGCCCTTCTGCAGGCAATCTATGAACCTCATCAAGAAATAAAATTCCTCCATTAGCTTTCTCTAGCAAACCGACCTTGTCAAAATCCGCCCCTGTATAAGCACCTTTTTTTACTCCGAATAATTGCCCAAGTAATAACTGAGGATTATTTGCATAATCTGCACAATTAAATGTTATAAAAGGACTATCTTTAGATTTCACATTCATTTCAATGGCATATTTATAGATTAGTCCTGCAAAAGTCGATTTACCAACTCCTGTTTCCCCAAGTAATAATATATTCATTCCATTTGGTGGATACAATATTGCGGCTTTTGCTTGCTCTACTGCTGAATATAGACTAGGGTTAACTTCCGAAAACTTATTTATGACTGATAAATTTGAGGTAACGTTTTCCTCGTCTATTGCAATAAATAGTGTCGGCTTTCCCTTTATCTTTACTGCCTTCCCATCACTTACTAATTTATTTAAATCATTACTTACATTTGCTCTGCTAAGGTTTAACTCATCCGCAATTTCTAATGCAGAAATTCCATTTGGAAACAAATCTTTTATTTCTCTTAACTTTGCAAGAATTAATTCAATTCTTCTCATCTCATTAATCCCCCCCCATTAACTTAAAATATTTTTGCATATACTACTTAACTTAAAATATATAAAGCGAGACTCTATACATAGTAATATAATAACATACTATTTATTAGTCTCGCCTACTTTATTAATGACAATAATAATATTTGTTTTTAATAGTCCAATTACAAATTATCTTATTGCTTTTTTACTTTCTTGTAAATACCTACCTCAAGCAATTAAATTAAGCTCATACATTTACATAAAATGAACATAATTTGATTAGCGTTTATCTTCACTCTCCTACTAATCCGCTTTCCCTCATACTATTAACAAATTTTTCTGACTTCTTATTCATCTTTTCTTTTAAAAATACAGCAATAATTATTGAGAGGAAAAAATATATAGATAAAATTCCAATATTGTAATATAAGGAACTCCAGATAATTCCACCCACTGCCTCTCTCATTCCTCCTATGGCATATGTAAAAGGAAGCATTGGACTTATATTTTGAAAAAACTTAGGCGTAAGCTGTATTGGGAAAGTTCCTCCTGATGCTGAAACTTGAAGCACCATTATAATTAAAGCTAAAGCTTTACCCACATTCCCAAATACTGATACCAAAGTGTATATAATCATTATGAAAATTATACTTACATACATAGAAAATATTAAAAGTATTACTGGACTTACAGAATAAGTTTTAATAAAAAATAAATTTCCTAAAACAATAATAATGGCTTGGAGTAATGAAAGGGTTGCAAGAGTTAAGAACCTGCCAAAAAACATTTTTGTAGTTCCTAAATTCTTGACATCATCCAGCGCTTCCACATGGACAGACAGTATAGAAAGTAATGTAAATCCACCTACCCATATAGCAAGAGTACTGTAAAATGGAGCCATAGCTGATCCATAATTAGGTATAGGAAATACCCTATTTTGAACTGGCTCAATTGGATTTGCCAGAAAATCACTTACATCCTTTGTATTTTTCTGTAGAAGACCTGTGAGTTCGTTGAATTTTTCATCATTACTCAAACTTTTAAATTTTTCAACATTACTGTGGATAGTCTCCTCAGTTTTTGGAAATTTATCTTTAATATTTTTAATCTGTTCTGCCCCTAAATCAGTACCAATATTAGCATCTTTTAACAGACTATTTATTAAAGGTATATTATTTTTTGCACTTTCTAAAAGTGTTAATGAGTTGTTTGCCATATTTGTTGTATTGTTCACAAGACTATTTATTGCTGGCGAAATAGCGCTGTCAAAATTATTTATTGAATCATCAATAAGTTGTGATGTTTTATCTATCCCTTGTACTAGAGATTCTACTGCATCGGAAGAAATTTTATTACCATTACTTAATGTAGTTATCAAAGCATCTAAATTTAATTTATTTTGAACTAATTGATCCCTAATATTTTGCATTTTATTTATAGAATTAGATATTGCACTACTATGTAAAATATTATTTACAGACTGAAGTATATTTATATCATTATTAACAGCAGATAGTGCATTATTCATTTTAGTTGAAGCTAATCTTAGAATATCCTGCTGCCCCTTAGCATCTGTATCAACGGAATTATTAATACCGTTAAGTGCATCTCTTGTTGCAGTAGAATTAGCCTTTACTGTAGCTAAATCTGTTCTAACATACGGAGATATATTTTTTATTGTGTCATTAACCTTAATAAAAAAGTCATTACTGGATTGAACAGCATTTTGAGCGTTGTTAAGCGAATTTGTTATATTAGGTATATTCCCTTGAATATTTTGTATAAAGTTATTTAGATCTACTGCCCCATTATAAGCATTATTTATGCCTTCACCAATTTGAGGTAGGTTATTATCTATGTCATTTATAATATTCATAAGTTCTTCTAGCTGAGGCTTAATTTTCTCAAGTTCAATACCATAAGCATTCATATAATTAAGCACAGTACTGCTTACTTCTTCAGTAACAGAACTAGTTATTTCATTTTGTAAACTGGTTAATCCGCTTTTTGTAATTTTAGGTGCTATAGCATTAATTTTTTCGTTAACAGAATAAATAAGTTTAGCTTTTTTAGGTTCCCCATTTGCTGCAACTGAGAGAAGATTACTTGAAAAATCTTCAGGTATAGTTATACTAGCATAATACTTGCCATATTTTACTCCACTTTCTGCTTCATCCTCATTAACAAAAGTCCATCCAATGCTTTCATTACCTTTTAGCTTATCTATTACCTCTCTACCTATATTAATGTCTAGGTTTTGAAATTGAGAGCCTTCATCATTATTTACTACTGCTACTAAAAGTCCTTTGGTGTTTCCATATGGATCCCAAGAAGCTATTATATTAATCCATGCATATAAAGCAGGTACGAAAAGTAACCCTACTATTATAATCATGAGAGGAATATTAGTTGTTATTTTTCTTATATCCCTTTTGTAAATTTTAAATATTGTACTCATAACTTTTGCATACCTTCCTTCTTGAACTTAATGTTAAGGCACAATTAAACAATACAAGTATAACAATGCTAAGTTTATGTTCTCCATTAAAGTATTAAATAATTCAAAAGCACTTTTATGATTTTACTACGACAACTCAGCAATAGATTCTAATCAAAAATAATACTGATGAGAACTATCCTATCAGTATTATCTTATTATTCGTATAATTAATTTTCTTCAAAAATGCAATAATTATTTTTACCTTTACTTTTTGCTAAGTAGACTGCTTTATCCGCATTTGTAAAAAGTTCCTTAAAACTCTTACCATGCTCTGGATATTTTGCTATTCCTATGCTTCCAGAAACTTTTTGACTTAAAACTTCATCGGTATTATTACTCCTAAAACCATTCATTAGATCTTTTGCTTTTTCAATTAATAACTCTTCCGATGTAATATTTTTAAGGAATATCACAAATTCATCTCCACCTATTCGTCCTACAATAGAATCTTCTTTGAATATCTCTGAAAACATTAGTGAAATGTCAGTTAAAACAAAATCTCCTGCTAGATGACCTAAATTATCATTTACAGCTTTAAAATTATCAAGATCTACAACAAATAGCGCTCCACTATCGCCTTTCTTAGCACTTTTCATATATTCTTCAATCATATTTTGTACTGTTCCTTTATTATATAAGCTAGTTAAACTATCTCTTTGTGCTTTAAATAAAAGTTTTTCATTCTCTCTCTTTTCTTCATCAATATCAATAATTATCCCTATGGCCTTAAATATATCTCCATTTTCATCAAACATGGCAGTTATTCTTATTTTGCACCAAATATATTCATTAGTATTTTTCTTTATTCTAATTTCAGCTTCTTTATATGTATCCCCATATATAATACCATTAAGCAATTTTCCAAAATTCTTTATATCATCATTATAAATATAATCTGTTTTATATATGATCTCACTAACATTGTTTACAACTGATTTATAGCTAAACTTATTTTCCCAATTTCCAGAAAAATAAACAGTATCTTTTGGGATATTCCATTCAAAAATTGCGTCTTCTGTTTGAGACATAATTATACGATAGCGCTCCTCACTCATTCTAAGCTCTTCTTGAGTTATTTTGGATTCAGTTATATTTATTACTACGCTGTAGCTAAATAATTTACCATAGCTATTTTCTACTATTTGACCGTTATCTAATAACCATACATTGACTCCATCACTCCTTTTAACCCTGTATTCTACAGTGTACTTACCATATTTACTTATTTGTTCTCTTATCTCCCTCATTACTCTTTCTCTATCAGCCTCGCAAATTAATTCAATTAATTTTTTACGCCTTTGATTTTCAGTAAATTCATCTTCTTTGTAACCTAAAATGCTTAGACACCCACTACTTACAAAATCTAAAATATATTCTCCATTTTCTATTTTGCACGTATATACTCCGCCTGGTATATTGGATGTTAGAGATTGTAGCCTTCTATTTTTTTCTTCTATATGCTTTTTATTCTTTTCTATAGTATCCATCAGCCCATTAAATGCTGTTGCTATTTCTCCAAATTCATCCTCCTTGTTATATATAAATCGATCATCCATATTACCTTGTTTTATTTTTCTAATTACCTCCAATAATTTATATATAGGCTTAGAGAAATAATTAACTATAAATAAATATGATACTGTTATTAATAGTGAAATAATTATAAAAAATGCCACGGTATTCTTTATAGTTCTCTCAGTTGGCGTCTTAAATTCTGATAATTCAATTGCACTTAATACTATCCAGCCAGTATTACTAATCCTTGAATAATATCCTATCTTTTCAGTGTTATTAATTTTATATTCGATTATTCCATTAGGTGTACTATCAAAATCTATCTTTTCCCACTGCTCGTACAAATTATTAGGAACATTTATCTTTTTTATATTTTCTTTTATATTATTGCTAGTTCCAGCTGCAACAGCGCCATTTTGGTCCATTATTAGTATTCTTCCAGTATCAAAAAAGCTAACATCGTTTACAAGTTCTTCAAAATAATTCATATTTATTATATTAGCTATAAAACCTTGGTATTTGCCTTCTAAAAATATTGGGCTTGCAATTACCGCACTTTTAGCTCCATTATTAAAATCTTCTCTTTCTATAATGTTTGTTACAACAACTTCGTTTTGCTTAAGCTTCTCCACTTCATTATTAGAAATCATAACCTTTTTATTTATGAAATCACTATCACCACATGCAATAATTAGACCCTCTTTGCCAACAAGTATCTCTCTGCTTAAAAAAAACTCTCCTTGTTTTCTGCCAGCTAAGATTTCATTTAGAACTTGTATATCATGACTTTTAGCTTCTATATCTTCCTTATTATTTAACGCAGTTAATAATTCCTTGACCGCTGGTATATTGGTATCGTTATTAAGATTGCTAATATTTTCATCAAAAAAAGCTTTTAAATGTATAGATTGATCCTTGGAAAATGTTTCAACATTCTGCTTAGTTAATTCTAAATTTCTAGAATTAAAATTTGAAATACATATACTTGTCGAAATAATTGCAGGAATTATTCCCCATAATATAGAGAACACTATAAACTTTCTTCTAATATTCATCTTTCACCTCATTAATATATCATTAATAGACAAATTATATATTAATTTTATCAGATTTTATAATTATTTTATATATATTATATTAATTATTATGTTTTTTTGTAGTTATAACCAATTTAATATCAATATTGCATTCTTCTTTATCATTTAATAATTATTTCGAAAAGTTCTATATCTGAATTTTACAACTTAAACTAGTGTTCTGTAACAAAAAAAGAATACACAACTCATATTGGATGATTAGAGATCTTGGTTTTAATAAACCTTAAGCACAATAAAAGTTTATGTGCCTTATTCCTAACCACTCAGTATGAGTTGTGCATTTTATATATTTAAACTTTAAAATATATTATTGTCTTTTATTCTATGATTAAATCGCTATTATTCATTTTTTCCTTAGCACAAATATATAGTCATTAGTCTCTAATATATTTATTAATTGTAGCTGCTCCTTCTTCATTTGCATGATAATAAACTCTTAAGTTGCCTGATTCATCCATATCAAACCTTGTTTCTTCTAAAAGTCCATTAGCTTCTGCCGTCATTAGTGCTGAAATTACGGCATCTCTTTTAAGGGCTTTAAATTTACCATACTCACCTTTTAAAGCTTCAATAACGTCTTCTGCACAAGCTTCAGGAACTTTCGTAAAGTATTTTAAAATAGCATAATTAAGTGGTTTCATACTATCTTACCTCCTTTTTTCTGAATAAATCAAGCGGATTCATTGCAATTACTAATATGCCAACTATCATTAGTACTGCTGCTCCCCAAGCGATTGGAGGTAGAGACCACCCATCTATTCCAAAGATTACACCAAGTAATATCCAGCAGCAAAATGGTCCCCAGAATGAATATGTACCATTACAAGCCATACCAAGTGCAGCACCACACATACTATTTCCTTTATACCATGTCATAAATGAAATAAATGCACAAAGGCCACTTGCAGCAAACCAAATCATAGCAGAACCACTTGTAAATGCTTGAGCCACAAGTCCTGCTGAAATATTAACTCCACCTGCTATCATCCCTAAAATAGGAATGAATATAATTAAATTTGAAAGACCTGCTGTTGCCTGACGAATGGTAATACCTATCTCTGAATCAATCATAGATGTACCATAGCCAGCTACACAACCTTCAAAACCCCATCCAAGAGCCGCGATGAAAGCAATGCAAATACCTAATAGCATACCTTTTGGTGCATCCCCTGTAATACCTGTACTTCCGATCATAAAACTTGCACAAACGCAAATAGCAATACCCAATATCATACGTTTATTTAATTCCTGCTTGAATAAAATTCTGCCTAAAATAGCGCCAATAGCTGGACAAAGAGCAGTAATAGGAATAACTATTGAGCCTGCCATCTGAAGCCCAATAACATAAGCTGTACTAGCAATAGGTCCTCCTATAAGAGCTGCTAACATCATTACACGACCTGGAGTAGTATTAATACATCTTAAGAAATCCCCAAACTTACCTTTAATAATTGCATAAATCACCGCCCATACAGCGCTGCAAACATCATTTACTGCACTTCCAAGTGCCCCCAATAAATACGTAATAACAAAAGCTGATAAACCAGCTGAATTTACTCCTGTCCAATCTCCCCAAACTCCTTTAGTCATACCCAAAGTTAGAAATGCTGAGTAGAATCCATACATGAGACCTGAAAATAAAGCTATTGTAATACCCTTTTTAAAAAATTGTGCCGATAATTTCCTTTTTGCAATAACCGCAGCTTCATTAACTGTGGTATTTTTTATAATATTTTGCATCAAAAATCTCCCCCTTAAATATAACTTCTTATTCGTATAATTTTAGCGTTTTCTACCTTATAATAATCTTCTTAAACTAAATTATTTCTTATACTATATAATAAACAAAATGAATATATATTAAACTTATTTAAGCCTTAATTTTAAGTTCATTTTGTGAACAAAATTATATTATCATTGTTCATCGTTCAAATCAATATGTTCACACAAAAAATATTATAAATTCTCATAAAAAGATTCAAACTGATTTATTCTCATTCATATTTAAGGGATCAATGAAAAATCATGCCTTTGAAAGCGCTATATCTTTAACATTTTACATGTCAATCCCCAACAGCACTCATAAACGCATGATTCTAACTTAAGAGTTATATAATAAATAATATCCCCTTTATACCTTATTCAATTCTTAATTATCTTTTAAGCTTGAATTTCAAAAGTAATTTGTCTGTCAGCTCAAAAAACACCTGATCTTTAGTGAATATAAGAATTCCAGCATATATTAAGCCACATGCAAAAACCTCCACTACGCATCCAAAAAGTATGTTATGTATAACAAGCTTTATTCCAAACGTTATAGGAATGAATATTAAAGAATAATAGAAATACTTTATATTCTCGTAAGCGAACAAATGTATATCTAATTTTATAACTTTCTTAACCAGCCTATATTCTAAACCTATTACAATAAGATTTGCTAAAAGAGTTGTACTTATAGCAGTAACCATATTAAATGTTCCTGTTAGAAATAATGTTGTATTAAAAATTAAATTAAGTATTCCTCCAATTAATACTAACATTGCATCATACTTTTCTTTTCCGTGAAGATATATTATTTGATTCGCTATTACCCCTTCCACTCCAACACTTAACATATGGATTGAAAATATAACCATAACCGGAACTGCTGCTAAAAATTCTGGTCCTCCAAAGATATATATAGCCTCTTTAGAAAGGCACAAAAGACCTATAGATGCTGGAAATAAAATCAGAAAATATATCTTTATAACCCTTTTTAGTAAGACCAAATACTCACCTTTAGATTCATTTCCCAAGTAGTTAGAGAGCCTTGGCATAGTAACTTGAATAACTGTTAATAGTAGTGTACTTACTATAGTAGTTACTCTCTGGGCCATATAATAATAGCCAACATCAGTAGTTCCTCCAATACTGTCTTTTAGCATAATTTTATCAAGCTGAGTATATAAAACTCCTGTATTAGATAGAATTACAACGTAAAACATAGGTTTTAAATGTCTAAAAAATTCAAGATTAGAAAAATCAAACCTTACTTTTCTTTTTACATATACAAAACTTATTATATTATTTATAAAATTAAATCCTATAACTAAATATAAATAAAACAAATAATCTTCTTGTTTTCTAACAAATAGCAAAATCAATGCAGAATATACTATTCTAACTATCATTGTTTTAATAGCAATGAAATCATAATTTTCTAATGCTTCATTAACCCATTCCACATAAAAAAGATTAAATACCAAATTAAATCCCATAACTATACATGTATAAAAATACGGTTCATTTTTATAAAAAATAGCTACAAATATCATGTATGCAGCTGAAGCTAGGATATTAGTAACACTTGCAAAAAGAAACAAGCTCGTAAACGTTTGTCTAAGTTTAGCCTTGTCATCACGAACTTTACTTATTTCTCTTAGTCCATACTGGTAAATTCCAAAGCTTGCGAATATTAAAAAATATGCAGTTAGAGAATCTCCATATCCCATATAACCGTACAATTCTTTACCAACTGATCTGGTAACTAATGGAATTACCAAAATCGGTAATATTATGTTAAATAAGTTAAGCATTGCTTTGAATATCGCATTTTTTGAAATAGATTTAGCCATTTGTTTGCCCTCCATATATGTATTCTAATCAATAATGCACATTTAATGACCTTTGAGCGCACTGTGATAAATTAGAAATTATTTTATTAAAATGCACAGTTCCAATTAAATTTATTTCTACTTAACAAGTTATTGATTGCGCTTCCCGCTTTTTTTATATAAGTTCTTAGTTGCGCTTCGCGCTTTTTTTATATGTGTATATTTTTCGCTTTTTCAATTGTACATTCTAGTTTATTCGTTGTCAATTCATATAGAAATTCTATGGAAAGTGTTGAAAATTTATGGACTTCTTCCTTATTTTGAGTTATAATCAAACTAACGATTGTTAGTTTTAAATTATAAGATAATAGTAGTGCGATATTATGCTTATTTTTCAAACTCTAATTATAATTTATATGTATTTGTGTTTGATATATATTAATATAAATTAAGCACTTTAAGGTTATGCAATAATATTTTTGTGAGGAGTTTTTATGAATACAAGAGAAAAAATTATATCTGAATCATTAAATCTTTTTTCAAGGAAAGGTTTTGATGCAATATCTGTTAGAGATATCGCCAAAGCAGTTGGCATAAAAGCAAGTTCTCTTTATAATCACTTCAAAAATAAGCAAGATATTTTTGATACTATAATCCAAAAATATTCAGATCTAGTAAATAAATTTTTGAACAGTATAAAAATTAGGGATAATTCTGATGAGAATCTTCCTAATAAAACAAATTGGTTATCTGACGAATACTTTTTCAAAAAAAGTTCATACATTTTTAATTTTTACTTAGAAGACGAGAATATGATTAAATTCAGAAAATTGCTGACAATAGAGCAATGCAACAACTCTGAACTTTCAGATTTATATAATAAGATATTTATTGATGATATATTAGATTTTCAAGCTGACGTATTTTCAAAATTAATAAGTTCAAACGTATTTATAAAAAAAGACCCTTATACATTAGCACTTCAATTCTACTCCCCAGTTTTCTTACTATTTTATAAGCACGAAAACTTAACTGATAAAGAACGTAGATTCTTAGAAAATCATATTTCAGAATTCAAAGACACATATATAGTGAAAGGATGATCACTTGTGAATGTAATTGTCATTTATGATAACTCAAGCGAGACAAATACATATAATTGTGTGCAACTCTTGCTAAATGCTCTTAAACTTAATATTGAATTAAAAGTCACGGAATTTTTCTTATCAAAAGATTATATTTACAATGGACGTCTTTCTTATCCCGATATTGATTCAAAAACTGTTAATGGTATGGAGTACATCATAAATTCATTAGATAGCTCTGATTTACTTATAATAGCTTCTCCAGTATCAAAATGTGATATTAGCAATGAAATGAAACTGTTTTTGCACAGACTATCTTGTTGTTACCTATTAAGTAGCTCAAGATCCCAGATAAATGATAAAATAGGACTGTCCATATCAACGACTTCTGGTGCTGGTCTTTTTTATACATCTAAAATTCTAAAGAGAAATCTTAATTCATTAGGAATAAAAAACACTTTAAAGTTTTGTAGAACTCTTTATGAGATAAGTTGGGAAGATGTGAGTTTAAAAACTAAAATGAGAATACATAAGGATATTTTCAAACTTTCCTACAAAATATTAGGCCTACATAATCGTACATACAATAAGAAAAGATTAATTTTAAGGAAAGTGATTTTTTCAAAAGATAATAACGCTCTTATAGATAGCAGCCCAAATATTATACAATTAAGTTCCTGGAAATATCAATCTCATTTGCATAATAGACATATTCAGTAGCCTTTTAAACATATATTTTTACATAAAAAACTACACAAAAATATACCTTTATCAAAATAAGTATATTTTAGTGTAGTTTTTCATATTTCCATATTATATTTTGCTTTTATATCATTAAATTATAATTTAAGTGCGTTTTTCAGATATGCTAGATCCTCCAATGAATCTATTTCAAATATATCATTTGATTGTATCTTTTCAATATGCACTTCCATGTCCTTAAGATTATCTACAGCAATACTATCCCAATATAAATCTCTAAAGTCCCCTTTGTTTATTGCTTCTTCAACTTTATTAGAAATAAATTCGCCATCTTTAGCAGTCCAAAAAGATGCTCCTGACATTATAAAATCAGGTTTATCTCCTTCTTTTCCAATTTCAACACTATGTATTCTGCCATCTTCATCATATTTCAAAATCCACTCACCTATTATATTTTCTTTACAAGCTGAATAATATAATGATGTTTTTGGTTTACTTTTAGGTAAGAAGTTCCTTGTAATATAGTTATCTGCATCAATTACAAATGCATCCCTAAGGTATTGCCTAACTAAATACATAGTATATATATTATTATAGATATCGTATTTATCATTAACCACTTTGATTAAATTATATTTCTTAACTATATCATCAAACTTTTCATGGAGATATCCAGTTAATACTATAATCTCGTTAATACCAATCTCCTTTAAATTTATTATTTGTCTTTCAAGTAAAGACATCCCATTGACTTCTATTAAAGATTTTGGAGTATTTTCAGTTAATGGTCTTAATCTTGTTCCCATGCCCGCTGCCATTAAAATTGCTCTCATATCTACCTTCTCCTCAGCTAATTAAAAATATATAAATCATCTTAAATTTCAATACATATAAATAAACAAGTTATATCCTAGGCTTATGTGATATCTAACCAGAATTATAAATTTGATTTATAATTAAAGTTTATTTAAATATTCCTTAGCTCTATTATATCTATCTAATCCATAAGTACCAAAATCGTCTCCTTCTGCTTCCTTGATTAGTGTCCAAACAGCCCATAAGAAATCTTGGCATATTTGATGAATTAATAATCTTCTTCTTGAATCTTTATCAGCATCTTTTCCTTTAAAATATAATCTAAACATTAACTCTATATCATCTTCTGAAAATTCATTTTCTAAAGAAAGAGCTGCCAAATCCCACATATCATCGTTGATCCCACTGTATTCCCAGTCGATTAAATAAATTCTGCCTGCAGTATCCTTAACAAAGTTTTCCGAAACCAAATCATTATGAGATGGTACATAGACTCTGTTGCATCTATTTAATTCTTCTTCAAGATCCATAACCTTTTCTCTTACTTCAGCATAATCCTCAAAAAAGTTTCCATTATCTTTTGTTAAAATCCCTTCATATTTTTCAAGTTCCCTAAACATACTAAACTCATTATCCATATGAAAATCAGTACATTCATGCAAGTCTCTTAAGATAGCTGTAACTTGCTTTAAGTTTTCTTCTTTCTTAATACTTCTATGAGTTAAAGTTTCAGCATTTTCTATAAACTTAGATATTTTAACTCCAGTTTCAAGATTGAAATAAGGTACTTCTACATTATAGCCTTTCTCAGAAGCAATCGCCGAATTAAACATTTCTGTGTTTCTATTAATCATTTGTTCCGTTCCAACACCTGCGACTCTTAATATGTATCTATCACCTTTAACACATATTTTATAATTTTTGTTTGTCATACCACCTGCTGGCTCAACTTCTGTAATATCTTCATCTGTTACTTTTAATGATTCTCTAACAATAGATTTTATGTTACTTATCTCATAACTTAACTCTCTTCTTCTTATAGTTGGATAAAGATAATTCTTGATTTTTTCATATTCCTTAGAACTATCTGCATCCCCCCATGCAAGATCATCTATTTTAACAAAACCAATATTATAATTTCTAGCAACATCTAAAAGTACATATTCATAATTTAAATACGGATTTACATTCCCTTTAAATTCTTCAAGCATCATTGTATATAATTTATGTGATATCTTAGTAAGTCCTATCATTTCTCCATCAATTCTATTAAATTGATGAATATCTTTAGACATTTTAAATAAATGATTATCCCTTATTTCAACAAAGGCTTCATCACCTGATCCACTTTCATTTGTAAAAAGAATACAATCACGATTTGGACTTTCTTCTAATTCCTTAATAGCTCTTTTTTCGAAAATCAAATCATTTTCAATAAGTAAAAAATCATCATCTATATAATCTTTAGCTAAAGATAATGAATGCATTGTTCCTGTCCACTTATAAGTATCGCTCTTTACTAATATTATATTTTTACTATTTTTAAAAGCTTCTTCATAGTACTGACTTTCATATCCAGTTACTATAACGGTCTTAGTTATTCCATTTTCTTTTAAAATATTTAGAGTTCTATCAATAAGCCTAAAGTCTTCAATATCCAACATTCCTACAGGTTTCCCAAATTCCTCTGCCTTACCTGCTGCAAGTATTACAGCTTGTTTAACTTTTTTTTTCTCTTCTTCATGAATCTTTAATCTAGTACTTTTTGCAGAAGCAATATTTTCTTCTAAAAACTTCATGCCCTTTTCAGTTACTTTATATAAAGTTCCTCTATTATTTGTTATTCTGTCAATAAATCCATCCATGGTAAATTCTTTTAAAACCGCATTAACCTTCCCAAGTGATATATTAGTTCTTTTAGCCAATTCTCTTTGATTAATATTAAAATTATCATTCAGCGTCTTTAAAATTTCTATCCTATCTTCTAACATATTACACCTAACTCCCCTTTAATTAAACATAGCATTTATTGTTCGAATTTTGAACTATAATTATTATATTCCCTAAAATTTCAGTTGTCAATAAAAACTCCCTTGTATATTTCTGCCCCAAAGTTCGCCTCTATATGATACTTGTTTAAAATCAAATACATTTGTTTTAATTTGAACTCTTAATATTTAAAAAAAGCACTAATAGGAAAGCTAAACTCACTTTTCGCTTGCCTAAATCTTTAATCAGACAAGCGAAAGTTGAAAAGCCTCCCCTCTTAGTGCCTTTTGTATATAAATTTCTAAATCCCTACTATACAGTACATATTTGATTTGTAAATATGACCTTACATCCATCAATCATAAATCATTGGAAACTGTAGAAATAGCATAATCTCTATTTCGATAAGCTATATGTATAATTAGAAATCATAGCTTAAAAACTATAAATATTTTTAGTACATAGCTCCATCTTGTCCAAATTTATATACACCATCATCAATATACATACTTTGATTTACAACCATTTGTCCATTCGGAGTAAAGTAATACCATTTTCCATTTAAATTTAACCAGCCTTTTTTCATTACTCCATTTAACCCCAAGTAATACCAGCTATTATTTAGATTCATCCATCCTTTTCTCATCTCTCCGGTTGTTGGATCTAGGTAATATGTCTGACCAGTCTTATCATCAACTTTCCACCCTGATGCTCTGTATCCTAAATTATTTAGGTAGTAGTACTTTCCGCCAGTAGATACCCATGCATTTTTAACTTGTCTGCTTTTTTTATCAAAGTATACTGGTTTCCCATTTACTGTTCCCCATTCATCATACTTAGTTAAATCTACCCAACAATCATTGTAATCATCGTAAAATTGATCATCATCATTGCCACTATCATTATTATTATCATCGTTATTCCAATCAGAAGAGTCAACTCTGTAAACTTCTAAAGTATAAGTTTTAGTCTCCTTGCCATCTTCAGATATAACCTCTATATCAATCTCCGTTTTCTGAGCTCCTTTAAGGCTAACACTTATTGCAGAATCTGAATATTCCTCTCCATTAACACTAATTGTTGATTTGGAATCTTCTGCTATTGGAGTTACATTAATCTTAGATACATTTTGATCAACTCGAACTTTAGTTATATCTTCTTTAGGATCAAATGTATAGTCTCCTTGGCTAAGAATAACATTTTTCAAATTAGCATTACTACCTTTTGAATTGTTCTTAATTACAATGCTATATGTTTTACTAGTTTTCCCATCTTGTGCTGTTACAACTATGGTTATAGTTGTATTCCCATTTGTATTTAAAGGAATTTCATTTGATTCTCCAGAAGTTAAATCATAAGTTGCATCACTTCCATTAATACTTGCAATAATTGACTTAACATTATCATCTTGGGCTATTGCTGTTATCTTTTCAGTTGTATCTTCTTTTGCCACAGTAGTTGTATAATCTAATTTATCACTTGAAAATCCTGAATTCCCATCACTATCAGTTAAAGTATATCCTGAAATTTTTAATGAATTTAATGAAGCATTGCTTGAACTTGCTCCTGGATCTGGTGTCACTTCACCTGTAAAATTTTCCGGAAGATAAAGCACATAGCTATCGCCTACAGTATACGTACCTGTTATTTCCTTTACATCCTGGCCGTTCTCATCTTTCTTTGTTTCTACTTTATCGTAGTAGGCTTGAACAACCATTTTCTTTCTACTATGAGCAATATTCACATTAAGGCTAGTACTTCTTACAAGATCCTTATCAGGTGTATTATTCACTGATTCAGTGGCCTCCTCAAGATTAGTACTATTTACATCATCGGCAAAAAATACTTTTATATATTCATGCTTATCACTTTGATGCCCCGTAAAAGAAACTATAACTGAATTTGCATTAGGTGATCCATAATACAAATCATAACTACGCCTAGATGAAGTAAAACTAACTTCCCCATTATTCGCTTTAGTTACTCCTGGTTGTGTTAACACCACATCACTATTACTATCTGTAGTTTTACTAAATTCTAAATTCATTGTAAAGTTATTATCATTATTTATAACAACGACATCTAATAGATATCTCGCTAATATCTGTGATGAATTGGTTATATTTCCATCTTTCCCCTCATAGGCATCTATCTGTATCTGATTATAATCTGAGCTCGTATCAAAATTAACATATTGTTTTCCATTTTTGAGCTGCGACTGTTCAGTTTTAGTCTTCCCTGATGAATCTTTATAATTATTAGTCACAGTATATGCTACATTGTTACTGGATTGAGATCTTATTAACGTAGGATTTATACTTATCATTCCTGCCCTTGAATCTACGTATATTTTTCCTTTATATTCTGAAAAACCAGACGTAGTTTTTGTGACAGTAAACGCCTTTCCAATATACGCTTTAACATCGTCATCGTCATTAAAATCAAGCTTTGTTATACCTGCATTTTTTAAGCTATAATCTTTCTCTGCATCTAATTTATTGTATCTAATTTCTACTGCATATGCCTTCGCTATCTTTACAGTAGAGCTACTGTCATTAGTAACTGAGTTTACCTTAATTACTATTAAATCTGACTTACTTCGATTTGATAAATCTCCAGATAATTTCTGTCCATTAAGACTGAAACTTCCATCAACAGCACGTATACCATTTTTATATAATTCAACACCTTTATCTAAATTAATCATATCTCCAAAAGTCATGATATATTTTAATGCTGAAAGCGAATCTGGCACATCAAAATTATATCTTAATTTCATATTAGGATCTGGTGTCACCGTAGTCGAATATAAAAATGGCACTGTATTATTTTCATTTTTTGTGGCATCTAAAATCTCATCTTTATCATTAAATGCATCTGCATCACCAACATAAGCTTTAAATGTCATTTCACTTATTTGGTTAGTTGCATAATCCTTACCATTCTCTATTGTTATTGTTTTTTCATATTTTGTAACTGTCTTTTCTCCAGCTGGATCCGGAGTTGCATCTTGTGTTACAGTTCCGTCAGAATTTTTAGTTTCTTTATATATTATTGACAAAGTTGTTATTTTAACTGAATATTTAATTTTATTAACACCTGCTGGTAACCCTGTTATCTTTACCCCTATTCTTTCTGAATCATTTTCTACAGGAGTTGGCCCACCATTTCCAGTGCTGTTACTATAACTTAGAGTTATCCCCATCCCTGCTACAGCATTTTGTCCATCTGCATTTGCAGTCCCATCATCATTGATTAGTATAGCTTCATTTATAGCCTTAACAACTATTTCCTGCTTTGTAACTCCGGTAATTGATGATTTTGAATCTTTCGCCTGCTGTATCAATTCAGCTTGAGTCTTTTGAATATTTTTAAGAGATATATCGAAATTATCCTCAAGAGAATTAGCAGTATGTATCTCTTCCTGAGTATTACTATCTATTCTACTTGGAAGAGGTGTCATAGTTCCATCTAAATTCACTCTGCTGGCTGTAGCTTCTGCAGGTATATCATCCGCTTTTGCCACTTCTGAATTAAATCCAAGTGGTATAAGTGATATTATACTTGTAAATACCACTATTAGCGCTATAAACCTTTTTTTAATCTTGCTCATTATTCTCGTCCTCCTTAAATTGTGCTTTAAATTCAAAATTTAGTTTATATATAGCCGCTCGCCTATTTATCTCATCATATTAAGACATATCTTAGAATTATATTAAATAAAAAATATCTAAATTTATATAAATCCCTTATGTGTTAATATGTTATAATAAATTACTATTATTTTACTAATTTTAAATACATTCCATTATTTATTATCGAATCATTTCCTTGTGCCTTTAGACATTTATATCCTTTATATGAATGTATTAAGGCGTATTCATTAAATTTACCTAAAAATCATATAATATAAAATAATGAATAATCTTATATTAATATCTAAATAAAAAATAACCTTCCATAATATAATACAGCAGTTATATATTATGGAAGGTACTTTTATTAAACTTCTATAATCTTATTCATATTCCCTAAGTGAAACACTTTATGATTTTCCTTTAAACGAACTATTACATTTCGGACATGTAATAGAAATTTTTCCTTTTCCTCTTGGCACTCTTAATTTTTGCTTACAATTTGAGCAAGTATAATATTTATAGTTTTTTAATGTTTTTATTCTATTTATATTATTCTTGAACCACATTACTATTTTATTTTTAATTTTTAAATACTTATAATTCTCATTTCTTCTCTTATATATATTTCTTGAAAATATCCTAAACATACATATAATAACAGGAATATATGCTAATATTATTAAAAATCTTAAATCCTTTGGTACGAAATTCATTATCAACAGTAGTATAAAAGATAAAACAAGTAATGCTTTAGATAATTCATCTCCACCATATCTTCCAAACATAAATCTTCTTAACCTATCCATGGACTTCACCTCTCTTGAATTCTATTAATATAAAATATAGTATAATTAATAAGATCTATCAACATTTATATTATTAATAATCCATTAATTTTTTATGATATACATTCGTAATCAAATCCTGCAAAATTTTACAACCTATTAGTTTAAATATGAACTCACTTCTTTACTGTAAGTATTATTATAAAAAATAATACAATATACCAAATATTATATCAGTATATTGTATTAAAACTTTTCTCACTATATTTTTATAGCTATTAAATTACCAATTCTGTTCAGCAGTAAAATCATTTAAATTATTGTTGAAACTGCATTAGCAATTGCTGTTGCTTCTACATCTTGATATGATGAATCTGCACATTTTTTAGCTTCATTTGTATTTGTTATAAATCCTAATTCGACTAAAACAGCTGGCATTGTAGTATTTCTGCATACAAATAAATTACCATCTTTAGCACCTCTATTTATGGCACCCGTACTATTTGTAAGAGCTGATGCTATGGATGAAGCTATATTCATACTTTTAGAAAGCCTATCGTAACTATATCCCCCGCCAAAACTTTCATCTTGTGATTTTGAGCTGTAATAAACTTCAACTCCTCTTGCAGATTCTGCATCAGCTGAATTGTGATGCAAACTTATAAATAGATCAGCCTTTGAATTATTTGCTATATTAACTCTATTAGTAAGGCTTTGATTAACTCCTAATACTTCTCTATCAGATGATTTCCTAGTCATTATTACTGTGTATCCATTTGCTTCAAGCTTTTCTTTTAGCTTATCCGCAACTTGCATATTTAAATCTCTTTCGGAATATGTAATACCATCATTGGTTGAATAAGCGCCATCATCACCACCAAAGTTATGTCCAGGATCTATAACTATGACTTTACCATTTGTGCTTCCAGGCATTCTATCTCCTCTTTTTCCATCTTCACCTATCTGCCATCCATTTACAACTGTATTCTTAGCCATTGCCCCTGAAACAGGTAATAGATAATAATAAGCATTTCCAGATAAAATCCAGCCTGTTGCCATAGTACCATTACTTCTTAAATAGTACCATGTTCCATTAAGCTGAAGCCAATTTGTCGCCATAACTCCATTAGAATACAAATAGTACCAGCTTCCATCTGGTTTAACCCATCCAGTCAGCATACTTCCATCACTATTGAAATAATACCATTGTCCACTAATTGAAACCCATCCAGTCTTCATTGCTCCACTTGAATCTAAAAAATATTTCCTACCATCAATCAAGTTAAATCCAGTAATCATACTTCCATCTCCTTGAAGATAGTACCACTTATTGCTATCCTTTATCCATCCAAGCTGCATTGCTCCACTTGATTTAAAGTAATACCATTTTCCTCTTAAAAGGCTCCAGCCTTTTGCCATACTTCCATCACTATATAAGTAATACCAGTTACCATCAGGCTTAATCCACCCAGTAACTTTAGATCCATCTGAGTTGTAGTAGTACCAATTTCCATTTTCAAATCTCCAACCTATTGATGAAGAAATACCTTTACTACCATCCGGCGATGCTGGGATTGGCTTGGTTGCTTCCATTCCAGTTGGAACTGTTGTATTTGTTTGAGGCTTATCAGTTCCTACAGTTTTGCCTGAGTCGTTATCACTACCAGAATTTTTAGAAGTGTCATTATCTGATTTTGATACAATTCCTGCTGAGACTAATAAATCATTATATAATTGATTAACCTCTTCTCCATATGTAAGACTTGGAGCCCACTTTCCACCTAAAGCATTTACCGTTACTACTGTACCTTTTATGGTAATAAAATCCCTTGGGTCATATGAATCACTCCTTGGATATCCATCTACACCTGCATAAAGTGCTAGATGGTCTAAATGAGCTTGAACACCTTCATCCCATGTGTTGAATTTTTGATGAGCATTTGGATCATTATCCAATCCACCAGCACTTATTTTCAATCCACATGGATTATGGTAGCTTTCATTTATAACTCCTCCAAATTTACCATAGCCTGTTTCCTTTGCAGCTTGCACATATGCCACAGCTGGATTAACATTTCCATGCTCTGGCGAATACTTCCAATATAACTTTGCCAGATTAATAAACGCATCTGTTGCACCTTTTGATTTAGCCCATTGTTCAGCCTGTTTTGCTGTTACTTTCGTCTCTGATACTATCTTAATATCAGTGATAGCAGCTTTTACGCTAGTAATAGGAATTAATATTAAAACTATCACAAAAGCAAAAAATAATGTAGTCGATCTCTTAATAGCCTTCAAAACAGCTTTCCCCCGTTCTATTTAGTTCTAAAGAACAAAAATTATATAGACAAATTTTCCCTAAAAGTAGTTTGCCTATTATATAGTACAAGCTTTTATTCTATTTTAGGTACTAATATATCCAATTATATGGCACTATCTTAAGGAAAATTATCGAATATAACCATAAACTTAGCAACAAGGCTACATAAATTTACATTTTTTATATTCTTTAATTATACAATTCGCTAAATATTAGTCTTACTAATAATAAATGCTTTTACTAAAACCAACGACTTTGCTAATGCATACTCTGATAAATAGATAAAAACCTTGAAATGTTATTGAATAACACTTCAAAGCCTTTATTTAATACTTATCTACTGTAAATTTTGTAATTATAATATACATATTGATGGTATGAACTCAACTATATCCAACTTTAGTTTTCTCCCTGGATCTTAGTTAATTTAATACAATTACATTTTAAATATTACCAGCGATAACTTCTGCTATTGCTTGAGCTACCTTTTTTTGACTAGCTGGATCAGCGCATCTTGCTGCTTCTTCTTTATTGGTTATAAATCCAACTTCAACTAAAACTGCTGGTATATTGGTATTTCTACATACAAATAAATTTTGTTCCTGTCCACCTCTATTATTTAAGCCAAGCTTATTAGCAATATTATTATTTATAAGAGTTGCCATTTGCTTACTTCTTTCTATTCTATTGCTATCTAGTTTTCCCCCAAACTTAGAGTCCTGGGATTCTGAACTATAAAGAGTCAGAACGCCTTTCGCTGTCTCCCCAGCTGAATTATGATGTACGCTTATAAAGAAATCTGCATTAGCATTATTTGCAACATCAACCCTATGAGTAAGACTCGCAACTAATGAGCCATATGAAGGCTGCTCACCAAGATTTCTCGTCATTATCACATTATATCCTCTATTTTGAAGTTCTGTCTTTAACTTATCTGCAACTTGCATATTTAGAACTGTTTCACTGTAAGTAACTCCATCAATAGTGCTTTCAGCACCGTAATCTTTGCCATAATCATGTCCTGGATCTATTACTATAGTCTTTTTACCATTTGAAGAATTACTTCCTGCTGAAGGGCTATTTCCTGAATTATCTTCATCGTCTTGATCTGTTGGAGTATTATTTCCTGAACTATCTTCATCATTTTGATTAGATGAAGCCTGCTTTTTCCCATCAGAGCCAATCTTAAATCCATCTATTGTTGTATTAGTAACCATTCTTCCTGTTGAAGTATCTAGGTAATACGAATCTCCATTAGATGTAACCCATCCTGTCGCCATTGTACCACTGTCTTTTAAATAATACCACGCTCCACCAAGATTAATCCATCCTTTCGCCATAGCTCCGGTTTCATACAAATAATAGTAAGTTCCATTATCAATAATCCATCCTGATGCCATGCTGCCATCTGTATTAAAGTAATACCAGTAATTGTTCAATTTCATCCAACCAGTAGTCATGGTTCCGTTATCATTAAACATATACTTCTTATTGTCTATATTTTTAAGACCAGTTACCATGCTTCCATCGCCTTGAAGATAATACCACTTAGCATTTTCCTTGAACCATCCAATTTTTATCTTTCCACTTTTCTCAAAGTAATACCACTTATTATTTATCTTTGTCCAACCATTATAAGTAGCCATAGCTCCAGAATCATTTAGATAATATAATCCTGATCCATCAAATTGAAATCCAGTTTCCATGACACCTGAATCCTTTAGTAAATACCAGTTATTATCTACTTGCCTCCAACCTTTTGCCATAGCACCTGATTTATCTATATAGTACCATGTTCCATTATCTTTTATCCAGCCAGTTGTCATTTTACCATCTTCATCATTTAAGTAATACCAATTTTTATCTGGTTTAATCCAACCGACTGCTTTGGTAGTATCTGATTTGTAGTAATACCAAGCTCCATTCTCATACTTCCAACCAATATTTGATGTTATACTAACACTATTGTCTACAGTATCATTTGAGCTTTGAGGTTTATTCTCTGTAATAATATCAGATGCATTTGGTGCGCTAGGCTTACTTTCAGGAGTTGCTGGATTTGGTGACGCATTTGATGGTTGATTATCTGGAGTTTTACCATTATCTTTTGGATAATCTATTCCAGCATAATCCATTAAATTTTTGTATAATGCATTAACTTCTTCTCCATATGTAGCACTAGGTGCCCACTTTCCACCCAAAGAATTTACCGTAGTTGCTTTACCCTTAATTGTCACAAAATGTCTTGGATCATACGTATCTTTTCTTGGATATCCATCTGCTCCTGCATATAGAGCCAAATGATCCAAATGTGCTTGTACACCTTCATCCCAACTTTCAAATTTTTGATGTGCATTTTTATCAGTATCGCCTCCACCAGATGGATTTTTAAGTCCACATGGATTGTGATAACTTTCATCTAGAACACCACCAAAATTACCATATCCAGTCTCTTTTGCTGCTTGTACATATGCGATTGCTGGATTTACATCACCATGTTCTGATGCGTATTTGAAGTAGAGATCTGCTAAATCAGCAAAAGTATCTGTTGCTCCTTTAGATTTAGCCCAACTTTTTGCTTGCTTTGCAGTAACCTTACTTTCTGAAATTATTTTAAAATCAGTAGTTGCCGCTTGTGCACTTAATCCTGGAATTAAACTTAATACAACTGCAAATGCTAAAGCAAATGTTGTAAATTTCTTTTTAATATTCAAAACAGTGTGCCACCTCCTTACATTTGATTTTAACAAAAAACGTCATGGCATTAAAGGCAAATTTGAAAAAATGTGGACTTTTTTAGAATAAAACCACAGTTATTGTTTTTTATCAATAAATTTCATAGCTTTAATCAATTTTTAATATGTAAATGTGTTAATTAATTACAATCATATATCTGTTTTATAGTAAAATTATATCTAGAGTTCTAATAAAACACATTATCAGATATGCTTAGAATATATAAGCTGAATTATAATGTATATATATCTTCAAACAAAAATATTTTATTGCACATAATTAAAAGAGAGCCTGTTTTAGTGCTCTCTTTTAGTGACTATGGTGTCTCCTACAACCTGCAAGATCGCTCTTACAGTCATTTAGGTTGTCTATTAAATTGTCTACTAATTTATCTGTAAGACACATTTGGTTACATAACAGCTTTTCGTTAGTATTGATTAAATGACAAATAAAATTTTGGTTAGTAAATGCATATAGAAATAATAGTACCGTTACTAAACGACTTAATACGGCTTCTTGATTTCCTACAACCATTGTAGACAAAGTTAGGTCACTAATTGGTTCATTACAATTTGCTCCAAGAGTGTTTGCTCCGGGACTTTCAAAGCCAGGATCACAATAGTTACAGTTACTCATTCTCTTCCTCTCCATGTACAAAGATTTTATATAATAATAATATGAGTAATCTTGTCGTTTTGTTACTTTATAAATAAAAGTATTATTATTTAATAAATACATAATAATAATTTGAACAATATATTTTATCAGAAGTATAGATTATAACTGCTAGATATGTTAGATCGAAAGGAGAATTTATGCTTAAATTATTATTTGCGAACGCTGCAATGCTTATATCTTTTTTATATTTAGGGAGCCACATACTAAATGATGAATTTATAAAATCAAATTCTAAAGTAAAATTCAAATTATGCTTTGGCATGCTATCTGGTTTATCTGGATGTGTACTTATATTTTATGGAATTAATTTGACTCACAATACAATAATAGATTTTAGAATTATTCCTGTTATAATCACTTCAATTTATGGAGGATTTATATCAACTTTTATAAGTGTATTTATAATAATACTATTTAGACTTACTTTCTTTGGAATAAATTATTCTTCTTTAATTACTTCTGTAAATTTATTTATATTACTAATAATTTTTACTATTATATCAAGATATAAGATAAACTTTTCAAAGAAATATTTTTTGATGACTATAGTTAACATAATATCAACAATAATTTGGATTTCATTAGTTTTAAAAGATATGAATCTTATACTCCCTGTTCTAGGAAACTTTGTTATTTCTATAATAATGGTTTCTACTGTAGTTTATTATGAGTTAAACTACATCTCTAAAACTAATAAAATGTATAAAAAACTCAAATTCGACTCGAGAAAAGATTTTCTTACAGGGCTTAATAATGTAAGAGCATTTAATGGACTATTAGATAAAACAATTAGAAACACCTTACAAAAGAAAGAAAACTTATCAATTCTCATGATAGATATTGATTTTTTTAAACATATTAATGATACCTATGGACACCATTCTGGAGATTTAGTATTAAAACAACTTAGCAAACTTTTAATTGATTCTTGTAGAACTTTCGATATTATCTCAAGAAATGGTGGTGAAGAATTCACTGCAGTTTTACTAGATTGCAATTACAAACATGCAGTTGATATTGCCGAAAAGATAAGAAAAAATGTAGAATGCAATACTTTTAAACTTGACAATAATGCCACAGCAAAAATAACAGTTTCCATTGGAATTAGTTCTTATCCTGATATAACAAAAAATATAAATACTCTCTTAAGCAAAGCTGATAATGCATTATATTTAGCAAAGCGCACAGGAAGAAATAAAGTATGCTAAAATGAAACTGAGATTCAGGTGTAGATTAAATTCACCTGAATCTCAGTTTTATTTAAGTAATAAATCTGCCGTTAGATTTAAAAGCATTATCTATATTCTAAGTATTTTAAAAGCAATATTTGATTTATCAGAAAAAATTGTGTAGTTGAATAAAGTTTTGTTTTATTTTCTCCTACTGAAATTGGATGTGTATAGAATTGAAGGCTAATATCGCTGATGGAAGCTAATTCATTATTTCCAACCTGAGTAATAGAAATAATTTTCACATCTTTTTCCTTTAACTTTTGCGCAAACTCATTCATAAATAAATTGTTTCCGGATAAAGATAATAAGAAAAAAATATCTTTTGAAGATAAAGCATCTAAAATAATGTTAGTTTCTTCCCTTCCCTCTATGACATAGATTAGCTTATTGCCAAAAATCATACTACGCTTTAAATCTTTTGCTGCATTTTTTTGTACTGCTCCAGATCCATAAACATAATTTTTATCTGCCTTCTCAACTAATTCAAATACATCGTAGAAATCTCTTTCTTTCATAATTTCCATGGTCTTCTCAATATCTTTATATGTTTTTTCAATTTTTTTATTATCGAATGAATTTTGTTGCTTATCTTCCCATTTGAAATGAATTTTCATTTCACTATACCCTTGTAATCCTAATTTATGTGTAAAACGTAAAATAGTTGTATGAGAAACATTACATTTGCTGTCCTATCGAAGTTTTCTACAGCACCTTCATTTAGAACTATAAGTAAGAATCTTTCCCTTGTATTTTAAGCTATTGCACATGCTAAATCTACAATATATGTTGCATGTGCATCCACTTCAAAACCTCTGTCTTTGCTTGTAGCACTTTCAATAATTTTTTTACATATTCCAAATACATGTTTTTCTCTTCCATCCATTACTTCATTTTCACGAGTATATTCTGGATTCGAAGTTTCAACCACATAAAATAGAATTAAAGCACGTTCTAAGAAAATGAACACCCATACACCTAATGCCCCTGCACCTTTTACAAAACCTTGAAAACTATGCATTCCAAGTTGAATTTCAGGCCATATAAATGCCGCAAGAACTGCTACTGGAATCATAACAAAGAATCCAATCATAAATACAAATGTAGATCTGCTAAACGTTTCCAACTATTCTGGTAATTCAGTATCAAAAAAAACGGTTATGTAAATAAATTACAAGTCCTGAAATGAGTAATGCACCAATCATTCCCATGTCCAATGTCTTAATATCGGCTATCATGGTGAGACCACTAGTTCCTACTACTTGAGCAGAGAAATCAACTCCAAAAAATTCGCCCCACTGTGAAATGATAGTACTTAGAAAATAATGAAATGTTAAATATAATAGGAATGCCTACTACACCTTTATGAAATTTTCCACTTTTTACGTGAATTTTCACACTATTATGTAATACTATTGCTTTTAAATAAAATATAAGTAAAATTAACCTATATTATACTTAATACACCTTAGTTGAATCTTGTGATTTTATTTTACGCATTCTACTTAAGAATACACATATCAATAAGAAAGTTGACTAGTATAATTCATTGTAATTATGTTAACGTTATATAATAATTAGAATACACGAAAGAGAGGTGAATGACTTTTTGAAGATTATCGTTCAGAAATATTTTCTCCTTATATATCCCAATAAAGTAGAATATATCTAAAAATATCTTTAATATAGTCATATATTTATGTTTAATTTTTTTAAGAAACCATTAACTATAATTGCTCCTATTTCAGGAAGAACTATAGATCTAAGCGAAGTTCCTGATCCAGTATTTGCAGACAAAATGGCGGGTGATGGAATCGCAATTAATTCCACTGGTGATATAGTTGTTGCACCTTGTGACGGTACTATATCATTAATAATGGATAGTGGACACGCTTTTGCAATAACCACTAGTAATAGAATTGAATTATTAGTTCATGTAGGCTTAGAAACTGTTTCATTAAACGGTGAAGGATTTGAAATCTTAAAATCTGTTAATACTAAAGTAACTGCTGGTACACCTATTTTAAAAATAGATAGAAAACTTATAGAATCCAAAGGATTATCACTGATAACTCCAGTTATAATAGTAAATCATGACAAATTAAAATCATTAAGTCCCATTATTGGCAAACAAGTTTCTGGTGGCAAAGATGTTGTATTAAAATGCAGCTTATAACTATAAGTTATGTGTTAACTTATCGAAAGTACGGATTCTTTATTGCTATAAAATAATTAAGTCATTCCTTTGTAATATAATAATTCAACCAAACATAAATATCACATAAAGAATGACAATTCACCATTATTATCTAATAAATACAATGAATTTTTTAAAAATTTCTATAGATAAACAATTAATTAGACTTCTAATTAGAATGTGTTTCCATACTAGAAACTACATACATTTCGTGAAACAATCATTGAATCTAAACTGTTAGAGTTCTTAGTACAAGGTTATGCGTTTTTTGCTTGTCCTAATTTTATGTTAGAATTATGCAAAAATTGGCACAACCTTGCACATGAAACCTCTTATTAAAAATTTCATAACCCTATGGAACAAAAGTTTATTCAATTTCGGTTAACTATCCCATAAGTATGATCTATGGTTTGAATACCTCTATTAACTAATTTAGTATTTTAATATATCTAATCCTTCTGCATCATATATATCTACTTCTTTTATTGATCTTAATATTTCTTTCTTCGCAAGATCAACATACCCATGTTTATAATATAATTTCCCAAGATAAAGTAATGCATATTTAGTGTTTACTAAATTCAGCAAATTAACTGCTACTGTTAATTCATCAAATTTATTATTTATAAGCAATATTTCTATAACTTCTAAAATTATATTCATATATTCTTTATCATTTTCATCCTCTGACAACATACTTGTTGATTTTTGGGTTACTAATTTTATTAACTCAGAATATACTCCTAAATACTTTTTATCATAATTAGATAAATTCTTTGCGTTAAAACTATTTACTATAAATAATGCATCTTCATATCTATTTAGTAATACGAAACTTAAAACTTTATACATAGACAAAATTACATAATTTGAGCTTTTTTTATCATTATAATTTATACTAGTACATTCTTTAAAATCTCCAGTTCTTATAAGACATCTTGATTTTAACATGATTGTATTTTCAGTAACATTTACTGATTCTTCATATTCTTTTATATATTCTAATGCTATGTTGTAATATCCAATATAATAAAATAAATCAGCAATAGTTCCATAATGAACCTTTTTGTCTTCTGGAAAAAACTCTTCCATTATTCTTTTCATCTCTTCCAGTGATACATTTTGTGCTTTTAATACATCTGCTATATCATATAAAGGTTCAATATAATCGGGTTTTGATTTCAACGCATCAACATAATAATTATAAGCAGTATAATAATCCCTATATTTCATATAGGCCTTACCCAACTCATAATAAGCTCTATAACTCCATGTTCCAAATATAAATTTAAATTCAGAAGGCGGTTCACCAAGTTCAATACATTTTTTCAATGCCTTTATTTGAAGAGTAGGTCTATCGGTCTCTTTCCAAACAATCGATTCATAAAAATAATAATCTGTACATTTGGGATAATTCGAATTTCCTATACTTATAAATTTTAAAGCTTTATCATATTTTTTTAATATTAAATTAGAGACAATTATTCGTAATATCAATAAGGAACCAAAACCTATATTGGGAGTAAAATTTTCATAGGCTTTATAGTAGCATTCCAACGCTTTATTCGTATCATCTTCTGCCCCATATTCATTTCCTAAATTAAAATAAGCAAATTTATTATTAGGATCTTTTTTAATTTGCTCATTCAAAATAGGTATATTTCTATTTCTTTTATCTTTAGAAATGATTCTTTTATCAAGGTATCCATAATGATATATTTTTACATCATTGCAAACAGCATTATAATCTCCATCTACCCTAATTAATTGATTATGAACTTCCCCTTCATAATGAATACCACGATAATTTTTAAATAACCGTGGATTTAAATTTACAGCAATATTACCATTTTCTATCACACTTCCATAGTAACTTAATGTTTCAAAATGATAAATTGCTTTTTCATCTAATTCCATATCTAGTAATACTTTAAAGGCTTCTCTTCCCTCTAAACTCAACTCATCATCTGCATCTAATATGAATATCCAATCTTTTGTGGCATATTTTAAAGATTCATTTCTAGCTTCACTAAAATTATTATTCCATTTAAAGTAATAAATTTTCGCACCATAATTTTGGGCAATTTCTACTGTTTTATCTGTAGAACCTGTATCAACTACTATTATTTCATCAACAATATCCTTAATACTTTTAAGACATTTAGGTAAATATTCTTCTTCATCTTTTACAATCATACACAAACTTACTTGATTCTTCATGCAATCCTCCTATCTTATGGAATATGCTCTTAATTCCATAGATATTTTTAGTATCTTATAGCAATTCAATATTATCTTTGTTTTGAACATTTTTAGTTGCATTTCTTGTATCAAATATGAATATAGAATTTTCTTGAATAAAACTATAGTTATATTTTTTATGGGCAGTGGTTATAATAACTAAATCTGCATTCCTTAATACTTCCTGTGTCAATTTTATTCCATAATGCTCTTCTCCTTTATACATATAAGATGATATATATGGATCATAAAATTTTACTTCTGAACCTTGTTTTTGAAAATTTTCTATTATCTTAAGCGCTGGACTTTCTCTATAATCGCCTATATCACTTTTATAGGCGATTCCTAATATCAAGATATTTGCCCTATTTAAAGCTTTATTAAATTTATTCAATATAGTAGCAGACCTTTGCACTATATATTGAGGCATAAAATTATTGATTTCTCCCGAGGTTTCTATAAGTCTTGTGTGATAATCGTATTCTCGAGCTTTCCATGTTAAATAATATGGGTCCAATGGTATACAGTGCCCGCCAAGCCCGGGACCTGGATAAAATGCTTGAAACCCATAAGGCTTAGTTTTTGCTGCTTCTATAACCTCCCAAATATTTATATTCATCTTATTACATATAACTGCCATTTCATTAATTAATCCAATATTTATATTTCTATAAGTATTTTCAAGAATCTTTTCCATTTCAGCTACTCTTGGCGTAGATACTTCAAAAATTTCGCTATTTAAAACTTTTCTATATAATTCTGCTGCTATTTCCGTGCTATCTCTTCCTACTCCTCCGACTACCTTTGCCGTATTAGCAGTATTATATATTGAATTTCCCGGGTCCACCCTTTCAGGTGAAAACGCTAAGTAAAAATCTTTTTCACACTTTAAACCAGACATTTTCTCTAATGTAGGTAATACTAATTCTTCAGTAGTTCCTGGGTAGGTTGTACTTTCTAGAATCACGAGCATCCCTTCATGCAAGTACTTTCCAACTGATTCTGTAGATTCTTTAACATAGCTTATGTCAGGTTGTTGATATTTATCTAATGGAGTAGGAACACAAATTAATATTACATCTGTGTCTTTCAAAAACTTAATTTCATTACTTGCTTTTAATCTTCTATTTTTAATTGCAAACTTTAATTCTTCAGTCATAACATCGCTAATATAATTTTCACCATTATTAATCATATTAACTTTCTTCTCTTGAATATCAAATCCCAATACTTTATATCCACTTTTTGCAAATTCAACCGCTAAAGGCAGACCTACATATCCCAACCCAACAATACCTATAGTTGCTGTTTTATTATTAATCTTATAACTCAAGTTATCCTTATTTAACATTAAATTCTCCCCTGGTTAGTAAATTTTTTCCGGTTAACGCAAATACATCTATTATTTATTTAAATGTGCCTAAGTTCAATAATATAATATGTTTTTCTTATTAATTAGTTCTTTGATTTTGCAGTATATTGAAAAAATAAGAATGAGATAGTATATACTAAAGAAAAGTATATGTTATCTCATTCTTACTTGTTTTTATTATTTAACCGTTATTATATAGTTTAGTTGGATTTCCAACATCCATAATATTACTATCTAGATTTTTGACTACTACTACATCATTTATCTTGCACGTTAACTCTATAACTACACATAAAGCATAAATATACAACTCATCTTATACTCTTAATAAATTTAATAAATTTGCTATGTTCTATTGCAAAATTTCCTGAAACAGCGCTTCCATCTGCTATATTGGTAGTAACAACAGCTCCTATTTTAATACTCACATTATTACCTATAATAAGTCCATTTGATATAGTTACACTTACACCAATCCAACAATCATTTCCAATGATTGAACTTCCACCAATTAATGCATTCGCTGCAATTAAGCATCCTTTACCAATCTTTGCTCCATGTCCTACATGTACTAAATTATCAATTTTTGTTTCTTCTCCAATTACAGTATTATCCCATGGAAACATTGCTTTATCAATACAGGTATTGTATTGCACCTCAACATTCCTACCTATTTCTACACCGCCACAATGCTCAATAAAAAAAATTCTTCCTTCTTTATTAAACTGAAATCCTTCACCTCCGAGTATAACTCCAGATCTAATCACTGAATTATCCAATATTTTAACGTTCTCTCTAATAATAACATTTTCCTCTATAGTTACACCATTACCAATAATTACATTTCTTCTGCTTATACCTTTCCTATCACGTATTATACAATTATCTCCTATAATAGTTTCAAACTCTTCTTTATTATATAAGTTAAGATCTCTGCATAAACAATTATGGATTAAGTAAAAACTTAAACGTGGATTCTCTGATAAACAAATCCCATATTTATTAGGAAGTATTTTAGCTATTTTAGCATCACATATTATACAAGTTACAGATTCTGATAATGTGTGTATATATTTTTCATCATTAATAAATGTTAAAATCCTACTTCTCGTCTTAGAGTTTGAATAATCAAGATTATCAAATTCTCCATCATTATAAATACTAATATTCTCTATCTTATTAACTAATTCAGATAATTTCATTTTTAACCTTCCTCCTACTTATAAAAATTCTTGACACAATTTATTTCTAATATGTTTTTTACTATTTTTATACATGATTTCTCCAACTTTAAGTCCAGCGCAATGTAAATCAATTATTGGTTTAGGTCCTAAATATGCTAATGTTTTGCCCATTCTATAATTTCCAACTTTATAATCCGGATAAAAATTTATACAGTTTTCTTTTAAATCGTCAATATCCACTATCCCAGAATACTGTATCACTGTTATAAAACTTGACAATGATTTCAATTTCTTTGATGTTATTTCTGAATTATTCATGCCTATAAAACATTTTTCTGAAGTATAATCTGCTACAATTAAAGCATCTGTATTTATTAATAAATCATGGTTTTCTTCTAATAAATTTTTTATCACAACTACATCTAATGACAATTTTGATAATGTGGTGTATATAATCTGTCCAAAATTATCATTACTTACAATTACAATCTTACTTTTATAAATCTCTATGCCCACATCAAATAACATCTTCACTGCAAGTGGACCACTAAATTTGAATGTATCTAATCCTGGATAATTTTCATTTGTTCCCATTACATTAATAGCTTTTTGTTTGCAATACTCTATATCTATATCCTCATTTCTTAATTCCCATGTTTCACACATATATGGAATCACTGCATTTTCTTTCATCATATCTATTGTTTCTTTATCAATAGGTCTTACAAAACCTAAATTAGTTACTATATCAGCTTGATTAATATTCCTTTTATCAAATACTATCTCTATTTTATCTACAACATCACAAAGTTCAGCAAATAGCATTGTTTTCTTTTTCACCTCATCTTTAGATGCATACTTTGAGTCTTTAGTTATTGCATACACTTTTTTAGCCCCAGCCATTGCTGCTATTATAGGCGTATATATAAACTCCCCACATGCAGCCTCAGTAAAAACTATAAGTCCACTTAAATCCAATTTAGTAAATTTTATCGCTTTGCATATTAGATTAATACTTCTCTTTGGATTCATCATTCCATTTTCTTTGAAATACATTATTATATTATTATTCATTTAATATTTTCTCCAATTCTGATACAATATAAATTATCTCTTTCCACAAAATATTGTTATGCAAAGGTAATGCTATTCCATGCTTATGAGCATATACAGAATTGTAAAATTGACAATTTTCATACCCATATTTCTCTTTATAGTAAGGCTCTTCATGTACAGCATAAGCACCAAAATTAGTTTCTATTCCTTTATCTTTTAACTCTATAATTAATTTATCTCTGTCAATTCTTTTATCTAAAAGTATATGATATGTCTGCCAAACATGTTTTTCATAACTTTTTTTTTCTGGTAATGTTATAAACTTCACATTTTTAAGCAAATTATTATACTTATTTGCTAATTCAATTCTTCTCTCATTTATTAGTTCTAATTTTTTCATTTGTACTGTTCCAATAGCTCCTTGGATATTTGTCATTCTATAATTTAAACCTGCCTCTACAAAGCTTATTTTCCCGTTTTTATAGTTCAGTCCATGATTTCTGAGTGTTCTAATGTTTTCTGCTAATTTAGAATTATTTGTAACTACGATTCCACCTTCACCCGTTGTTATAGCTTTTCTTGGATGAAGACTAAAACAACCAATATCTCCAATCGTTCCGACCTTTTTTCCTTTATATTCCGCTCCAAGTGCACACGCCGCATCTTCTATGATTTTTAAATTGTATTTTTTAGCTATGGTCACTATTTTATCCATATCTGCTGACTGTCCAAATTCATGAACAGGTATTATTGCTTTTGTTTTATCAGTAATTGCATTCTCTATTTTATCTGTATCTATACATAGACTATCTAGTTTAATATCTACAAACTTAGTTATAGCACCTACAATTTCTACTACATTAGCTGTTGCTGGGAAAGTAAAATCAGGTACTATAACTTCATCATCTGCCTTTATTCCAATAGCAAGCAAAGCTAAATGCAATGCAGCAGTTCCACTGCTAACAGCAAAACAATATTTAGCATTTAAATATTCTTTTAATTGATTTTCAAATTCTTCTACTTTGTCTCCTTGCACCAAATATTTTGAATCAAAAACTTTTTTTATTTCATCCAATTCTTCCTGCCCTATATCTGGAGAAGCGAGTTTAATCATTTAGAACACCTCTATACCAATTAATTGTTCTTTCTAACCCCTCATCTAAATCATACTTAGGTACAAATTTCAAAATCTCTTTAGCTTTTTCTATGCTTGGACTTCTAAGTTCTATATCCACATAATTCTTTGGTACATAAACAATTTCAGATTTAGACTTTGCTATTCTCTTTATTAATTTTGCAAGCATGGCTATAGTAATAGTTCCTCTTGGATTTCCAATATTAAATGCTTGTCCTATTGCTTTCTCATTATCTAAGCATAACATTACTCCTGTTATAAAATCGTCAATATAGCACCAAGATCGTATTTGATTTCCTTCGCCATGAATTTGTATCTGTTCATTTTTGATGGCTCTTACAACAAATTGATGAATCGCGCCTTCACCAACCTGACCATCTCCATATATATTAAAAGGCCTTATTGTTACGATTGGAAGTCCATACTCCTTATAAAAACTATAAGCTAAATGTTCACCTGCAAGTTTTGAGACTGAGTAAGTCCATCTTGCTTCCCCTACAGGAGCTAAATTTGTTGTATGAGCTTCATCAACTTTATATGCATAAGATCCAAATATCTCCGAAGTTGAAAAATCTATAAATATTTCTATTTTTTGATTTTTTAATGATTCAAGAATATTATAAGTTCCAATCATATTGACCTTCATAGTACTCACTGGATTTTTTATAACAGTATCTATTCCTGCAATCGCAGCTAAATGGATTACTATATTAGGTTTAAATTCATCTATGACATGCTTTAAAAAATTAAAATTTAAAATATCTCCTTTAACTAATTTTATATTATCTTTATTTAATAATTTTGTATTTTTAATCGAGTTTCTCTTTAAATTATCATATATTAATAATTCATTATTACTGCTAAGCTTTTCGCACAACTTTGTGCCTATAAAGCCTGCACCACCTGTTAGAAATATTTTTTTACTTTTTATCATTTATTATTTCTCCCATTATTATTTGCTATATTATCCATATATTTTTCAAACTCTTTTACAAAATACTCAAATTTTAAATTATTGCTTTCTATTTTTCTATTCATTTTCACAGTATTTCTAAAGCTGTTATCTTGAATTAATTTTTTAGAATAACTTAATAATTTATCAAAATCACCTGTTTTAGGGAAAATAGTTTTTGCATTATTATATAAATATGCTGGAGCCATATAACTAGCATTCATTACATCAAATGCTTCATTATTTTCTTCTTTATAAAAAGTAATAATAGGCAATTCTGCATAATAAGCTTCTTCTAAAGAGTATCCTCCACCAGGATATGAATTCAAATAAAAATCGCAACTTTTTAGATATGATGATGCTTCTAAATTAAATCCTGCAAAAATCACCTTGCATTCCTGGATTAATTTACTTGGAACATATTCTTCAAACTCGCTATAATCGCCTCCAAATACAACAAGGCATATGTCATCTATTTCATTAATAAGCTTAATTACAAAATTCCAAAATTCATTGTTTTTATACTTTATAGACCTTCCAATTGAAATTACTACTTTTTTCTTCCTATCAATATTAAATAAAGTTCTTATATTAAGATTTTTATCCACTAACTCAGTATTTATTGGTGAAATTAATTCAAATATATTTTCACAGCAATTATCTTTTTTAATATACGTGTAACAAAAATCTAATTTCTTATCAAAATAATCTTCCGGCTGTTGAAATTGAATTTTTCCAATAATTTTACAAACCTTTTTTAATAATGGGTATAACAATATTCCTATCGGTGCAAAATATAAACTTTGATATACTACATAATCAAAATTTTCTTCACTTATATAGGTGTAGAATTCTTTAATTTTATCCTCAATAGAATTGCTAATTGGTACAAGTAAATTTACATTTAAATTATTAAAATATTCTATACTTTCTTTACTATTATTAAATTCATTCTTATTTAAAAGACTCAATACTGAATATCTATCTTTAGCATTCTCAGAACTTTCTAAATAATTTATAAAGAATTGTGTTACACTCTGATGTATATCCAAACCATTTAATATAAATAAAATCTTTCTCTTATTTTCTTTTAAACTCATTTTTTTATTATTAAAATAAGTCAAATAATTCTCATCTAAAATTCTTTCCCCGATTTTATCCATTTCCTCGTATACATTTTGTTGCATATATTTAAATCTTGAATAACTAGTAAATCTCCTATACATATTTCCATAATAATAATTGAATTTGAATGTTAATTCATATTTACTTCTTATAAACCACTCACTTAAATATTTCATATAGCTTTCTTCATCATTGATGCTTAATAAATAATCAAATAATGCTTCTGTATTAGTCATGTCATCTGAATTTACCATAAATTTTGTTTTCATTAAATCAACTTGGTCACTACTTTTCCTTAAATGATCTGGATTTATATAATTCAAATTTTCTTTAGATCCTTTTTCGGACGAACTAATCAATAGATCTTTGATTTTTATTAATTGATCATTTAATGAATATCTTTCTTTAATAAATGCCCTGTATACTTTTGAAGTATAATTTTTATCAGAAACCATTTCGACAGCTTCAGTTATCGTATTCCATACATATTGAGATGGATATATTACTCTAGCCCCTACAAAATTATGTATTATTGGTTTTATTCCTTTGCACATGGCCTGCATTACGCTTATATTTTGTGATTCAAGAACACTTGTACATAAAATACAATTTTTATCTTCAAGCCATTTATCTAAATCATTCTGCCAGCCTTCATATATAACATTATTCTCTAATCCTAATTCTCTAACCATTTGATTATAGTAAAGCACATCTCTATTATCTTGAAAAACTCCTGCAATATATAATTTATATCTATTATCCTCATCATAAATAGCCTTAAATGTATGCAATAAAAGCATAGGACCTTTCTTATAATTAATATATCCTACATAAGCTATATTAAATCCATTTTCTCGCTCTTTATATGTCCATTTTTTTTCATCTATTCCATTTGGGATAACACTAATTATTTTTTCATCTATGTCAAAATTTTGAACAATGAAATCTTTTATATGTGCTCCTACTACTATTAGCTTGTCTATACTGTTCCAAGTCACATTATTAATATAATCTGTAAAGGCTTCATAACTATGAAGCCTACATATAACTTTCTTTTCTCCAGCTAACTCTAATTTACTTCCATATGCTATTAATTCATCACACCATTCAAACCAGCAAATATCTGCCCATTGCATACCATCTTCAATTTGCTTATATTCTGTTACTATAATTTTTTTTATCTCATATTCTTGTGACAGACCCTCAATAATATCGCCTAAAAAACTATCTAATCCTAGCCTTACAAAAAACGCCAATTTCATCTTATCTTTTACGACACATGAAATATCTTCTTTTAAATTTTCAGTATCATTAATTAATTCATCCTTTGATTGCATTACAATATTAACCAAGTTGTCTTTCATTAAACCACTCCAAAATTCTGATTATAATATTCTACTCTCTGCTGATTTAAATTATGATTTATTATTTCTTATTATTGACTTTTTTTGAATCTTACTTCTAAATGAGTTTAATGTTAGTGTATTCAAAAAAATAATAGTCAATTTATCTGATGAAAAATATCCATGACAAATTGGACTTGTTATTTATTTTTACGTGCCTTAACTTAATACAAATTGATCAATAGAATTCTTTTAATCATAAATTTAAGATAATTTACTTCCCCCACTAAATTATGTATTGCTGTATCACAATTAAAAAACAATAATATAATATACTATAAATATACAAAAAATCTAAGGAATCAATTAAAGGAGATGTTATTTAATGGCAAGTTTTGATACACCTCAAAACAGCACTATTCAAACAATTTATGCTACAGGAACTATCCCTGCACACAATGATGCAGGTTTTATTGAAATACAAGCCGTTGCTTCTCGTAATGGTGGTCATGAAACTTTTTATAAAACATTTCAAGTTGCTGCTAGTGCTACAAGAGCTACTGCTGAAGTATGGGCTGGGGCTGGTAACTATCAGATAATTATTACTCCTAAATTATTTGGTACCCAATCAGTTAGTTCGACAACCGTTATAAATAGCTTCAAACATTAATAGGAACCATAATATAAATTTCATGGAGTCTAATATCCGACTCCATGTTTTTAATATGCCTATATAATTTTTATAAAAAATCTGCTCCGCAAGGTGTGAGTTTAACATACTTCTAAAAGTCATCCACGTATTTGACTGTATTATAATTTTCTCTAAAGAATTAAATAATCTTGACTGATGAACTTATTATTTTTTCATTGTGTTAAATATAACATACAGTATATCTTAATCTTCTAATTATCTTTGAAAATAATTCCACATAAAGTACTCAGCTATTTGTATAAAATTTGAATAGTATGTTTATTCACTCCTTTTTATAGATCTCATATACTATATTAAAGTGGAACCTGTTTTTAAGTAATGTGAAGTAATACTATAATATTGCAATAGTATCGGAGAAATGGAGGTTAATAATGAATAGTATTACAATTCCAGCTATTAAAAGCCTAAGCATTACAAATAAATATTCTGATAAAAGTCTAAATGAAGATAAAATAATAGTAGGCGCTGATGGTAACTATAACTACTACAGTTATTTGTTTTGGGATATCTCATCAATACCTACTAATGCTACAGTTCATAATGCAAAGCTTACGCTTTTCAAAACTGATAATTTTTATTATGATACTAGTAAAAAATTCTCCATAAGTCCGCTCTATGAATACTTCAGTACTTATACAACTTATAATAATTCTCCTAATTATGATCATTATACTGTAATAAACTTTTATCCATTGACAGATAATATATCAGTAACAATAGATATTACAACAATAGTTTCGTCATGGGTAAAAAATAGTTTGAAAAATAAGGGTATAATACTATATGGAAGAAATGAAGATATACTCACAAGCTTCGGATCTGTAAAAAGTTCAGACAACTATCTTATGCCATTTATAATAGTAAATTATGATCCATATTCCCCCAATAAATGTTTGAAAAAGGAATGTACTAATAAATATTCTAAGGATTGTTGTAAAAAAAAATATAACGATGAATACTTCAAAGATGATTGTTGTGAGAAATATATAAAAATATGCAAAGAAGAACTTGAATCGATTTTATTTAAAGTTTGTAAAGAAGCTTGCGGAGGTAATTGCAATCCATTCCCCTCAAATACCTCCATTACTAGAACGGTACGAGTGACAGGAACTGTAGCTCCAACATCAGTTTATTATATAGTTGTAGATTTACAAGTAACTCGCGCTTCTAGTGGACAAGTAAATCATTATTATGTATCAGATGAGTATGATAATTCCTTAAATAATACTCCTCTTCCTATAGATAAAACGTATAATATTGCTGTAAGCCCTCCTATTCAATCTGGTGATGCAGAAGATGTGATTTTATATGGTTCCTATAAAGGCTTTTAGTTCCTAGAATTTATATAATAATAATGAGAGCTTTTAAAGCACATAAAAAAAATAATCATGACATTTTGGACTTGTTATTTTCTTTAATCTGCCTAAGCTCTCATTATTTTTACATATTTACTTGTAATATAAATCTGTTAATACATAGTTTTTAGTCCTCACTTTTTCCTACACCAGATAAGATTAATCCCTTATTATGTTCTAGTGCCCAGCTTATACCCCAGTCATTTTGGAATATAAGAAGATTTCTATCCTTAAAATCTTTAACCTTCTTAGTATCAGAAGTTAAGTTCAATGAATCCATGTTAACATCTTTATTTTCAATCCATCTTACATATCTGTAATCTAATCTATCCATTTTAACATCAACATTATATTCGCTATTTAATCTGTATTCTAATACTTCAAATTGAAGCACACCAACAACTCCAACTATTATTTCTTCCATACCAATGTGAATTTCCTTAAATACTTGAATTGCTCCTTCTTGGGCGATTTGAGAAACACCTTTTATAAATTGCTTTCTCTTCATAGTATCTACTGGTCTTACTCTTGCAAAATGTTCTGGTGCAAAAGTTGGAATTCCTTCAAATTTAAATTTCTTTGATGGTGCACATAGTGTATCTCCAATTGAAAATATACCTGGATCAAATACACCGATTATATCTCCTGCATAAGCTTCTTCAACAATTTCTCTATCTTGAGCCATAAATTGTTGTGGTTGAGCTAATTTAATCTTCTTTCCACCTTGCATGTGGTATACATCTTCACCTTTATTAAATTTACCTGAACAAATTCTCATAAATGCGATTCTATCTCTATGAGCCTTATTCATATTTGCTTGAATTTTAAATACAAAAGCAGAGAACTTATCATCAAATGGATCAATAGTTCCACCACTTGAATTTCTAGCAAGTGGTGATGTAGTCATTTCTAAGAAATGTTCCAAGAATGGTTCCACACCAAAGTTAGTTAATGCTGATCCAAAAAATACTGGTGTTAATTCTCCACGACGTACAACATCTAAATCTAATTCATCTCCAGCAATATCTAAAAGCTCAATATCTTCCATTAATTTATCGTGAAGAGCATCTCCCAATATTTCTCTAAACTTAGGATCATCTGGTGAACCTTCTATTGCTTCAACTTCATTTTGACCGTGATTTCCACCATTGAAAGCTATAATCCTGTTATTGTCTCTTTCGTATACTCCTTTGAATTCCTTACCAGAACCAATTGGCCAATTCATTGGATAAGTTTTAATTCCAAGTTCATTTTCAATATCGTCTAATAATTGGAATGGATCTTTAGCTTCTCTATCCATCTTATTTATAAATGTAAAGATTGGCATTTCTCTTAAAGAAGCAACGTGGAATAACTTTCTTGTTTGATCTTCTATACCCTTAGCAGCATCTACAACCATAACTGCTGAGTCTGCAGCCATAAGAGTTCTATATGTATCTTCTGAGAAGTCTTGGTGACCTGGAGTATCTAATATGTTAATACAGTGATTATTATAGTTAAATTGCATAACTGAAGAAGTAACTGAGATACCTCTTTGCTTTTCGATTTCCATCCAGTCAGAAACTGCATGCTTAGATGCCTTTCTAGCTTTAACGGAACCTGCAAGTCTAATAGCTCCTCCATATAATAAAAACTTTTCTGTAAGTGTAGTTTTACCTGCATCAGGGTGAGATATAATTGCAAAAGTTCTTCTTTTTTCTATTTCTTTTATATAATCAGCCAACGCTAAATCCTCCTAAATTTATAATCAATTAATTCATAAAATTTCTACGAAAATTATTAAAAGTACTTTATCTACATTGGACAAGTCCTCCTAAATTTTATATATCATTATTTTAAAATGATAAAGCCTATATGGCTTTATTTAAAATTTATAACTTCATTTATATATACTTATACTACTTCATTATTAACTAAATTATTATATCATATGAAATATATTATGTACACTTTATGCAGTATATTTACTTGAGCCTGTCCTTTATTAATGCCAGATAAACTAATCTGTTAAATAAGATTAATTATAAAAACAAAAAGTAAATAGTAACAAAAATTTAATTATTTGTTTAGATTAAATTTATATTTTCATAACATTTTTGTCACTTTTTTACTATATAATGATTTAATGGAACATAAACTAAATCATATTATATTAGTTTCTGTTAGTTTCAAAACTTTTAGATGAAATTATAAGTTTTGTTAACAAATTTTATTTTTATATTAAATTTTTAATTATTAGGGAGGAAAAATTATGTTTAAAAGAGCAAACAAAATTACATCTTTATTAGTAGCAGCAGCTTCAGTTATGTCTTTAGTACCTGCGTATGCTGCAGATGTAAAAAAAATTGATTCAGATGATGGTACTGTATACAATGCAGTAGCTTACAAAGATGGTAAGTTCTTTGTTGATGGAGAAATTAACGATGACGAAGAAGCCTACTATGTATCTGATGGAAAATTTAACAAACTAGAAGATATTGATTCAGGAGATGACGCTGATCTATTCGGAGAAAAATATCTTGATATAAATGATGGTGATTACACTGTTGATTTAGATAAAGGTAGTATAACTGATGATGATACTAAGGGCGATACTGCTGATGACGCTTCAGCAGATCTAAGAAAGAAAATTAAAGATGACACTGATGACAGATATGATGAAGATTTTGCTGATAATATAATAGATGAAAATAAAGATGATACTGAAGATTTAACTAAATTAAATATAATTCCAGGTGCTAAATATAAAACTCCATGGTATTATACACAATATAAAGCAGCAGATAAAGCTGTGAATGATAATGTTAATGGACTAAAGGAAATAACTGATCAAAATAAACGAGTTTTCAATGTTTATACTGACACAAAAGGTGGCTACATTGATGCTGACTATAACTTAGGAAAAGTTAAGGTTACAACCACTGCTGATGGTGCATCAACTAAAACAGAAACAATAGAAAATACTAATGATAAATACGATGCTGCTGGTAAGGATGATGCACTAACTGCAAGTGTTTCCCAAGATAAAATATTGACACAAGATGATGATTATATTTATAGACTTGCAACTATAAAAGTAAATGTAACTACTGATGATGCTGCTACAGCTAGAATAAGTGAAATAAATGGTGTTGAACTTAACCCGGAAAACGCAAACGACAAACCACAGATATTTACAGTTGAAAATGATGGAAGGACTGTATCATTCAAGGCTATTCAAAAAATATCCAAGGCTCAAGACTCCGACGATGTGGATGGAGCTAAATATGCAAAAACTGTAACTACTTATGCACTTTCTGATGAAGATGGTAAAAACCTAGATGCTAAAGACTTATTCTTAAATACTGATGGCACTATCAATGAAGATACTAAATTTACTGTAGCTAATGGAAAGCTTATAGCCTACAATACAGAAATGAATGAGTATAAAAAAGTTGTTGTCAGAGCATATTCATTAAAAACAAAGGGCGGATACTACTATGCCGACGAAGAAGATGAAAGTAAAGAAGATTGTGAAGTAAGTTCTCAAGATGATAAGACATCAGCTGTTCAAACAGACGTTGATGGAAACCTATGGAGATTAGATGGTGGATATATCTATAAATTTGATAATACAGATGATTGGGACAAGGTTTACAAAGTTGATGGATCTTTCGATGAACTTTCAGTTTATGATAAAGACAATATAGCTGCTTGGAGCGAAGATGATGATGTTTACTCATTAATAGGTGGAAAATCTTCTGATGATGATAATAACACTAATCCTCCAACTACAACTGCAGGATGGGTACAAGCTGCTGATGGAACTTGGACTTATAATAAAGAAGACGGAACTAAGGCTACTGGCTGGTTAAACTTAAATGGAGTTTGGTATTATCTAAACACTGATGGTGTTATGGCTACTGGTTGGTTAAACTTAAATGGAGTTTGGTATTACTTAAATCCATCAGGAGCTATGGCTACTAGCTGGTTAAACTTAAATGGAACTTGGTACTATTTAAATTCATCAGGAGCTATGGCTACTGGTTGGTTAAATGATAATGGAACTTGGTATTATTTAAATTCATCAGGGGCTATGTTATCTAACACAACTGTTGATGGTTATGTATTAGGCTCTAACGGAGCTTGGATTAGATAGTTTTAATCTAATTATTCCTTTATAAAAGGACAAGGTTTTCTATACTGTCGTTTATATACAATACATCCTTATCTAAACGATGGTATAGTTTTCCTTGTTATTTTTTTATTCTATAAACTATAACATTTTTATATCTAAATTAATCTCTAACTGCATATATTTTATACTGCTCTAATTTTTCCACTCCTATATAGCACTATTTTCACCTTAAATTCTCTATAGATTTCAGAAATTTATAACCTACTCCTATATTTCTAATTAATTATCCTTTATAAACTCACATTAAGTTCTATATGAAAATATCACGTCAAGCCACTGTAAAAGGTACCTAATTAATACTTAAAGGGATGTATATTATATTAAAACACAAATCATTCTCATCCTTAATTTTCTTACAATTCTGATATTTTTCCAAAAAAAGTACCAAAATTTTTGCATATATCATGTATAATATAGCGAAAAAGTTAAATATTGCTTTTAATTTTAAAAAAATATTATTTAAATAAAATATTATATAAAACGGAGGATGAATTATGTTAAAAAGATTAACTAATGCAACATCATTACTAGTAGCTGCAGCCGCTATTATCTCAATAGTGCCTGCTCATGCGGCTGATTATAAAAAAATCGACTCACAAGAAGGTACTATATACAGTGCAACAGCATACAAAGATGGTAAATTTTATATTGATGGAGAAGTTAATAACAAGGATGAGGCTGCTTATTACTTAGCAAACGGTAAATACAATAATCTATCAGATATTGATAGTGGATCCTCTTCTGAAATCTATGGTTCTAAATATGTGAATATACAAAACGGGGATTATTTCATTAATTTAGATAATGGCTCAGTAACTGATGAATCTATGAAAGAAACTGCAGAAGATGATGCAGCTTCTGCCCTAAGAAAGAATCTAAAAAAAGATAACGATGGACGATTCAACAAAACTGAAGCTGAAACATTCCAAAAACTATCAGATAAAGAACTTCCAGGAAACAAATTCTCAGACCCATGGTATAAATTTGAATATACAAAGGGCAATTCAACAAACGGGGCAATTACTAAATTAAATGTATATACTGATGCTCAAGGAAACTACATTGATGCTGATTATAACTTAGGATCACTAAAAGTAACTACAGTTGCATCTTCATCTACATTAAAAACTATAACTATAGCTAATACAGACGATACTTACGATGCTGATGGCACTAATTCTATTACAGGAAAAGATAAAATATCAGCAAGCGTTGATACTTCTACTGGAAAACTTATTGGACAAGATAGTAGCTATATTTATAGAACAGCCAAGGTTACTGTGAATTCTGCTAATGGGGCTAAAATAACTAAAATAAATGGAATGGACGTCACTGTTGATAGCGGACATACATTTACTGTAAACAATAGTACATTGGGTTCTGGTACTAGCACAGTAAGCTTCAATGTCATTCAAAAAATATCAAAATCACAAGCTTCAGGTAACATCGATGGAGCTAAGTACGCTAAATCGGTGACAACTTATGTTATTTCTGATAAGGACGGAAAAAATGAGTCTTTTTCTTATGACAAGTATACTATTGCTAACGGGAAATTAGTCGGATATACAGCTAATGGTTCAAATTTAAAAGTTAGAACAGCAACATTAACCTCAAGAAATGGATATTATTATGTTGATTTAGCTGATGAATCAAGTGAAGATGTTAAAGTAAATGGTTCCAAAAGTGCTGTTGATACAGATGTAAGCGGAAATCTTTGGAGATTAGATGCCGGATATATATATAAGTGGGATAATAACGAAGACTGGACGAAAGTGTATAAGGTCGATGGTTCTTTTGATCAAATTTCAGTTTACGATGATAATAATATCGTAACTTGGAATAAAAATAATGAAGTTTATTCGATAATAGGCGGAAAAGAGACAATTCCAACAACTCCAGCTGAACCAACAACTCCTGTAGTAAACAAAGGATGGGTTAAAATTGATGCAGGATGGACTTTCTACAACACTAATGGAACTCAATTAAAAGGACAATGGGTTAATGATTCTGGAACTTGGTACTACATTAAAGCAGATGGTACCATGGCTACTGGCTGGATCAAGGATGGATCAACTTGGTATTTCTTAACTGGGTCAGGTGCCATGAAAACTGGCTGGTTGAATGATAATGGAACTTGGTATTACTTACAATCATCAGGTGCTATGAAGACTGGTTGGTTAAATGATAATGGAACTTGGTACTATCTAAGCGCATCAGGTTCAATGTTATCTAACACAATTGTTGATGGATATAAATTAAATGCTTCAGGCGCTTGGATTAGATAGAGGATATATTAATAATTGGGCTATATCAAAATCTATTTGGTATAGCTCTTCTTTCATTCGATATTCAGATCTTATTTATAAAATCAACCTCCTTAAGATTTTCTTAAGACACGTTAAGAAAATCTTAAGAAAATTTACCACTTAAAAAAGTACCAAGTACTGTTTAAAGAGTTGTATATTATAGTGAATGACAAAATCTTACCTGTATATTAATAATATTACATTTAATTGATTATTCATTCATAACTATTAGCTAAATATTTTAATTAGCTTAAATACTATTAAATTTTATTTTCATAAGAGGAGGACAATATTATGATAAGAGGCATGGGAAAGGTAACATCACTATTAGTAGCAGCAGCAACAGTTGCTTCATTAGTACCTTTTAGTGGCGCTAATGCTGCTGAGGTGAAAAGAATTAGTTCTGATGATGGAACTATCTATAATGCAATAGCATATAAAGACGGTAAAGCTTATATCGATGGAGAAATTAATGATGACGAAGAAGCTTACTATTTATCCAACGGAAAATTCAATAAATTAGACGATGTTGATTCAGGAGATAGCGCAGCTCTATTTGGAGAAAAATATTTAGATATATCAGATGGAGACTATACTGTTGACTTAGATAAAGGTAGCGTAACTGATGATGATATTAAAGGTGATACTGAAGATGATGCTGCTGCTGCTTTAAGAAAAAAAATCAAAGATGATACAGATGATAGGTATAATGAAACTGAAGCAAATACTATTAAAGATTCAAATCATGGTGACCTATTCGATTTAATTCCAGGAGCAAAGTATAATAAGGTTTGGTATTATACACAATATAAAGCCGCTCAAAAATCTATAGATAAAAATGTTAATGGATTAAATGGATTGGATTCAGCCCATCAAATATTTAATGTATTTACTGATGATAAAGGCAATTATATTGATGCGGACTATAACTTAGGTAAAGTTAAGGTTACAACAACAGCTTCAAGTGCTTCTGGTACTACATTAACAAAGACAGATACAATAGAGAACACAAACGACGCTTACGATGCAGCTGATGGAATTATCAATGGAACTAGCGTTAGCGGCTCTGATAAATTAAGTGCAAGTGTTGTTCAAGATAGAGTATTGACCCAAGATAAAGATTATATATATAGACTTGCAACTGTAAAAATAACTATTACCACTGGTGCAGCTGCTACAATTAGTGAAATAAATGGTGTTAAAGTTGATCCAAATAATAGCAACGATATCTTCAAAGTTGAAAATAACGGACAAGTTGTATCTTTCAAAGCTATTCAAAAAATATCAAAAACTCAAGCTTCTGGTGATATTGATGACGCTAAATATGCTAAAACTGTAACTACTTATGCACTTTCTGATAAAGATGGTAAAAAGTTAGATGCTGAAGATTTATTTATAAATACTTCAGGCAACGTAGTCACTACAACTAACTATACTGTAGGTTCTGGAAAGCTTATAGCTTACAATTCTGAAATTAACAATAACGACAAAGTTACTGTTAGAGCTTATACATTAAAATCAAGTAGTGGATTCTATTATGCTGATGAGGAAGATCAAAGCAAAGAAGATTGTGAAAACAGCAAAAACCAAGGTGCTGCTGTTCAAACAGATGTTGACGGAAATCTATGGAGATTAGATGGTGGATATATCTACAAATTTGATAATACTGATGACTGGGACAAAGTATACAGAGTAGACGGATCATTTGATGAATTCTCAGTTTATGATAAAGATAATATCGTTGCTTGGAGCGAAGATGATGATGTTTATTCATTAATAGGTGGAAAACAATCTAATACTGACCCTGATGATACTCCAGTAGTAAAAACAGGATGGGTACAAGCTTCAGATGGAACTTGGTCTTATATTAAAGCTGACGGAAATAAGGCGACAGGTTGGGTTCAAGATGGATCAACTTGGTACTATTTTAAAGCTGATGGATCTATGGCTACTGGTTGGGTTCAAGATGGATCAACTTGGTATTACTTCCAATCATGGGGTGGAATGCAAACTGGTTGGCTAAATAATAACGGTACTTGGTATTACTTACAATCATGGGGTGGAATGAAGACTGGTTGGCTAAATGATAACGGCAATTGGTACTACTTACAATCATGGGGCGGAATGCAAACTGGTTGGTTTAATGATAATGGTACTTGGTACTACCTATACTCAAATGGTGTTATGGCCGCTAACACAGTAGTTAATGGATACAACTTATCTGCAAGCGGTGCTTGGGTATAAATTATCATATATAAACTATAAAATTAATAATATAAAATCTATATATTAACCTAAATAATATGCTCTTTTAAACCTCTCCTAGGTTTACTATAACAAGGCTGTCTCAAAAGAAATAGATACTTTTTGAGACAGCCTTACATTTTAATATAACGGGATTCAAATTCTAAATCTAATATAACTTCGTTTACATAAAAGTAAATATAATCTTTAAATTATTGATCATAGTTATTTTGGAGGTTACCCTAAATTATAATTTCCTAATATTAAAAACTTTTATAATAATGTATTTAAAAGTTCAACTTCATTCGTAATTATACTATCTACTCCAACCATTATCACCTTTTTCATATCAACTAAACTATTAACTGTATATGGATTTACTTTTATTCCTGCATCTTTAATTTCTTTAATATATTCTTCGTTTAATATACTTGAAAAATGAGGATGATAACAATCAACAGAAATGGCTTTCAAATATTTAGGTACATTAACTAGTATAGTTTCTGTCAGAGCACCTAAAGTGATCTTTTTATTATTCTCAAGTTTTCTTACTTTTACTAAACTAGTATGATTAAAGCTTGATATTATAACCTTATCTCTTAAATTATATTCATCAATCATAGACAAAACTTTTTTCTCTAGACCTTTATATTCTATGACACTATTCTTAAGTTCCAAATTTAATACTTTCAAATCAGAGTCTGCAACAAGCTCTAATAGTTCTCGCAGAGTTGGTATTTCCTCTCCACCTCTGTTTTGAAAATATTCTACTTCTTCCATAGTATATTTCCCAACCTTATAGCTACCAGCTTGTTTACCTTCCTCATAGTTTCTTTCTGTTGCCATATTTAACTTTAAATGTGCCATTTCCTGCAAAGAATCATTCTTTAAAAGTTGAATTTCCGGTACACTTTTAGTTCTAAATATCTTTAGTTCATCTAGAGTATAGTCTTTAACAAAGCCATGGCCATTTGTAGTTCTATCTAAAGTCTCATCATGAAGTATAATTGGAACTCCATCCTTAGAAAGCTGAACATCTGCCTCTATTCCATCAGCATTATACTCAATCGCTTTTTTAAATGCCAACATTGTATTCTCATCAAACTTTCCACTATAACCTCTATGCGCAATATTTAAAATCTTCAAGTTATTCCCCCCTTGTTAAAATATAATTTATCTTACACAATTCCCCTAATATACATATCTTACACTAAACATAACTATATTACCATAATGAATATTAGTTTCATGATTCTTAATTAAAAACAATTTATAATAACACACTCTATATTTATTATATTTTAAATATATTTATAGTTTAATTTCTGCATTTTATTCTGATTAAATACTTAGATAAGTAGAATTTTAAATGTAAAAAATACCTGCCAAGAATAAGTTTGTTCCAAGCATATTCTTGTGCAGGTTTATACATACTTTTTATTGACCACTTATTTTTATTTCTTTAGTTCCTATAACTCCTGAGCCATCAGTTGCAACTGCTTTTACAATAACTTTTCCATTTGATATCGCTGTTAGCTTACCAGTATCACTTATTGTTGCTGATCCATCCTCGTTTACAACTAGCCACTTTACTTTTTGATTATCCGAATTGGTAGGATATACCTTTTTACTCATTTGTAAACTTCCACCCTTAGTGGTTATTGAACTTATCTCTGTAGTTCCAGAAATAGGTCCTAAAACTACTATATTTTCTACTTTTGTAGTAGTTTCACCACTTGTGTCTTCATTTTTCTTCCACTGAGCATATAATGTGATATCTTTAGTTATTTTTATTCTATCATCATACTCGTAGCTTGAACCATCACCATCACTTTTTGTATTCCATTCAATGAAAGTATACCCATTCTTAACTGGTTTATACAAAGTAAGCATTGTATCTTCATCAACAGTTTTTGTCCTAAGCAACTCATCATCATCGTCCTCAGCCTCAGGATCTTTAAACTTAACTTTATATTGTTTTTTTACTTCCTTTGAAGGGTCTGTAGGAATATCCTTTGACATTTTTGAGTCCTCATCAATTATTTGATTTGGTACATATGGAAGTGTATTATTTCCATAATAATCAAAACTTTTAGTCGGTATTGGATAATCACTTCCTATACAAGCTCCACTATCATCAAGGTTATAGATCCTTCCATTTATAATAGAAGTTCCCTTCTGCATTGCACCGTTTTCTGAAAATATATAAATCTTTCCTTCTATTTGAATTACACCTGTTTGCATTACTCCACTTAGATCAGTATAATACCACTCTCCGTTGTCAAGAATCCATCCAGTTCTCATTAATCCATAAGAATCAAAGTAATACCAAATTCCGTTTATTTGCTTCCATCCTCCATTAGCATAACCATATATATCTGCATAACTCCAACTCCCATCATAGTTTTCAATCCATGCAGCTAAAGACTTTACTGGAGCTACAGTAATTAATGATGAAATAGCAAGACTTACTGCAATAGATTTCCTTAAATATTCATACTTCACAATTAAGTTCTCCCCCTTATCTTTCCTAATTATTTGGTCAAGTCATAAAACTACAACTTGACCATTTTTCCTTTAGTATTTTATACACTCTTTAACTATTTGGATTTATTATTATTGTTTTTGTAACTGATATTCCTGATCCATCATCAAGAGTTGCTTTTATATTAACGCTGCCTTGTTTTAAAGCTGTTAAATCTGCTGTTAAATCTCCAGTTGAATTAATAGTCGCAAGATCCGTATTTGTTCCGTCTATATTACTTATAGACCATATCACTTTTTTACCTGTTACGCTAGTTGGGCTTATAACTGAAGTCAATTTCACTGTGTTTCCAACAGCTACTGTATTACTTGATTGATTTATTGTAATTCCAGATGCTGCATTTATTGTTACAACTGACTGTCCGACAATTCCAGACCCGTCTGTCGCAGCTGCGTTTACAGTAACCGTTCCATTTGATACTGCAGTTAAAATTCCATTACTATCAATTGTTGCTTTTCCTGTTACAGGCGTTACTGACCAAGTTATTGCTTTATTAACTGCATCTGTTGGCCCCACCGTTGCTAGCATTTGTAATGTACCATTTGGAATAACTATTGTAGAAATATTTCCTGTTCCTGTCACAGTTATTGTCCCTACTTTACCACTTATAGTTATAGGCAGACTTCCCACAACTTTTGATCCATCTGTTGCAGTTGCATTTACAGTAACCGTTCCATTTGATACTGCGCTTAATAGCCCATTGCTATCAACTGTTGCTTTTCCTGTTCCAGGAGTTACCGACCAAGTCACACTTTTACTAGTCGCCCCTGTTGGTTCAAAACTTGCAGTCATTTGTAATGCTCCACCATCCGTTATTTCATTTCCACTTCCATCTGGTGCATTAACTGTAACTTTAGTAACCTTAACTTGTGGAATTACTTTTACTGTTATATATTTGCTAATTCCCTTTCCATTATCTGCAGTAGCTATCACTTTAACATCACCAGAGGATACTCCTGTCAACACTCCTGAAGATGTAATTGTTGCTGTTCCTGTTCCATTGGAAACAGACCAGTTCACTATTTTATATGTTGCATTATTCGGATCTACACTAGCACTCATCTGCAATGTTCCACCAACCACTACTTCTGGAGCTTCATCAGGACTTATTGTTATATCTGTTACATTTGTAATTTGTCCAGCTATCCTTACAGTTGCACTTCCAATTGCGGTTGTACCATCTGCATTTACTACACTTGCTTTTACTGTAACAGTTCCGTTAGTCACTCCTTTTATATTTATAGAACTTCCTACTGTTCCACCTTCAATCTTAGCACTTCCGCCATCACTTCCACTAATAACTTCCCAATTTACAGCTTCTGATGTTGTTGTAGAATAACTTGGTAATAAACTAGCTATCAATCCAAGTGTTCCATCATCTTCTGTTATTGATAAAGCTGCTCCATCTTTTGTTGCTATATTAATCTTAGTTGCAGGTATATTATTGTCGATACCACTTATAGTGACTTCTTTCGTATCACTAATACCCGTTCCATCAGTAGCAGTCGCTTTTACTGTTACTTTTCCATTTGATTTTGGAGTTAATTCACCAGTATTAGTATCAATTGTAGCACTTCCTGTATTATTCTCAACAGACCATACTACTGCACCATTAGTTGCATCCTTTGGTAATACAGTTTTATCCATAGTTACTTTTCCAGTTCCTGTTACTGAATCTTGTCCATCTATAGTAATTTTAGAAACCTTAATTTTTTGACCACTTATAGTAACATCTTTAGTCGCAACTACTCCACTACCATCTAATGCCTCAGCTTGTACAGTTACTGGTGTTCCATTTGTATTTGTTACCGCCTTTAAAAGTCCAGTTGAGCTATTAATTGTCGCTTTGTCTTGTCCAGACTTAATTGACCATTTTACTGATTTATTAGTTGCAGTAGTTGGGGTTATATTTAAGTTCAATTGTAATGTTCCACCATCTTCTGTAATTGCAAAATCAGTTTTAGTTGTAGTAATATCCATCCTAGTTACCAATATTTTTGTACTTTGTCCACTTATCGTTACCGTCATACTTCCAACAACATTATTACTTGCAGTTGCTTTTACTGTAACTGTCCCATTAGATATTGCCTTTAAAAGCCCAGTTGAAGAATCAATAGATGCGCTTCCTGTATTATTTTGAACTTCCCAAGTTACAGCTTGATTAGTTGCATCTTCTGGCAATATAGTCGCTTTCATTTGAAGAGTTCCATTCTCAGCTGTTATTGTTGATTCTCCTGATTGTCCGCTTACTGTAACCTTACTTACTGGAACCACTACATCTGTGTTTGTAACTGTAACTTCTTTTGTTCCACTTACATCAGAGCCGTCCTTTGCAGTTGCCTTCACCATAACTGTTCCAGCTGATACTCCAGTCAATACTCCATTGCTATCAATAGTTGCTTTTCCAGTTTCATCAGAAACAGACCATGTCACATCTGCATTAGTAACATTACTTGGTGATACTTCTGCTGTCATTGTAACGGATTTATTTACAGTAACATTTGAGTTTCCTTTTATATTAATATCTTCTACATAAACCGATGTATCTTCTTTCCATTGTGCATATAGTATTATATCTTCTTCTACTTTTATACTATCATCTGCATCGTAGCTCTTTCCAGATCCATTGCTTTTAGCATTCCATCCTGCAAAAACACGTCCATCCTTAGTTGGCTTATATAAGTCAAATGACTTACCATATTTAACAGTTTTAGTTTTAAGCTCTGATCCATCTGAATCTTTAAGTAAAACTTTAAAGGTCCTTCCTTCATTTGGATTGTCATCTGATTCAGTTTTATCCTCAATAACTTCATTAAATTTCGAGTCAGTTGGAGAGGTAATTACCTTATTGTCAGTATTCTTCAATACCTGAATGCAATTTCCTGAATCATCATACTCTTTTTCTGGAGTTGGCATTTTAGTTCCAACGACTTCTCCATCAGAACCAATAGTGTAAAACTCTCCATTTATAACTGTATTATTTGTCTTTATCGCTCCGTTATCGTCAAAAATATAAACTTTTCCTGAGATATTAACAATTCCTGTTTGAATTACACCACTTGAATCTGCATAATACCATTTCTTATTATAATTAATCCACCCAGTTTTCAGTGCTCCATCATTTTGCAAGAAGTACCATGAAGAGCCTGCTTTGATCCATCCTGTTTGCATTTTCCCATTTCCATCAAAATAATATATCTGTCCGTCAATCCTCTTCCATCCTGTAACTTTTTGATTATCTTGCATATAATAAAAATTCCCTTGATAATCATTTACCCATTCGGCTGAAGCCCTTAATGGAATTAGAGTGAATAATGTCATAGAAACGGTAATTGCTGAAATTATTTTATTTATAAACTTCCATTTCATCAAATCTACCCCTATCTTATATTTTTCATAGTACCTTATATTAAAAAGTACTTTTGTCTTACCATAATTCAAACAACTATTAGAATAAAATTTGGCAGAGATAATATGTACTTTTGAACAATTGAATTCTTATCTCACAATTATCCAAATAATATTCCTGAATTTATCTTATTACTCTATTTATTATCGAAGCTTTTTTGAATAACTATATAGATATAATACCATTTTACATTAAATATCCCATATTGAGTATAATTTAAAAATCTAAGGAGGAAAGTTGCCGTCTTCCCCCTTAGATTTAATTCATGACTTCAATTAATATAAGGTTCCATCTGAACCAAACACATATTTTGTTCCATCTATATATCTTGATCCCGTTACCATTTCTCCATTAATATTAAAATAATAGTTTTTACCATCAATAACTACCCATTCATTTTTTTTCATTACACCCGTACCTTCATCTAAATAATACCAATTATTCTTAGAATAAATCCATCCTGTTTTCATTGAGCCATCATCATTTGAATAATACCAATTTCCATTAGCTCTAAACCAACCTGTCTGCATTTCTCCTGATGTATTCTTAAAATAGTACCAGTTACTACCCAAGTTAAGCCAATCACTAGCTGCCTGTCCATTATCTTTTAAATAATACCATTTTCCATTAGAAGATTTCCAAATTGAAGCTGACATTGATCCATCATTATTAAAATAATACCAGTACTCATCAACTTTAAACCAGTCCTTTACCATCTTCCCATCAGCCTTTAAGTAATAATATTTACCATTGTAATTGACCCACTCCATCTTTTTAACGGCTCCATCTTCACCAACATAATACCAATCATCACCATCTTGTACCCATTGGTTAAATAGTTCATAGCCTTTCTTCTTATCGAAGTAACACTTCTTACCATCTACAATCTGCCAACCTGTTTCCATAGCTCCATCAATTCTATTAAAATAATATATTTTTCCATTTATCTTTTGTACCCCTTTTAAACTGACTCCGTCTTTATCATAATAGTATATATATCCATCATGTTTTCCCCAGCCTTTATCATTATCGTACCTGTCAAACACTTTATCCCAAGCATCATCAACATCATTATTCTTATCTTTAAGAGCATCAGTAAGATCATCTAAAGAGTCATTTATGTCATTTATCCCATCACTTATTCCATCTATAGTTTTATCAAATTCATTTTTACCTTTATCTATCACGCCGCCAATTTGAGTATTTATATCTGGAATCATATTGTATGTCCCACTTTTTATCATTCCCTTTATCTTATCCCCAACATTACCTAGATTAACTCCATCAATCATATTATCTAATAAATTCTTTTCGTAATCTCCAACTACAACAGCATATTTATAACTTTTATTTGCTGTGATATCTCCGTTTTTAGTTAATGATAAGCTTAAAATAGAGAATTTAGTTCCATCTATATCCAAAGGAAAACTTAAGCTCCCGCTCAAGTCAGTAACACCATTAAAATCAATAATATTTAAATCTCTATTTATTTTATCTGATTGCCCCTGTTTTGCCTTTAACATATTATAAATTGGATTATTAATTACATATATCTTGTTATTTACAGAATCAATAACATTGATACTCATCCCATCACCAATAACTTTAGAACCATTATCCAAATTAATTGCTTTTGAATAAGCCGTTGTACCTGCTGCTGGGTCAAATGTTAATGAAGGAACTATATCTAGGCTACTGTAAGATGCATTCCTCAAATTAGCACTATAAGTATTTATGCAATATGCGCCATTTCCTACCACAGTATTAACTATTGATCCTACTAACCCCTTTACCACAAAAGCCTGAGCTATAACATCACCTGAATTATTTTTCCCAGTATACTGATATATAGGGATATTCTGAAATCTACTCTTAATAGCATTTGGTAATGCTGCCTGTAAGTTTTTCTCTACTATAGGTTCGATTACGTTTTTAAGCGTTTCCTCTGGTATAGCACCTCCTGTAGCCGATTCTGCCTTCGATACAACTGCATTTGTTATTGGATCTTTCAAAACCTCATAAACTTGTGCTGAAATTTCATCAACTAACGAACCAGACAGATTATACGATAACTTGCCACATTCCTCATTATCGATTGACTTTGCTCCTTTGCTGCTAAACATCAATTTTACTCCATTTTCTAACTGAGGGTTTATAGTAGTGTTTTCAGCCATTCCTACAAGAGTATCTCCATCAGGAACCATTGATCCTATATCAATTCCAGAAAGAGCTATATTATTACTTTGTGTATCTAAAATTATTTTCGAAATATCATTAGTCTCCGCTTTAACTGGAGTACTGAAAACACTATTTGGTATTGTAGCTATAATACTTGTCCCAATTAATATAAGTGCTAATATTTTATTAATTCTTCTTATCATGCCAATCGCCTCCAAAATATCTATATATATTATATCATTTATACTGGTGAGTTTAAATATTCTAACAATATATAGTTACTTTTAATGTGCATTATATTATGTAAAATTCATTGGACAAATATCTAATTATATAATTAATGATATAACTATATTTACGAATTGAGCTATAAATATCCGCATAAAAATAACCATATCGTGATACAAAAATTATATCTTTGATATGGTCATTCTAAAACTCTTTAATTAATTTATTCCCTTATATGCATTTTACATTAATAAAATAATATTAAATCTCTAGTAAGACATGTGCTAAATTGAGGCTAAAATATATAATCTTAATATCTATATATATTTTTTATACACACATACAAACACTTTTAAAGTTCACCATCTCTTTCCAATAAAGCTATGAATTTTTTTACAAGATGAGGATCAAATTGAGTCCCCGAACATCTTTTTAACTCTTCAATGATATAATCTTTACTAAAAGCATCCTTATAAACTCTTTTATGAGACATTACATCATAGGAATCAACTATATTTATTATTCTCGAAAGCAGTGGTATTTCTTCTCCTTTAAGTTTATTCGGATAACCGGTACCATCATATCTTTCATGATGAGCCAATATTTTACTTGCAATATGAGCCAATTCTGGAGTTGACAATGCAATTCTATAACCTATATCACAATGAGTTTTCATAATCTTCCATTCTTCATCTGTTAGTTTAGAAGGTTTCATAAGTATATGTTCAGGTATTCCAATTTTACCTATATCATGCAGGGAAGACAATAGCTCCAATTCATCTAGTTTTTCTTTTGGCAATCCTATACTCTTACCTAATTTTACACTTAGATTTTTAATTCTTATAGTATGCTCCTCTGTCTCACTATGTTTTTCATGCAAAGTCCTCAAAAGCGAATTTATGGCCGCACTTCTAGCACTTTTATTTTCCATAAGTTTATTTCTATACATTCTTTTTTCTGCTAATCCCATTATAGCTTCAGTGTTAGATCCTTCTTCATACGATCCGGCGCTTCCCCAAGCAATGCTTATCTTGAAATGGAATTCTGCCTCACTTTCACATTTTTCTCTTATTCTATCAATTAAATTTGTTATATAATCTTTATTTTTGTTTTTAACTAAAATAACAAATTCATCCCCACCCCACCTAGATATTATATCGTCACTAGCACAATTATCTTTTAGTATTTTCCCTACAAGATGGAGCAGCTTATCTCCTTCTGAGTGCCCCAAAGCATCATTAGTTAATTTTAACCCATTAAGATCGCCCATTATGATATGATAACTAATATCTTTACTATTATCTATAGACTCAAACAATTTTTCCATATACGACCTGTTTCTTAGGTGAGTAAGTTTGTCTGTATAGCTAAGAAATAATATTTCATCATTCGCTGAATTAATCCTTTCAAGCATTCTATTAACTTCATTAGCCAACTTATGAATTTCATCCTTGCCATTAATATCAATAGTTAGCGTCATATCTTTTGTTTTTCCAACCTTTTCTATGAATTTAGTTAATTTCGTAATCCTCTTAAATATATACCGGTCAAAACTAAGAGTGTAAAAAACAATAACTATAACTATTAAACATAAAAACTTAAAAATAAAACTTCTCAAAAAATAATTTATCTGTTCATCACTATGATTTGTATCCACTATTGTAACTTGAATAGAGTCTTCTCCATTAATATCCTTGATTGTTTTATAAGCTTCAAAGTTATTTTTATTGTAGCTTATTATACTATCGTCTAAGTAAATGTAAGATAGATCTTTATCTCTCTTATATTTATCTTGAAATGCTTCTGACAAATTAAAACTTACAGAAGATACCTTTTCTGCATACTGTACTAACTTCTTATCAATTTCACGAGTCATTATCAAAAATCCATTACTCTCTTCATGCTTATCAGATTCTGTTATAGGTAATATTCCAACCATATATACCTTTCCCTGCAGCGATATTAAGCCGATTTTTCCAGATCCTGTTTTATCAAAATTTTTACTAGAAATCATTAACTTATTCATAATATTTCTACTTAATTCTGCTTCTATATCGTTTTCTTTTGAATAAATTATTTCCTCATTACTACTTAGAAATATCATACTTTTTAAATTTAAATTATTCAGTGTGTCTGATTGTAAATTTGATTTTATATATTCTTGTTTTTTAGTATTTATAAAATTATACGTATCGTCCCATTGTCCCCAATCAATAAGCACTGTTTCCATATCCTCTTCTTCGCTTTTCAATATATACTCTATAACATCGAAGTCTCTTTTTATATGCTGCTCCTGGTCTTTATTTATATAACCAAAATAAGATAAATGAAATATTAAAATAGTTGCTCCGATTACTAATGAAATACTAAAAAAGCCTATTAAGAGTGTTTTATATTTAATACTCATGCCAATTCCCCCAACCCTATTTAATTGAAACTATTTAAACCAAATTATTTAGTCAAATTGAAAACATATTCAAATTATGCAATATTATTATCTTTTATGTTATTTATAAATAGCCATCAAAATAGTTTGCACATAAATGCATCCTAAATTTGATGGCCATTAAATATTTCAACTTATTATTTTAATTTGAATTTTTGTACTAATTCCGTTAAATGCATTGCTATCTGAGCTTGCTGAGTTGCTGCATTGGCCACTTGTGATATAGCTGCTGAACTAGTCTCTATTTCTGATTGTATTTTCTCACTATTTACAGAAGATTTTTGAACATCTGCCGCTGTACTTTGAAGTGCTTCATTTATCTGCTCAACTGTAGCTTCAACCTCTTGAGCCATTGATACTAGTTCCTCTGACATTGAGCTTACAAAATCACCATCATTACTATACTTTTCTCCAATCTTAGCATAATCCTGTAACTGCTTATTAACTTCACTCGACATAAAGTTAAGTATATCATTACTGTTATCTGAAAGATTTTTAACTGCATCCTGTATCTTAGATATTGTATCTTGGATTGTAAAAACAGTTTGGGAAGATTCCTCTGCAAGTTTTCTAATTTCTTCTGCAACAACCGCAAAACCTTTTCCTGATTCTCCTGCTCTAGCCGCTTCTATTGCTGCATTTAGTGCCAAAAGATTAGTTTGCTCCGCAATATCAGCTATAGCCCCAGCCATAACTTTAACTTCCTCAACAACTCTTGCATCTTCAATTGCCTTTATTATATCCTTTTCTTTTTGTTCTCTTATTTGTGTTGTATTTGCAATAGCAATTTTACTATCTTCCTTAACTTTTTCAGCTCTTCTTTTAATCTTCTCAGCATTTGTACTTCCATCGGCTGCTTTATTTGCCAAGCTTTCCATGCTGGAATTAACTTCTTCAATAGAAGCAGCAATCTCTTCTGCCGTTGCACTTGTTTCCGTCATTGTAACATTTATATTTTTGGATGAATTATCAACTTCATCAAGCTTGGCTGATACTTCTTCTACATTCGCAGATAGTTCCTGACTTAATCCACTCATATTACAAGCTTCATTTAAAATAGTTGAAATAAGATTTTTTACATTCTCCTGAGCTACGTTTAATTCTCTTCCAGTCGCCCCAATTTCATCATCTTTAGTTATTTCAATACCTTCTGAAAAATCATAGCTTGCCAACTTCATAGCAAATTTCTGAAGAGTATTTAGTCTTGAAATTATATTTTTATGCATATAAAACCCAGCAAAAATTGCAGCAATTATACTTATGATACATACAACTACAGTTGTCGTAATATCTCTTGCCAAGGTATCTCCATTAGCAATACCATTTTTTATATCACTAAGCTGCTTAAAATTCACTATTCCTGATATAAATACCAAAATAGACATAATTACATACGAAACTTGAAGTTTAACCTTTAATGATACATTTTTTTTCTCTTTATTCATTTTGTCTCCTCCTATATGTACCTTCCAATCTAATTGCATTCATTTATGAAATATTTTAATAAATGGATTCATATTTATAGACAGTGATTTACTATCCTACCCAACTTTATAATATCATTATTTTTTTCTACATTCAACTAATATAAACATAACTCTACAGTTATAACATTATTTGGACATATATATAAATAATGTTACATAGTTTTAACTTATCCTTTGTACAAAAATAAAAGCGATATCCTATTATGAGATATCACTTCTATTCTTAATTATGCATTATTTAAATTTATCCATTGCCCATCAAGGAACAGCATTCCAGTCTTCATAACTCCACCTGCATCGAAGTAATAATTCTTTCCATTTATATTCTTCCATCCAGTTATCATTATTCCACTATCATCTAAATAGTACCATGACTTTCCATTATATAACCATCCTATCCTCATACTACCATCATCATTCAAGTAGTACTTATTTCTATCATAGGTCACCCAACCTTTTTGCATTACCCCATGATCATCCATAAGGTACCATTTACCTTTATATTGTGCCCAAGCTGTTTGCATTTCTCCAAAGTTATTAAAGTAATACCATTTTCCATCGTAAGTAGCCCATGTATTAACCCTCATAGCTCCATTAGCTTCAAGGTAATACCAATATCCTTTGTCATAAAACCAACCTGTTTGCATAATACCATCTTTATTTAAATAGTACCAATTACCAGAATCCTGTATCCATCCAGTTTGCATATACCCGTTTATATCTAGGAAATACCATTGATTGTCATACTTAACCCACTGATTTTTAATTTGCATACCAGCCGCATTATAGAATGTCCAATTTCCTCCAACAAGAACCCATTGGTTGGTCCCTTCTATATCTCCCCTAATTACGCTTAACTTATAAGTAGTCGTTGTTTTTCCATCTTCAGCAGTTACTTCAACAACTACAAGATTTGCTCCTATATCAAGTTTTATGTAATCAGATTGTCCATTAGTATACTCTTTACCATTTATCTTAATCTTTGCTTTGTCATTTTGTGAAGTATACATAACTCTTACTTTTTCAATATTTCTAGCTACTTTAACACTATAAAGGTAAGTTTCTGGATCAAACTTTGGTGACATTGTTCCATCAGTTACAGAAAGACTAGCTAAATTAACATTATCTTTTGGATATCTTCTTGTAATATTTAATACATATGTATTACTGTTTCCTTTAGAATCTGTAACTTTTACATTTATGGTATTTCCACCTTCATCCAAACTTATATAAGGCGAAGTTGCACCACTAGGTACTTTCTTTCCATTAACCGTAATTGTCGCATTAACATCCTCTGCTGTTGGAGTAACCCCTATTGATGTAACACTATTATCGACGGTTCCTGAATATTCATATATTCCTTTATTAAAAGCAGGAGTTAGAGTTCCTGATGTCAGTGTCAACCCAATAAGCTGAGAACTTCTAAATAAAGCTGTACGCGTTACTTTAATATTATATGTATTTGTATCCCCATCCTTAGTTGTAACAATAACTTCAACATCATTTTCTCCTTCGTCTAACTTTATATTTTGACTTCTACTTCCACTTTTTACAGTCACACCATTAACTTTAATAGTAGATGAATTATCTACCGCTGTTGGTGTAAATGCAATTGTTGTTTGAGCCGTTGGCACTTGAAGTGTATAGTCATAAGTGCTTGAATTAAATGCTGGTAATAAAGTACCCGTTGATGGCACTAATGATTGTAATTTAGCCTCTCCTTTTTTAGTTATAATCAACTTATATTGTCTAGAGATATTTTGGTTTGTCACAGCTATACTTATAACATTGTCTCCACCAGTTAAGTTTACAGTCGCCTCAGCAGCGCTGCTACCTCCATTAGCAGAAAAATTCATTGGCGTTTTATTATTGTCGAACAACTGAACTTTCGCCATTTTAACATCAGAATTTACATCAGGAATATTGTAGTTTCCATTTGCATCTGTTTGTGTGAAAAGTAAATCGTAAGTTGCTTTACCATCTAATGTAACCCTTAAAGTTCCGAACGAAAGAGAAGAATCTGATTCAAACTTCATCTTTATTGGATAGATAAATTGTTTTCCTGAACTATCTTTCATAGTCACCGTAAGTGTAAAATCACTATAATCAGTTATTGTATTTACTACATAATCCTTTCCTCCACTTGAATTTGGAATTCCTTTAACATTCATAAAACTTGAATTACTACTTTGAACACCTACAATAGAATAACCCGAATCAGCTACCAAAGTGAAATTTTCACCTATTGGAAGGAATTCACATAAATATCCATCTTTCTCGTTTCCATCAATATTTTTAGTTTTTCCATTCACATCTCCTATGTGAAATTGCAGACCTTTTACTTGAGTTTCATCAGTTGCACTAGCTTTCTGTAAATTTACTGTCTGCATAAGTGTAAAAAATACAGTAAAAATTAATAAATAAGAAGTAATCTTATTAAGATTGATTTTTTTTGCACTCATTAGTATGTCCTCCCATCTTATGTTTACGAAATTTATTATCATCCATTTCTAATGTATTTAAACACCAGAAACAGCATATTCAAGTTCATAAAGTATATAATCTATTACTATATTTATTATCGAATTTTCCTAAAGTTTCTTTAATTAAATAAACATAGATATGCTGCCTTTATTAATACTTATTTCCTCTACAATATACAAATTTCCTTGGAAATATTGGTTCCTTTTTGACTTTTATTCTAATATATTCTGTATTTTCTACTATAATGTTACACAAAACTTGCTTTTTTCAAATAATTAAAAGTCAGATTTAGATATGGTAATTACCCAAAATTCACGGAACCATCATTATTAAAATTATATATATATCCATCAATTTCTACAGGACTAGTCCTCATAGCGCCATCCTCATTAAAATAGTAGTACTTGTCATCTTTATAAAGCCATCCACACCTCATATTACCCGCGTAATTCAAATAATACCAGTTATTTTTCCAATACACCCATTCTCCAGCTTTCATGCTGCCATCAGCATTTAGAAAATACCATTGATTATTTTCATTTACCCATCCAGTATTCATGTCGCCCGATTGATCTAGATAATACCACTGTTTTCCATAATATATCCACCCTGTTCTCATACTACCATTACGCTCCATGAAATACCAAGTTCCATTACTGGTTATCCATCCTGTTGCCATCGTGCCATCGTCTTTCAAGAAATACCACTTATCATTATCTTTAATCCAACCAGTTTTCATTACACCATTATTATCTAAAAAGTACCATTCATTTTTATAATATAACCATCCAGTTTGCATTTCTCCATTTGCCTCTAGATAGTACCACTTATCGTCGTCTTCCATCCAACCTGTCTGCATATTTCCTCTAGCGTTGAAATAAAAATAGCTTTTATATTTATTGTCATAATACCAAGTATTTTTCAAACACTTACCTGCGGTATCATTATACCTCCATCTTCCATTAACTATTACCCATTGATTAGGTTTTATTATTGAATTAATTGTATCCTGAACATTCGGTGTTACCGGAATACCTAAGTACATATTTAAAGTATAATTTCCAATTCTTTGAGTATCATCATCTTTAACCCCTAGATTAATAGTATATTTTCCTATACCATTAAACTTAACCTTTATAGAATCATTACTTAATTGCTTTCCATTGGCTGTCATTGAATAGTTTCCATCCTCTGGAGTTGCCTCAAGCTCCATCATATTTGTTCCTTCATCTAGCTCTATATTATAGAAATTGGTGTTTTTATCAAATCCAATATTACTATCATTTATATTAATATCCTTTAGATAAACAGCATCTTTTCCTCCCTTATAAATATACACATTATAGGTAGATGTTGCATCGCTCCTATTATCTAAGACTTCTATTTCTATCTTATTTTTACCTTTTACTAAAGGTACTACTTTTCTATAACTATCATCTCTAGTTACTATTTCTCCATCAACCTTAACCGTATCTAGTAAATCATACGGTTTAGCCTTAATTAACACTTGATCAATATCATTACCAACATCTGTGACATATGAGTATTTATCTTCTGAAAAATCGAGATTTCCTCCATCACTTAAATAAATATCTTTTAAAGAAGGATTATCTTGTTCTGCATAAACCTTTGTCATAAGCAAATTCAAAGAGCTTGTCTGTAAAAATGAAACGCTATAAATAATAAAAAATGTTGAAATTATCCTTCTGACCATTTTACTCATATTCTGCCCCCCTTTTGTCACCACTTAATATTTCTAAACTAAATCTCTATATTTAATATATAAATAGAGTATAAATTCTACAGATACTCACTTCTATATGTATATTAATAAACTGCGAATCCAATATGATTAATTCTATTTTTATATTTCTTCTAATAATAATGTTACCATTATAATACTTTACTGTAAACGCGGATGAATAATCTTAAATCTTAATTTTATATTAATTTTATTTTAACACTTTAGTAAAAATACTATTTAATAATACCACAAAAAAACTGCTCATAACGATTTAAATAAACCATTATGAGCAGCCTTGATTACCTATACTCACTTTTGAATAAGGAAATTATTCAAAAGTAATCTTTTATCTTTAGTATTATGTTGTAGAAGTTAAAATTTATTATCTAAACTTCTATTTATTTTAATTTATTACTTAATCCAAGCTCCTGATGCTCCTAATTTGTATCCATCAACAGTTGTGTTAGCTAACATTGCTCCTGATGAATTTAAGAAATACCAAGTTCCATTATCATTTAACCAACCAGTAGACATTGCTCCTGATGATTGTAGGTAGTACCAAGTTCCGTTATCATTTAACCAACCAGTTTTCATTGCTCCTGATGATTGTAAATAGTACCAAGTTGATCCATCTTGAATCCAACCAGTTGCCATAGTTCCATCAGCTTTGATGTAATACCAAACTCCACCATCGTTAACCCATTGTCCTTTTACTTGAGTTCCATCAGTATTGTAGAATGTCCAACCTGCATCAGTCTTAACCCATCCTTTATTTACAACTGGAGTAGGATCTGTTGTACCTTTTCCACCGATTACTGAGTAAACATCATCTTCTTTACTCCAAGCTACGATATTATCTTTGTTATATACTGACATTTGATCAAAAGAACCGTCTACTTTGTACACTTTTGTCCAATCTTCGTCATTATTCCACTCGTAGATATATCCAGCATCTAATCTCCAAAGATTTCCATCGGCATCTGTATCAACAGCACTCTTACTACCATTTACTTGTACATCTTCACTTGCTTCATCACCTAAATCAACATAATAGTAACCATTCTTTGAACTTAATGTTCCTGTAGCAGTTTTTACATTTGTACCATTAGCAGTATAACCAACTAATTTTCCATTAGCAACAGTATAGTTGTCATAAGTGAAAGCTTCATTCTTTCCATCTTCATCAGAAACTATATAAGTTGTTACTGACTTAGCATATTTAGCTCCATCAACATTGCCAGAAGCTTGTGCTTTTGATATTTTTTGAATAACGCTGAAGCTTACACTTCCAGATACTGTTGTATCAAAAGTCTTTGTATCAACAGAAACATCTATTCCATTTATTTTAGCTATTGTAGATCCGTTCTTAACTGTTACAGTAACTTTTGCTATTCTATAGATGTTATTAGCATCTTGCCCAATTACTTTAGCATTATCACTATCAACGCTTGCTGATAATTGATCTTTTACAGTTTCACCAGCAGCATCATATGTATCATCTGTATTACTTATAGTTGCTGTTTTATTAGTAGTTCCAGATGCAGCAGTTGTAGTTACTTTAATTGATCCTAAGTTATAATCAGCATCAATATAGTTTCCTTGAGCATCAGTATATACATTTAATTTAGTGTTTGTACCATTTGTTGCATTATCTTTTGTGTATTGGAATTTATACCAAGGAGCTGAGAACTTATTTCCTGCAATTTCTGCTCCAGCTAAGTCTTGAATTGTTTCAGCTTCGGTTGAAACATATCTTTTATCATTATCCTTTTTAAGATTTTTTCTTAAAGCTGATGCAGCATCATCTTCTGCATTTTCTTTTATAGATTCATCAGTTACTGAACCATTGTCTAAGTCGACAAAATAGTCACCATCTTGTACATCTAAATATTTAGATCCATAAATATCAGTATCTGCTCCACTATCAATATCTGATAAATTATTGTATTTACCATCTGCTAAATAATAAGCTGCTTCGTCTTTATCATTAACTTCTCCGTCAACATAAAACTTACCATCTTTATATGCCACTGCATTATAGATAGTACCTTCTTGTGAATCGATTTTTGTGTAGTCAGCTGCATGTGCAGGTACTATTGAAATAATAGCAGCTGCAGCTACTAGTAACGATGTTGCTTTAGTCATTCTTTTTATCATTTGTATATTCCTCCTAGAGTTTCATTTTTTGGTTTATTAATTACTTATTAGTTTAAAAATAATATCTTGGTTAAAAAATATTATTTTGGTTTACGAATATTATTATAGCAACTTTATTTATGCTTGTCTACGTCTTTTTGTATTTATTTGGAGGTTTTTGTCGATATTTTTTTAATAAAATATTAGTACTTACTGAATTTTATTCTTTTATTGTAAACCTACATACTTAACTGTAAAATTAAGGGCCAAGTTTCTATAAGATTTGCTTAATAAAATACCAATATTTGAGCGCAATTATATCAATCTCCAATTAATTATCTTCATATATACATTACCTGGTTGTAATTAATATATTAACATAGGCATTATATATGAAAACAGGCTACAAAAGCTTGACTTTAAAGCTTTCCTTTAGGATGCTAAGAATTTTACCCGTATCTTTATTATAATTGAATTTCCTTAACAATTCCTGAATGATTTTAAATTATAAGTTGAAAACTCATGGCATTAGTGTAATATAAATTCATTAATTCCACCTTCCTATAATAAAATGCAAAATTCGACATATAGTTTTCTACTTTATAATTTCTTACACTTGTAGCCGTCCATGAATCCTAATTTATTAAGGCCCTATATAAAACATCCTTTAAAGTATCTAAGAAAAATACTTTCATCAATAAAATCATAATTCTAATTTCTAAATACAATACTCAATTGATTAAGAAACCTTGTTTAAAGCAGAAAAGACTATCTTTTAGGCATGCCAACAAAAAATATAGGTTATGCGCCTACCCCATGCTAAGCGCATAACCTATATTTATAATTTTTATTAAAGATATGAACTTAAAGTTTTAGCAAATTTGTAAATACGCTTATCTAATAAGTTAACTCTTTGAATTCAATATCTATATATGTAACTAAGCTTTTCACTTTATTTCATTATCACCTATTCAAAAAGTAAATGCTCCAGCTACCTTCTTATTAATAAATACTACTAATAGCTTCGAGGCTATTTTACTTTTATTTTCTTTACTCTCTCCTTAATGATTCTACTGGGTCCAACCTTGCAGCTTTATTTGCTGGTAACAAACCTGCTAATGTGCTTATTACAATACTTACGATAACTCCAAGTATTGCATATTCTCTTTTTATTAAAACTACACTTACTCCAAATAGTTTATTTGACATAAGATTTATTCCTCTCATAATTAAATATGCTCCTATTAAACCTATTGCGCCACTAAAAAATCCTATTAAAAAAGCTTCTGAAACAAAAATTCTACGTATGTCTTTTGCTCTAGCTCCAATTGCTTTTATTATTCCTATTTCTTTAGTTCTTTCTACAACACTTATGTACATAACAACTATTATCATAATCGCTGATACAATTAAAGATATTGCTGCAATTCCTGATAGTACATATGTTAATATATCTATCATTTGATTAAACATAGATGCCATTTGTTCCTGAGATGACTGTGAATAACCAAGTTCATTAACCTTTTGTTTAATTTGAGGGGTATATTTGCTATTTGTTGTGTTAACATAAACCACATTAGGCTTCAATTTATAGCCGTTATCTGAATATAACTTTTCTAAATCAGCATAATTTAAAAAAGCAGATTTCATATTTGCAGTTAAATCTCCACTTGTTGTAGTATAAACGCCACTTACAATAAAGTCTCTATTTAAAATCTTTTGATTTGCAAGTATGCGTAAATTCACTTTTTGGCCGATAATATCTTTACCCAAATTATCGCTTAATGCTTTATTAATTAATACTTCCCCAGCTTTAGGTAATGTTCCAGCTTCAACATTAGATGCGGTTATATTTGAAGATATTGTTGAAACATTCATTAAATTATTAGTTTTATTATTGTATACTAACGAATTCGCCCCAAGAGAAATTATACTATAACCCCTTTCCACAGAAGATACATTTTCTATTTTTGATAATGTATCAATATCGCTTTCTTCAAATGGTTTAGTAGAATTAACGTCCGGTTTCTGGACTGTTGTAACATCTAAATTTATATCCTCATTTTCTTCACTAGGCATGTTAACTTCTATTACTAATGGGTTTACATAATTGTTCATAGTCTTATTAAAATAAGATTTCACTCCATTGCCTAATGACAACATTAAAATTATACTCATTATTCCTATACTACCTCCCACAGAAACAAGTATATTACGTGGAAGTTTTTCTTTCATATTAACAAGCGCTAATTTTGCAGATGATATTAAACTAAGATTTTGATTTTGCTTTCTAATATTATCTTGTTTTTCTATATTAACTTCATTATCTAATTCTATGACCTTGTTATCATCAATTATTTCTCCATCTGATATTTTAATTATTCTACTTGAAGCGGATGCTACTCTTTCAGAATGAGTAACCATAATTACTAGCTTTCCCTTTTTAGCAATATCCTTCATTATTTCTAAAACTTGAATTGTAGTTTTTGAATCTAGACTACCCGTAGGCTCATCAGCAATAATTATTTTAGGATTATTTATTAAAGCTCTAGCTATTGCAACTCTTTGTTTTTGACCACCTGATAATTGACTTGGTTTCTTATTTATATGATTCTCTAAACCTAAATCTCTTAATATTTCTTTTGCACGTTTCAATCGTTCTTTTTTTCTAACATTAGATAGTGTCATTGCAATCGTAACATTATCTAAAACAGATAGATGACCAATTAAATTAAAACTTTGAAAAATAAATCCAACTTCATTTTTTCTATATTTATCAAGCTCTTTTCTTCTTAACTTTTTAATATCTTTTTCATTTACAAGTAATTCTCCTGAAAAATCAGAATCTAATCCACCAATTAAATTCATTAGTGTAGACTTACCACTACCTGACTCTCCTATAATAGAAACTAATTCTCCAGCATTAAAAGATAGATTAATATCATTCAATACATGAAATTTATCATTATCTTTTAATCTATAATATTTATTAATATTTCTCAACTCTAATAAAGCCATTTTTCGTATACTCCTTGTTGATTTTATCAACATTTCAATTCTATTTTCTCAAAATTATCTTTTTCAATAGTCTATATTCTTTTGTTATGTATAATCCTATAGCGTAAGTTATAATTCCAATAATAAATTTAAATATTGCACTTACTAACATATTGTTTATTACAACTTTGCTTATTAATATATATCCTCCAACCATTAATACGCCGATAATAAGAATGTTCTTTAATTGTAATAAAAATGAAATAAAGCTTTTTTCAAATACCTGAGTTATAAGTACATAAAAACATTGGATAAAGTTTAATATAAATGCTATAACTAATCCTAACGATAATATAATTAAACTTCTATTCATTATTCCTGTAACTATTGCACTTACAGTGAATACTGCTGATACTACTCCTGTAGAAAATAATTTATTAACATACCCAGTAGCTTGAAATATTGATCCAATACTTGATAATACCATTTGTATCACAATTGTCACTGATAATATTCTAAATATTGGTATTGATGCATCCCAATTAGGACCATACATTATGCGTATTATTTCATTTGCAGAAAAGAAGCAATATACGCTTATAAAAATTCCTAAATAAGCAAGAACTTTTATAACTTTTATATATGTTTCATAAATTATATCCTTTTGATTCTGATATTCAGATAATACTGGATGCAATACAGGCGTTATTACATTTGTTAAATTTTGTACTGGATAAAGCATAAGTTTATAGGATTTATCATAATACCCTAAAGTTGATGCACCTAAGAACTTACCAATTAATATGTTATCTAAATTCCTGGTGAAATAATTTATAAAATTAAATAAGAATTGAAAGCTTGAATAATTTTGTATCTTTTTTATTGAACTATATGAATAACCTTTATTTATTTTCAATTTACATATTCTAAAACATAATATAAAAATAAATAAACTTTTTAATATTGAATCGAAAACCAATGAATAATAAGAGAATCCTTTAAAGGCAAGAGATATTGTAAAAATACCAACTACTACATTTACAATTATATTTATTATTCCTACTTGTTTAAACTTTTGAGCTTTATATAGCACAGCATTTGGTACTATATTACATATGGAGAATAACACAGAAAAAGATAATAATCCTCCTAGCCTTATATATATCTTATCATTATAAAAATAAGCTATGAAATAAGAAAAAAAGTAAAATCCAATTGCTATGACTATAGCCCCAATTACTGAAAACTTAAATATATCTGAAATCTCATCTTCATCTAAAGATTTATTTTGTATTATAGCAGGTCCTATCCCCATATCACCAAGCATATTAAAAAATGATATAAATACAGTTATTACTGCAATTATGCCAAAATCTGCTGGCATCAATAACCTAGCTAACACTGAATTTATAATTAACTGTACAAATATATTACTATATTTAGATATGAACGTAATCATTATTCCACTTTTTAAATTTGAATACTCTCTCATTATTCCTCCGGTTATAAATACTTACATCATGCATCTATTGTTTTTCTATAATTTTAATCCACTGTTTAATAATATTATCTATCTTAAAATCTTGAGCTCTTTTTATAGATTCTAATGACATACTTGCTCTTTTCTCATCATTTTCTATTAAGGATATAATCTCATCAGCGAATTTGTTAATATTATAATCCCCAACTAAAACTCCATTTATGTTCGGCTTGCTTATTATTTCTTTAGGACCAGAATTATCAAAAGCCACTACTGGCAATCCGCATTCCATTGCTTCTGTGATAGCTAATCCAAAGCCTTCCCACCTTGAAGTTGAAACAAAAATTGAAGATTCCAAATAATGATCTTTAACATTATCACATTGACCAAGCAATATTACATTATTTTTTAGATTATACTTTTCAATATGATTTATTAGACTTTCTCTATCCGGACCTTCTCCAACTATTTTTAAAATCCAATCACTTTTCTTTTTGTGAATTATATTAAAACTTTCAATAAGAAGATCTAATCCCTTTTGCTGCTCTAGCAATCTTCCAACAAAAATTATACTTTTCTTATCGCACGAAGATTTTTTATTGCATTCAAAACTTAGAGGGTTATAAATTACTTTGCAATCTATTCCTAGCTTTTCTTTATATCTAATCTTGTCATCATAAGTTAAAACTACATTATAATTTAATTTTGGTATATATCTTTTAAACAACTCGTCTTGCTTCCAATAATATTTGCCCTTATTATTTAAATACGCATCATAAGAATTATGCATCCATCCTATAGTCTTACCATTTAACTTATCACTTATTTTTCCAAGAACTATACTATAATAACCTTCTATACCTATGATAACATCATAATTTCTTGTATTTAGATAATTTATAAACCTATCTTGAACTTCATTAGGGCAATATCCGTAAAGTAATAAATCACTCATAACAGAATTATTTAAAATTCCAGTTATAGAATTCACCTCTCTAGAAATCTTACATATAACTTTGTTAGTAAACTTCTTATGTAACAGCTCTGAATTAAACTTTATACTTACATTAGAATTCAAATTATACATCTCTCTATTAACTTTAAAAGTTCTATCTGTACAAATCACATCTACTTTATTATTTTTACTTAATTCACTGGCTAAAACGGATACTACTCTTTGAACTCCTCCCAAATTAAAAATTGTGGTAGTTATAAAACATATTTTCATAGTTTCTCCTTATAAAGGCACATGAAAGAAAATAATGAACCAAAGATGCGCTGAATATTTCGTGTCAGACAAGGAAGTAAATTCAGCTCATAACAAGGTCTATTAGCTAAATTTGCTGACGAAGTATGATGCAAAATAAGCAAACATACTGATTTATTATTTTTTTAATTGCGCCTGAGTACATAATAATATTTTCTTACCAAAGTCTCTCTCCCTTAAAATATATCATCTATTTTTTATTTTCTTTAAAACTGTGTATAAACCACAATTCCATAAAAATAGCTTTAATTTATCGTCTTTAGATATCTCATTTAAAAATAAAAAATCCTTATTTTTCACACTCAATTCATTATATTTACTTTCCTTAAAACTTTTTAGATTATTCTCCTCATGTGCATTAGTGTAGTGAGCTATAAAATGAGATAATACTTTAATTCTAAAAATGTTTAAGCTTTTCTTATCTACTTTTATATTTTTATCTTCTATATAATTTATAATACTGCTCATAGCGAAATAATAATCTTCTGCGAGCTTAGCATTTTTCTTATGAACTGTTGATGTTGCTCTTTGTCTATAGTAATACAATGGTTTATCTATAAAAGCTATTCCCTTACTTGAATGTATTGCTTTAAAAACTGGAAATGCATCCTGAATATATCTATGAGGTTCAAACTTAAACTCAATTTGTTTTAATAATTCAGTTCTAAAAAACTTATTCCATAGTTGACCTTGTAATTCATAATTCAGCATAAGATTCATAACCTCATAATTGTTATATATTCTTCTTGGATCTATCATATATTTCTCAATATAGTTTCTGCTATCTTTTTCATCATAATATACGTAATATTCACTTATTACTATGTCAACATTAACTTTTTCTGCTCTATTATACATATTCTCAAGCATATCTAATTCCAAAAAATCATCTGGATCAATATATATAGTATATTCACCTTTTATATAATCAAATGCTGTGTTTCTAGCAACAGATACTCCTTGGTTTTTTTGATACAATATAGTGAAGTCTTCAAATTTATCTTCATAGTCTTTAACTATATCGATAGTTTTATCCGTTGAGCCATCATCAACAATCAATATTTGCAAATCTTTATACGTCTGCATTAAAAGACTATCTAAACATTCTTTAATATACTCTTCAACATTGTAAACCGGAATAATAATACTTATCATATATTTGTTCTCCTTGAACCACTAAGATATTCTATACTAAATTATTTATTACCACTTTTTTGATTATTATTAGCATTCATATATAAATTTTCCAAGTTTCTTGATATTGCTCTAGCGCTAAAACCTGATTTCATAATATCTTCAGAAGTATCCTTTCTGCTATATCCATCTTTATATTTGAGAATTATCTTTGCCCATTCCTCTGGTGGACTATCTAAAGAAACAGATTTCCAATAATGAGTTATCTTTATTTCATTACTTATAGCATCAGAGGCTACAGCCATCAAAGCTGCGGCCTGAACTTCTATTCCAACCACTGGAAGCCCCTCATAATGAGATGGAAAAACAAATATATCCGACGCTTGTAGAATGTTATGAATTTCATTACAAAGTCCATAAAATATTACTTTATCCTCTAAATTCAGTGATTTAACCTTATCCTCAATCTTTTCTTTTAATTCTCCCTCTCCAATTAGCAATAGCACTGAATTACTGTATTGCTTATTCACAGAATTAAAAATATCTATTAAGAAATCATGGTTTTTTTGATAGCTAAAGCGCCCTACATGAGTTAATACAAATTTGTCTTCCAAATTTAATTTTCTTCTATATTCTTTTCTTATCCCTTCATTATAAATAAACTTTTTTTCATCAATACCATTATTTATAACCTTAGCCTTTTCATCTCTTACATCTTCCTTGGAAAACATCCATTGCGCCGCATTAGTTGAGCATGCAAATTCATAATCAACTACATATTTCCAAAGGCTTCTTATGACATTCTGTATTCCTAAATGTAAATGATAAAACCTCTTATCTCTACTTATTCTATCATTATGTGAATGCATAATAATTGTAGGTGTTTTACATATTTTAAAAACAACTGCTTCAAAAAAGCTCTTTGCACGATCCCCATGTATATGTACTACTGAGTATTTTTTGTCTTTTTGTAATCTATATAAATCTACAAAAGATTTTAGCCTTTTAATCCCAGTATTTTTTTCTAGACATATTATTTGTCCACCCATTTTCTCAACACTTTCATCATAAAATTCAGTTTCTTCTTTATTCTTATATACTACATAATCAAACTTAACTTTATCTAAATGCATATTTCTATTTATATTTAATATAAAGGCTTGAATTCCTCCAGCTCCTAATGAATCCACAACTTGGAGAACTCTTAACGTTTTATTTTCCATAACAACCTTCCTTCATCTGATATCAGGCACTATAATTATCATTCACATATATGAAGCTCTGCTTTCTAAGATTCATGAGTAAATTCTTTTCATGAAATCACTCTTCACTTATAAATAGCTAATTAATTTTTATCTTATTCTATACTAGCAGTAGCACATTCTTGTGAATCACTTTCTATAATGTTGTTTCCTAGATACGTAGCAATCACAGCAAAAGTAAAGCAGCCTGTTACATCCGTAAATATAGTTTCTGCAGTAGATGCTATTAAGATATATAATAGTAGCAAAAATGCCGCTGATTGAATTTCTCTATTATACTGATATCTTTTCTGTATTGATTTAAATATATTCAATATAATCCATAAAAATATAATTAAACCCAAAAAGCCAAATTGACCATATACATAAGGCCAAAAAGTATCACCAATATACGAATGGGCGGTTTCCTCTAATCCACTAACTAAATTTATTCCATATTCATAATATATAGGCGAATAATAATCTCCAGATATTTCTGATGCAAAGGTTCCAAAACCACTTCCAAAAGGTATATATTTGCAAGCTAGTTTATAACCTACTATAAATAGCGCTGGCCGAGCAGCTGTAAGATAATATGATGCATATTCTATTATTTTGTTATATGTCGAGAATATTCCTATGACAGCAAGTATCAATATATATCTTATTTTTATAGACTTAGCATATTTCATCACTAATTTCATAAAGAAATATCCTAATATAAATACAAATGCTTTATTTCTTAACGAAAAAAACAATATAGCTATTGATTCAAAAATAATAAAATTATCAAACTTTTTTCTATTATCACTTAATATTACACATAAAAATATTACAATTGCTGAAACCAAATATGTTGGATGCTGATATAGAAATTTATAACTTCTTATTCCATATCTTATATCTGATGCCATTCCTATATCATGAATTATGTTTAAAATCAAAAAAGTAAATATTACATTTACATAAATTCTTGATCTTTTTGCTACCTTTTCTAACAATAAATCTTTATCTATATTATTTGATACAATTAGCGTAAATGTGTAACAAACTACAAATTTACTTATAGCTAGAATATCTTTATATATAGCAATCTTCTCTGGTTGAATTTTATGCATGACGTTTCCTGCTACTCCTACAAGTAGCAAACAAAAAAATAAAATTATAGATTTGACTTCACTAGAATACATGCTTATTTTATTTTTTCCATTAAATATATAAAAAACTGATAGAATTATCAGCATAAATGTAAATAGCTCATCAATATACCCCAATTGTGGAATATACGTAATTAGACAATTTTGAAAGATAAAAATATCAAATAATACATTCAGAACGAAAAGCATCTGTTACTCCCTTCTTAGACATAATCAAAAAAATAACAAATCCATCTGCTAGGCCTATTTTCCATTATGCTATGTTAACAGATTACCCTAATAGCCCGCTATGAGACCAATCTGCTTCCTTGCCTAATGAAAAATAATCATAGCATTTTGGACTTGTTATTTTTTTATATGACTGAATTTAAAGTTCTATATATAGATTACCCAAAAGTTGAAATTATATATTCATCTTTGGATAAATATAAAGAAAATAACAGATTAAAGAGATGATATATATCATCTAATAGAGAAGAATTTGACTGTCATTACAGTTCTTTAATAAGTTTAGCGGGAACTCCACCGTAAACCCCTTTATTAACAATGTTTTTAGTTACAACTGAATTTGCAGCAACAACAACTTTGTCGCATATATTTACTCCACGTGTAATAGTAGAATTACACCCAATCCAAATATTATTACCTATATTTATTTCTTTAGTATTATAGCCTTGAGATATTATTGGCTTATCGCTAATATCATAGCGATGATCATGATCAAAAATCCCTATATTGGGTCCAAATAGACAATCTGATCCAATACTTATTTTTTCTAAAGATACTACTTTATTATTAGTATTAAAAAATGTATTCTCTCCAACATAAATACTTCCATTTATACATTCGAAGCTGCAATAATCTTCGATATAAACATTATTGCCAAGAGATAATACATTTCCTTTACTTATTCTTATTTTTACACCTTTACCTATATAAAGTGATTTTAAATTCTTAATTTCAAACTCAATTCTATTACTATATCTTATTTTTAATACAATAATTCTCATTAATGATCTTAAATACTTAATGCCTTTTCCAATCATCATTTATCTCACCTAACTTAAATTATAATCAAAAAAATAACAAATCCATCTACCAATCCTGTTTTCCATTATAGAGGGAACTCGACTTGTTACGCTCCATGAGTAAGCGATTCACACCAAATCATAGATTTGGGTTCTCTTCTTACCAACAGATTTTACTAATAGACTCGCTATGAGTTCAATCTGCTTCCTCACATAATGAAAAATAATCATGACATTTTGGACTCATTATTTTCTTTCATGGCTTAAAATTTCTTTATATTCTTTAAGATGTAATTTAAAATATATCTCTTTATTGAATTTAGTATTGAAAATTTCAAAGCAATTACCCTTCATATAAGAATATCTTTTTTCATCTTTATATAATTCAAGTATTTTTTCTTTAAAGCCCTCAATATCTTTAGCCTCTACTAAATATCCATTATATCCGTTTTCTATTTCTTCATTTGTTCCATCTATATTGGTAGCTACAACTGGAACCCCTTGCGAGAATGCTTCTATTGGAGTTAGAGGCAAACCTTCTATATAGGAACATAGTAATAATACATCTATATATTTTAGATATTCTATAATGTTATCCTTAGCTCCCAGCGGATAAATATAATCTTCTAGTTGCTCTTTCCTTATAAGTTCTTTAATATTACTTAGCTCTGGTCCATCACCTATTAATACAAACTTTATTTTTTCATTTTCTAATGCAGTACTTTTTGCGATAGAAATAAAATCATAGATTCCTTTGTAATCTACTATTCTACTTACTTGAGCTGCTATAAAGTATCCTTTTTTCTTTAGCTCTAAAAGCTTATCATCAACTTCTTTACTATCATGCTCAGTTTCTACAGTATTATATATAGTTTTTATATTCTTTTCTTCTAAACCAGCCTTTTCAATTAAAATTCTTTTAGCTGCTTCACTTACAGTTATTGTTTTAATGCCTTTTAAAGATACATTCGTTAACTTAAACTTATCTTCTATACATAAATGTTGAGTATGTATCACTTTAACTTTAGTAATTTTCGATATTAATTTAGCTAATAATGTTGTCATTCTATGATGACTATGAATTATATCTATATTTTCCTTTTTAACTATCTCATATATAGTCATTAAGTTATTTAATATAACATCAGGATTCTTGGAATCTGTATTTAAAATATTATAGTGTTTAACTTCCATTTTTTCTAAATCCTTAGTTAATTCACCACCCATACTTGCAACTATAACTTTGTTACTGCTATTGAATAACTTACATAGTTGAATAATACATTTCTCAACTCCTCCAAGACCCATACCTCTGTTAAGATATAATATATTCATCAATAATCTCCTTTATTTATGAATGCTGTTCTACATTATCTGGCCGATTACATTATCAAACTTTCTAATGAAGTCATTTTTATTAGAACTATATGTATTACATTTTGCCGATAATTCTTTATAATTACTTATTACGCTACATAAATCTTCTATATCATATACTCCAATGATCTTTGAATTTTTATCTAATCTTTTGGTAAAAAGTATTTGATGATCATCAACATGTTCATCAAACTCTGGATCTCTTGGCACTACAATTGGAACCTTATTATATTGGAGAGGATGAAATATACTTCCTGGTCCTCCGTGAGTTATGATTATATCACTTTTTCTCACATATTCATCCATTTCATCATAGCCAATCATTTTCTTGTATTCATAATTTTTAGGCTCATAATTACAGTACCCAATTTGAGCAAATACTTCTTCTTTAATATCTCCACTTTCAATTAATTTATCCAATTGGATAAATAATCTTTCCATGCCTTGTTCATGTGTTCCTACTGTTACAAATATCAAAATAATCCCTCCAATACTTGTCCTCTTGGGTAAAACTTCTTTTGTTCTTCCCATTGCAATATAAATAAATCGCTTATAGGATAAACTACCTTCCCCGTTATAGTTGGTTTTTCTATCCTATCATACACTTCAATATAAACAACTTTTGCACCGAATAATTTTCCAATATAGAAAAATGGAATTGCAGGTGCTGCACCAGTGCTGACAATAAGATCTGGTTTTTCTTTAAGTAATATTTTTATTGATAAGAACGTATTTTTGATTAAATTTTTTATATTTCTATTTGTAGGAAAATAGCACCAATATTTTTTTTCATCTTTAAGTATTGATTTAGAATCTTCCTTTTCAAAGGTTACCCAAAATCTCTCCTTATCTTTCCACCACTCTTTTAATTGGATTAAATGAGTTAAGTGACCACCACTTGATGTTATAAAACATACCTTCATAATATTCTCCTCCTTAACCATTTAAAAATTTACCATGCCATGGTTAACATTCTTTAATCTATGAGTTCAGATGGAGTTACCATGTCCATCTGAAAAGTTTCATTTAATTACCATTGCTGTTTTTACTTTACTTAAAGCTTTTTCTTCTAAATTCAATACAGATTTTCTTCCAATTGAATAATAATCTATTTGTCTTTCTTTAGCCTCTTTAACTTTATAACAATTTCTACCGTCAAATATAATTGGAGTATACATAAGCTTTTCATATACACCTAGATCTAAAGATTTAATTTCATTCCACTCCGTAAATATGAATGTCATATCTGCATCCTTTAAAGCTTCTTCTGGAGTACTTACATATGTTATTCCACTTGGATATACTTTTTTGAAATTCTCAACTCCAACTGGATCATATGCAATTATTTCAGCACCTTCATCTAATAATCTTCTTACATTTGGTATAGATGGAGCTTCTCTTAAATCATCTGTTCCAGGCTTAAATGTTAATCCAAGCACAGCCACTTTTAATCCTCTTAAACTTCCAAATTTATTCTTAGCTTGTCTAAATAATTTATATTTTTGATTTTCATTTACTTCTATTGTTGCTTTTATTGTTTTTAATTCATATCCATTATCATTTGCAAGCCAATGAAGTGCTTTTGTATCCTTAGGGAAGCATGATCCGCCATATCCGATTCCAGCATTTAAGAATTTATCACCTATTCTTGGATCAAAACTCATTCCTTTAGCTACATCTTCAACATCTGCTCCAACCATTTCGCAGAAGTTTGCTATTTCATTCATAAATGATATCTTAAGTGCTAAAAAGTCGTTTGATGCATATTTAACCATTTCTGCACTTCTTCTATTCGTAACAACAATTGGTTGATTATAGCCTTCATAAACCTCTTTTAAAAGTTCTTCCGCTTTTTTAGATTCAACTCCTATTACAATTCTCTTTGCATATAAAGTATCTACAACTGCGGTTCCTTGCGCTAAAAACTCTGGGTTTGAAGCTACTTCTATTTGAATATTATTTTTAACATTTTCCTTTAAAAACTCTTCAATTCTATCATTAGTTCCTATTGGTACTGTTGATTTAACCACTACTAAACAATCTCTTTCAGCATTTTCAGCAATTTGTCTGCATACATTAAACACATAATCTAAGTTTGCTGAACCATCGTCTCTTTCCGGAGTTCCAACCCCTATGAATATCAAATCAGCGTCTTTATAAGCATTTTTATAATCTATTGTAAAATCTAATCTACCTTCATCGTGATTTCTTTTTAAAAGTTCATCTAATCCTGGTTCATATATTGGTGAAATTCCTTGTTTCATCATTTCAACTTTATTTTTATCTATATCAACGCAATTTACATTATGTCCAATTTCAGAAAGACATGCTCCGGTAACTAAACCTACGTATCCTGTTCCTGCTACTACTATTTTCATACTTACCTCCATATATTCCGTAATTCTAATTGATTAAATTTATTTGCTCCCATATTACCCATAGCTTTAGAGACAATAGATTTAAACTCATCATTTCCTCTAATGCGCCCTATTAATGTATAATCAAAAAATAACACGTCCATATGCCTAAAGTCACTTAACTTGCATGCTTGTCTCCAAACAGCACAAAAAATGTTTTAAATATTAACTTAATATCAACTAAAGTATTTCTTTCCCTTACATACTTAATATCTAGTTTCATCCAATCTTCAAAATCAATATCATTTCTTCCTGATACTTGCCAGTAACATGTTAAACCAGGTTTTACTTCAAGCCTTGTCATCATCCAATTATCAAATTTTTCTACTTCTTTTGGAAGAGATGGTCTAGGTCCAACTAAACTCATATCACCTTTTAGAACATTAAACAATTGTGGAAGTTCATCAATGCTTGTCTTTCTTATAAATTTACCTATTTTAGTTACTCTAGGGTCATCTTTAATTTTAAACATAGGTCCGCTCATCTCATTTTTATGACATAGCTTACCTTTTAACTCCTCAGCATTAACAACCATTGATCTGAATTTGTACATTTTAAATACATTCCCGTCTTTACCAATCCTCTCCTGAGAGAAAATTATAGATCCCTTAGATTCAAGTCTAATTAAAATTCCAACAATTAAAAATAATGGAGTCAAGATTATTAATCCGATTAATGAACAAAGTATGTCCATAACTCTTTTAAAAAAGTAATATTCAATCCTGCGTTCTATACTTTCTTGAAAAATGAATTCTCCTTTATTAACCTTTACTTGTTGCATTTTATCACCACCTCATAAGAATTAATTTTTAGCTAAATACTTTAGCTTTTTTAATTTATATTTACTTTGATAAATGACAACATTTTTTCATTTGTTGATTTTATTTTATAGACTTTTATAATCATAATATTTTGTATTTCTGCACTTCTTACTAAATATCTTACCTTGTATGTCTACTATAATTCAACGCACAATAAACGCTATATTAAGCAATAAAAAGGTTAGTTGCTAATATAGCGTTCTATGACAAATATTTAATTTATTTTCTTTTTTATGGCAGCTGTGAGCTAAAAGAACGTCCCCCTTGCCTTATCTATTACGTTCTAGGCACTTCAAAATATTATTTACTTTGACTTAGTTTTAAAAAACGAAAATATTGATTTCTTTATCTTAACTTTTTTTCCAACGAAATTTATAACTTCATTATTGATCAGCTTTTTAGAGCTCTCTTCAAAGATATTTTTATTTATTATTTCATTATTATTATCATCTAATGTATTTATAGCTTTTCTGATGCCAGTGGTTCTGTTATCTATGTCATGAGCATCAGAACCAATAAAATTATATATATTATTCTCTAAAAATATATTTGTAGTTTTTCTAATACTTTCTCCAAATCTACCTGTTATACTTCCTGCATTCATTTGAAATAAGTATCCTTGATCAATAAATCCATTAATAAGTGAAGGTTCTTCTCTAAATGGCTTATATCTTTCTGGATGTGCTATTATAGGTGTGATATTTCTAACCTGAAGTTCATAAAGGGTATCAAATATATTATCATCAAACTTGTGCATTGAAAATTCAACTAACATATACCTCGAATCATTTATTGTCCCTATTTTACCCTCCAAATAGTTATTAATTATATTTTCATTAAAATAAACTTCCTGTCCACTATATACTTTTATATTTATACCTTCCTTATTTATAATTGAGTTAACTTCTTGTACCAGCGATTTAACTTCATCAATAGTAGCTTCCCCGTACTCTAATAAATAATGAGGTGTCGCAACTATTTTTCTTGTTCCATCTTTTTCTGCATTTCTTAGCATCTCTAAAGTCATTTCCATATCCTTAGATCCATCATCAATTCCCGGCAGTATATGAGAATGAATATCTATCATAACCTCACCTCTTTTAGTGTATAATTTATTTTGCGGATACTAAACTTTGAACTTAGGATTATGTGGTAATCAGCCGAAATTACATATATTTTTATTCCTTATATTATAAACTAACATTTGTTCACTATAAATTATCCTTATCTTCATCATTTCCATAATAATAAGAATATTTTCCTCTTGTATTCTCCACCGCATGTAATACTGTTCCTATTATATTAGCTCCCACTTTATCCAAAAGATTTTTTGCATCCATTACTATATCTCTTTTCGTTTCTCCCGCCCTTATAACTAAAATAGTCCCATCTACCTTTGTTGATAGTATTTGTGCATCTGTAACTGCTTTAAGCGGTGCTGTGTCTAAAACCACTATATTGAATTCTACTTTTAATCTTTCTATTAAATTGCTCATAGCAGAAGATGATAACATTTCTGATGGATTTGGTGGAATCTTCCCTGATGTTAAAAAATAGAAATTATCATTCCTTTTTTGTACTGCTTCTTCAATTGCAGCCTTTCCAAGAAGAACTTCAGAAAGTCCAATCAAATTTGAGACTTTAAAATTTTTATGAACTGAGGGTTTTCGTAAATCGCAATCTACTAGTATCACTTTCTTTTCATTTTGAGCAAAAGATGCAGCAATATTTCCTGCAACTGTTGATTTTCCCTCTGCCATTTCTGCACTAGTAACAGCTATTGTTCTTATCTCCTTATCAAAGGAAGAATATTGTATATTAGTTCTCAATGTTCTATAAGCTTCTGCAACTATAGATTTAGGTTTATCTTCTACTATGAAGCCGGCATGAATTCTATTATCAACTACTGTTTTCTCTAATTTATAACTTTTCATTCTATCTGCTTTATAACTCCTCGCTTCTTCTAATTTATATCTTTTCATTATTTCTAGTGTATAGCCTTTTATTTTCTCTAGTAACGACATGATTTCACACCTTCCTAACATCAAAATAAATTTTCTACATTAATAATCACAAAGTACAACTTGCATTTGTTTACAAATAATTTATTAACATAACCTTCATTTTTTAAGAGTAGATGATTTATTTTAATTATCTAGCACATTAATTGATAAAAAATAGGATTTCTATCTCCGCTTTTCATGTTAATTCACATCACTTACCTTCTTTAAATAAGTCAGGAATAACTCCTAGAACTGGTAATCCTAAAATCTCCTCTATTTCTTCCCTAGTTTTAAAAGTATTATTAAAGAACTCTAATAAGAAACTTGCTCCAGCACTGCCTATCAGACCAAGCAAAAGGCCGACTCCTATATACATTTTTTTATTTGGACTGACTGGTTTTTGAGGTACCTTAACACTTTCTACAACCTTTACGTTACCATTTGGTATAAACTCTCTAGATGATCTTATAAACTCATTTGTAACTGAATTCACTACATCCCCAGCTAATGCTTGGTTTGCACTCACGTAACTAATTTCTAATATTTGTGTATCTGTTCTTGGCGTAACTGATAAATTATCAAGAACATTTTCTGAGTTTAAGTTTATATCACTTGAGTCTATGGCCCTTTGTACTAAATCATTGGTCTTTATTATTTCTGCATAAGTCTTTATTAGTTTTTGATACATTTGCACATCATTAGTGCTATAGTTTTGATCCTGACCAGTTGTATTTTCCTTTCCTATAAAAACTTTAGTATTTGCTTCATATTTAGGTGGAATTATAAAATAGCTTATAATTAAAGCTAACAATGTCGTTACTAATGTTACTAAGAGTATCATTTTCCATCTTTTTATTATTGGATTTGCTATTTCATCAATTCTTATAATATCGTTATTCATCATTTAAACTTCTCCATATACAATAAATTTTTCAATAGTCCTAAATACAATAATTATATTTTTAGTAATTTCCTTCTCTTTCATTCATATTTTTAAAATAAAAAAATCCTAATGGAAAATTTCCACTAGAATTAACCTTTTATACATTTGCATTATTGATTTCCGTTATTCTTAATCCACTGAGACCACGATGTTTCATAGCCATCTTGGTTATCTTTGCAATATTTATAAAACATATTTAAAAACTCTACTCTTGATTTATCTTCATCTTTATTTGTTTCCTTTAGTAAATCTAATCCACCAATCAATTTTTGACGGTTCATTATATCTTCAAAACTCACATTTTTTGCATTGTGCATCATATCATACATAGACATAAATGTTGTAGTCCTGCCTGCTCCTCCTCTACAATGGAAATGTATCCATGTATCCTTTGGCAGATTCTTAATTGATTCAATAAATAAATCTACCTGATCATCTAAAGGCTTCTCATGATCTGTAACTGTAATTCTTAAGTAACTCATACCCAAGCCTTTAGCTAATTCTTCCTCTGTTTCTACACTTTTAGGATTATCAATTGATTTTACTGTGTTTACAGACTTTCCCTTTGGCAGTTCATCAAACTCAACATGCTTGTCCTTAGATATTTTATCTAAATTGCTCTTTTCATCTAATATAATTTGTTCTCTGCCAATTCCCTTATTAGCTTGATTATTCTTTCCAAACCAACTTATTCCCATACCATTGATAAATCCATGATTTTCTTGGCGCAAATCAATATCTATGATAGATTTATCACCTATTTTTTCTTTTACCATCGCTAAACTTTTCTCCGAAAGCGCTCCACTACCAGAAATATTTAGATCACTCAATCCTGTAAGGTTAATATCTTTTGATTTCTCATCATTAATTTTATCCTTAGTAGTCCTAAAGTTTTTGGGTAATACGTCCATATTATCCGTATCTATTACAAGTTTCACTTTATTAGCTTGTACACTATTTGTCTTTTCAATTGCTATTTTACTACTTTTATAATGTTGATTTATACTATACATAATAGTTGCTCCTCCTATTATAACTAAAGCTACTATTATATATGCAACCTTATTCCTCTTCATTAAATATCACCCTTCCTCTTGATATTTGAATATTTTTCACTCATAAATCTTAGATTCTTTTGTGCTTTGCTAATGATTATAGATATCCAACTATAATCTATACTTATTCATATATCTCGCCGAAATGAGAATTATGCTGTTGTTCCAGTTTCTAAGGAATTTATGATGGATGATTCTAAGATCACAAGTTGCATCCAAGATGCTAGCCTCAAAGACATGCTTTGAACTAGCATACTTGGAACAACTTTTAATCTAAGAATCAAAACCATCAAATTCCTAATGAAACATTTCACAAAAGCATAATTCTTATTTCTAGTTAAGATATATTTCATAATATAAATCTTACTTATAATTGATTTATCTACATAATGGAAAATCACTCACCATTACCCAGTATGAAATAGTTATGTGAAAATTATGTGATTATTCAAATGAACACCAAATACTTTGATTAATAAATACTCAAATATATACAAATATCTCTAAACATTTGCCCTTTGTACTGTACTCTATTTAAAATATAATTCTTGAATAAAATTAGAAGTTAAGCCTACCTGCTAAGTGAAATTATCTACTTTAGGCTGATAAATTCACTTAGTAGGTGGTTTTATGAGCATTAAAGCATAAAATAAAAGCTAGGCTGAAACCAATAGTTTTAACCTAGCTAAGATATTTCCTTCTAAAGTTTTAGGGAGTAATTTTACTCAACAATGCGTTTTTTCTTAAGTGTCACAAGTTTTCTATGCTTTCCATTTTTAGATCTTGGTTTGATATTCAACAAATCTAATACAAACATTAAAAGAGGCACTCCAAGTAATAACCCCCAAACTCCCATAAAATGCTCTGATACTAAAAGTGTAATAAATACGACAAAGACTGGTAATTCAGTCTTATCTGCCATAAACCTAGGGTTCAATACATAACTCTCAAGTGCATGTAAAACTGCGATAATTATAAGAATATATAAAATCATTTTAAAACCGCCAACTGTGTATGCTATTATACTTAAAGGTATTAACGATGCAATTGTTCCTGCAACTGGGACTAAGCTAAATAAGAAAATCATAACTCCAAGGCCTAAAACTTGCGGAAATCCCAATGCAAAAAGAGATATAACAGATAAAATACTATTAACAAATGCAATAATTATTTGAGCCTGAATTACTTTTCCAAATGAATTCAAAAAATTTATTCCAAAATCTTTTGTATACCTATATAATATGGCAATCTTACTATCTTGAAACTCTGAGAAAAATTCTTTGATTTTCTCTCTTTCAACCATAAAAAAGAGGCTTAATATTAAAGACACAAATATATTAAAACTCCAAGTACCTATATTTGAAGCATATTTCAAAAATTGATCAAATTTCAATAAATCATTTATTTCAGAATTCTTAAAAAATGACATGAAATCAACCTTTCCAAAGTATGGTACAATGTACGTAGATAAAACTTCCCCACCAATATCTCTAAAATCAAATCTAGATATTTTCATCCCAATCTCTGTAAGCTGTCTAATAATTATTGGTATATACCTATAACTTGCAAAGATAATAATAGATGTCATGAATATGTATAAAAATAATGTTACTATTATCGGTTTCACCTTTATAAACTTATCTAACCGTTTCGTAATTCCTACTTGTAGACTGTATGCAATATATGTAAAGAAAAATGTAAGTAAAAATAGATTAAGCATTGATCTTAATATATACATAAAAAATACAATAATAAGAAGAACGCAAATTCTTCTGACTATATCTTTTTTAAATAGTTCTCTTAAGAAATTCACATCTTATTCCCCCTTCTAGTAATTATTATATCCTATAAATCATATGCTTAAAACAAGAAATTCCAATAAACCTTTCCATATTAATAAATTTAAATAAAATAATTATGCTCTGGAACCATTTACCTTAACATTTTAATAAAATCTTAATAAATTGCAATTATTTTGTAAGTTGTTTGTAGTATAATATAAGTTATCGGATAATATTAAATAATCTATTCTACTTTACAAAAACCATATCTATAGAGTAGGCATAAAGGAGGATAAGATGAAAAAAAATAATAGAATTGGGGCGATAGTGGCTTCAGCGCTACTTATTACGTCAATATGCAACTCAGTACCAGCATTGGCGGACCCTAATGATAGCAACTTAACACTTGAACAAGCTATACAAAACATACAGGAATACGATAATGAAATTGAATATAACATGGATAAGTTAAATCAACTAAAAGAGCAAATTCTTGAAAAAGAAAATGATATAAAAGATAACCAAGTTAAGCTCGATTTAACCCAAACACAATTTACTGAAAGAGAAAACCAGTTATCTGAACGATTAAAGGGCATTCAATTCAATGGAGGCTTTGAAGCTACACCATTACAATATTTAGACGCCTTATTTTCTTCAGGTGATATTTTAGATGCATTAAAAAGAGTGTCATTGATTTCTCAAATTTGTACAAGCGATAAAGATTTAATTTTAGAAACAAAAAAATCAGAAGACAATCTTTTAAACATTAAAACCACTATAGAAAAAGAAAATCAAGAATTACAAACTGATAAAGATGATGTTGAAAAACAAATTAAGGACTTGGAAGATAAAAAAGATACGCTCTTAAAATATGTACAAGATAATAACGCACTATTAACAGGGGATATAGGAATCACTATTCCTGTAACATTACCTTCTGATATTACAGATCAGGCTAAAGGAGTTATAGAAGAAGCAGAGAAATATTTGAAAGTTCCATATTTGTGGGGAGGGGAATCTCCTGAAGGGTTTGATTGCTCCGGACTTATGCAGTATGTCTTTAATTCTAAAGGGATCGCTATACCAAGAACATCACAAGAACAGCAAAGTTTTGCCAAGCCTATTAGCATGGCAGAAATTAAACCTGGGGATTTAGTCTTCAATAAAGTTTCAGATTCAACTCATGTAGGTATGTACATAGGATATGATATGTATATTCAGGCTCCTCACACTGGCGATGTCGTTAAAATAAGTAAGTTAAGCACCTCAAATATGAAATATTTTGGTAGAGTTTTAAATTAATATTAACTTAAAACTTTAGTAAGCTAAGTACTAAATTAATACTGAGATGTATAAGATTAATTGCAACATATATCGAAAAATAAAATTATATACTATAAGCAAAGCAGCTAGTTTAATTAAAGAAACTAGCTGCTTTATTTTGTAAATTTTCATAAGATAATATATTGTAATATTTTAGTATTTATAGAATATATATAAAATGGTATAATTTAATCGAATACATAATTATTGTGGAGGCGATTTATCATGAACAAAAATGTAAAAAAAATTATTATATTTACCGTTATAAGTACAGCTTTTTATACATGGATGCCATCAACTATGAGCATAGGAGAAAAATGCGCTTATGCATACTCTGGAGATGAAATAACATCTTTAGATCTAACATCAGAAGGTTCTATTTTGTCAATATACAATAGTATAACTCGTAAAGGAGATTATAGAGTAAAAAAAGGCGACAAAATTCCAGTAGTTATATATTCAAAAATTCCTTCTAATAAAACTAGCTTTAACTTGAGCACCATTGAAACTAAGGCCGCTGATATAAGAGTCTTTGTTGGAAATGAAAATATAAAGCTAAGTGATATCTATGGTAAAATAAATATCGCGGAAGGTCAAAGCAAGACTATTTATATAAGACTTTATGATTCTAAAAACGCCTCTGATAGCAATTATTCCCTAGAATATGAACTTGTTGTAGAAAGAGAAATGAATGATGAAGATAGTGTTATTGATGGCGATACCGAAGAAACTATAGATGATAATACAATAACTCTAAAAAACTATGATGATATTTACTTAAATCGACTAGTTTTATTTGATCCTAATAGTAATAAAATCGATTTCTCCTTTGATAAAACAGAACCTGTACAAAATATAAATGTTGATGAAAATATATCTTATATTAATGTTAAAGCTGTTCCAGAGCAACAAAGCTATAAATTATCGATTAATGACAAAGATTTAGATCCTAGTGATGATAAAGATACAAGACTCGTATCTTTAGATGAAGGAAAAAATATTATAAAAATTAGAATTATAAATTCTGATCATAAAACTAGAGAATACTATTTAGTTGTAACAAGAGGTAACAGTTCGCAAGTAGCTTCAAATAATAGTACTACCGCAACTAATCAAACCTCTCAAATTGTACAAGCAGAAGCCTGCTGGCAATATAGAAAAGCTGACGGAACTATGGCTGTGGGATGGACATTAATCGGAAATGACTGGTATTACTTTGATGCAAGCGGTGCAATGAAAACAGGCTGGATAAAAGATTCTTCTGGAAAATGGTATTATCTAAGAGAATCAGGAACTATGGCTAAAAATACCACAATCGATGGATATAAACTAGGTTCTGATGGGACTTATACTAAATAATCCTTTTAAAATAAAAAACTAGCAGCTAATCTTGTGTAGAATGCAAGAACTAGCTGCCTAATTTTTTAAATAACTTGTTTACTCACTTCTGATGGAGTTGATGCATAAATATATTCATCAACGCAATTAACTACCCAATCTTTAATAAGTTCCTCTGGATCATTCCTTAACAATCCATTTCTTATCTTATTATATTGAATTGGCATAAATTGATTTATTAAAGTCAACGGTATCTCCACAGACTTCATATTTTTTATTAAAATATTTTGTGCGTATATTACTTCTTCTGTTGGAAAATAGTATCTTGATCTATCAGAGTAGCTATATTTTCTAGCATATTTAATTTTACTGCCTGCTCCATGATAATGTTTCCTCCAATTGCTTGGGTTTTTGATCATTGCTTTATCAAGTACTTCAATAAAATTTGAAATTTCTACATCTGCATCATATTTAAATAATTCATTTTCCATATAGCTCAAAGCGAAAAGTCCCTCTCTAAGTGCAAATGTTAAAGCTGGTCCAACTTTTAGTATTGCTATCCCGTCTTCAACCATTTTCTTCAAACTATCAGCTGTCTGGTAATCTGTAGAATGTCCTTCAAATACAATGTTATCATATTTACTTAGTGCTTCTGTTAACTCCCTAGCTGCTTCTCTATTGTATTCATGAACTGATTCATCGCCAAATTCAACTCCAGGCTGAACTACAACACCTATAACTTTTTTCCATGCCTCATGTAAGTTTCGATTATAAAAGGCATTTTTAAAAGTTTCCACCGTAGCTTCGAAATCTTCAACCTTTGTAACTTGTATACTTTCTTCTTCTTGTGCTCCTCCTGGAATCGGCACCTCACTTCCAACTACATAAACAGGCTCAATCGCATCAGGAAAACTTTGTAATAATTCCTTATAGGCTTCTTCTGCAACTTCACAAAGTACAGCTCCTCTTTCCGCTATAACAGCCGTGTCTAAAACTTCAGATTTTTTATCATCTGCAACCTTCATACTTGTATCAATGTGAATTTTAGTAAATCCAGCTAGAATATACTCTCTTATTAGCTCTTTGGATTTTTTCATAGCCTCACTAGCATTTTCCTCAATCCAAGTTAATGGTCCAAGATGATCTCCACCAAGTATTATTTTTTCTTTAGGAAAACCTACTTTCTTTGCTATTTCTAAAATAAAATTCACATAATCCTTAGGCTTCATTCCAGTGTAGCCTCCAAATTGATTCACTTGATTTGCAGTAGCTTCAATTAACGCCGGCTCTTTTGCTTTCAGCGCTCTTTCCAAAACCACTTCAATTACATATTCATTTGCTGTACAGGCAGAATAAATCCCCTTCTTTATTCCATTCTTCTGCTTTTTAACTATATCTAACATGGGATTCTTAACAAACATTATAAGACCTCCATTTAACCATCTTAAATTCTTAATTCTATTGATTTTTTATCTGCAATTTTCTATAATAAAATTAAATGAAATATACACATTTTCTATAATAAAATGTGTATATTTCATTTAATTTTATTTTTCTTAGGTTTGGTGTATCTATTCCTAAGATTTTTTTTATTTAAATTTCTATTCATTATATTAGTTAATCATTTAAATCTAAACATATCGACATTTTTCATGTTCTATCTATGCTTTATTCTTAGTATTTATTTGCACTTCCGCATACTTCGATTTTGTGCTTTACCATTTCTTTCATAGCTTCTTTGCCCGGAGTCATATACTTTCTTGGATCATTTGCATCAGGATTCTTTTCAAAATATCTTTTAACTGCATTAGAAAATGTAATCTTTAAATCAGTAGCAATATTCACCTTACATATCCCAAATGAAATAGCTTTCTTTACTAAGTCATCTGCTACATCTGATGCTCCATGCAATACTAATGGCACGCTTACTTTATCTCTGATTTCTTTTAACCTATTAAAATCAAGCATTACCTCACCTTTGTATAATCCATGAGCAGTTCCTATAGCAACTGCAAGTGAATCTACCTTAGTTCTTTTTACGAACTCCGCTGCATCATCTGGATTTGTATAAATAGCATCTTTTTCACTTATAACTAAATCGTCTTCTCTTCCTCCCAATTTCCCAAGTTCAGCTTCAACAGTTGCATCAAACCTATGAGCATATTCTACTACATCTTTTACTATTGAAATATTTTTCTCAAAATCATACTTCGATGCATCAATCATACATGATCTAAAGCCAATATCTATATCTCTCTTTATTGCTTGTACGTCTTCAAAATGGTCTAAATGTATAGCTATTGGAATATCATACTTTTGTGCTGCTACTTCTGCCATTGCCTTAATATAATCTGGACCCGCATATTCTTCTATTGTTGATGGTGTTCCAGCTATAATTACTGGCGATCTCATTTCCATTGCTGTTTCTACTACAACCTGCAATGTTTCAAGATTGTGTATATTAAATGCTGGTACTGCGTATCCTTCTCTTTGGGCTTTCAAAAGCATTTCCCTTGTTGATAATAATTTCATTTTCTACCTCCATTTTTATAGTGTATACATTACCTTTAATGAATTTTCATCTTTACTAAGCATAGCTTCAAATGCACTATATCCTTCTTCTAATTTAAATTTATGCGTTATAATCTTATCTACATTTATTTTCCCCGATTCTAAATACTCTACTGCAGCTTTCCACTCATTTCCTGGAAATGGTGCTGAGTATGACATCCAGGAACCTGTTATATTTAATTCTCCCCTTAAAATATTCTCAAAAGTTTTATGATCTATAGTTATATCCTTATGAGCTGTTCCAACATATACTACGCTTCCTAGCCTAGCTACTAAATTTAATACTTCACTCTGTATGAAATTAACACCTGCAGTCTCAAAAACATAATCAGCTTTTCCATGCTTATAAAAATACTCTTTAACATCTGTTTTTAAAGGATTAATCACTTCATATGCACCTAGTTCTTTTGCAATTGATAATTTAAAATCATCTATATCTATTACATATATCTTTTCTATACCTTTAGCCTTTAAACATTGCATTAGTAAAATTCCAATTGTACCGCAACCATAAACTATCGCTTTTTTTCCTGAAATTATATTTACTCTCTCCACTCCATGTAATGCTACTGTTATTGGTTCTATGCATGCTCCTTGCTCATATGTTACGTTATCAGCTAGCTTTATAATATTTTTACTAGGGACTGCAACATATTCCGCCATAGCACCTTGTTCTCTAGAACCTATAAAAGAATAACTTGTACACATCGCTGGCCTGCCTTTTTGACAATTTTCACATTTTCCACATGGTATAAGAGGTGCTGCCGTAACCCTGTCTCCAACTTTATAGTCCTTTACTTTATCTCCTATTTCTGCAATTTCACCTGAAAATTCGTGGCCTATTACTTGTGGAAAGCTATGAACTGCCCCATCTCTTACACGAGGTATATCTGATCCGCATATTCCACATGCTTTAACGCGGATTAATACATTATCTTTTTCAACTTTTGGAATATCAATATCCTTATATAATATTTTTTTTACATCTTCAATTATTAGTGCTTTCATATGTGCCATCAGCTATCATCATCTCTTTCTTTTTGTTTTTATACCATCCATAGGTAAATATTAAGCAGAATGCATATAATGCAGCAATCACTACAAGTCCCATTACATTAGTTGTGTTAAATATTTGAGTTAATATATAAGTAATTGGTGAACCTCCTTGATCTAAAGATGCCACTTTAGTTACACCATCTTTTAGCTGTCCTGCATTTTGTGCAAGTATTGTGTGTAATCCAATTGTTTGGTTAGATATCCATATAGTTACAAACATTATGACACTTCCTGATATTAATGTTCTGAATAAATTTCCTTTATGAATACCAACTGCCATTGCTACGAAGAAACCTATAGTTGCTAAATCACCAAATGGCAATATTTGATTTCCAGGTACAATCATAGCTATTACTATAGTAAGTGGTATAAATATTAATGATGCGGTAACAACTGTTGGATCACCCAATAATAATGCTGGATCTAAGCCAATATAGAAGTTTCCTCCCTTAAATCTTTTTTCTAGCATCTTCTTAGCTGCTTCTGAAACTGGAAGCAAACCTGTCATGATATGCTTTACAACTTGAGGCATAAGAATCATAACAGCTGCCATCTGCATACCTAAGGTCAAAATTCCCTTAACATCATACCCTGCTAATATTCCTATTATTACTCCTAGAATTCCACCCATTATAGCTGGATCCCCAACAACGCCAAACTTTTTCTCTATCTTATCTGTGTTTATATCAATATCCTTTATTACTGGAATCTTATTTAAAAGACAGTCTATTGGAACTGCTATTGGTCCTAAATATGCAGAAGTTCCATGAGGTATAGCAACGCCTTCAAGTCCAAAATAATCTTCAACAATTGGTGAGAACCAATCTCCAAATTTATAACTTAATGCTGCATGTATAACAATACCTATCATACCAATTAAAAAACTACCTGTTGCTAAGTGTAATAAAGCACCTGTAAATGCATAATGCCATATATTCCATATATCAATATTTACAACTCTAGTTAGTTTAAGTACCAACATAATTATATTGACAACTATGGCTGTTGGAATTGCAATTAATGCTATATTGCTTGCCCAAGTCATTGGTGATGAACCTGGCCACCCTATATCAACTACACTCATGCTAAGTCCAAAATGTTTTGCCATAGCTGAAGCTGCTGGTGCTAAGTTATTTAACATAAGACCGATAACTAAACCTATACCAATAAAACCTATACCTATTGAAATACCAGATTTTAATGCTTTGCCTGGCTTTTGTCCTAAACATAAGGCTACTACAAAGATTACAATTGGAAGCATTACAGATGCTCCTAGGTCTACAAAGTACTGAATAACACTTAATAAATATTCCATAATTATTACTCCTCCTATTTAAAATTTTTTATATTAAGTTATCTTAAATAACTTAAAATCTGTTCTTCGATGGATTCTCTATTTATTCCTGTTAGGAATGCCATACCATTTACATATGGAATTCCGCCAAAATCCTTTTTCATTCTAGCTGTTGTAACTATTAAGTCTACTCCATCACAGCTACTTTCTATTTCTGACATTCTTATTTGTATTATTTCTATTTTTATACCATGTTCTTTGCAAAGGTCCTTTATTGCGTTAGCTGCCACTGTAGAAGTTGCTACAGCTCCACCACATGCTACTATGACTTTTTTCATATTTATTCCTCCTAAATTTAATAATTTTTAGCTATATTTTAAATTTCTTAACATTATTATCTTTATATTTTTATCACTTTGTACATTAGCTAACTCATCCATAACCTCTTCCTTTTGAAACATTAAAAATAAACTTTGAAGCATTTTCAAATGATCATCAGGATCCTTTAGTGCCAGCATAAATACAATATTCACATATACATCATCTCCTGTTTCCATATTTGAAAACCTAACTGGATTCTTTAATTTTAAAATAGCTATTCCATTTTTTAAAACGTTATTAGGATTTGCGTGAGGTATTGCTATTCCCATATTCTTAAGCTCTAATCCTGTTGGAAATATTTCTTCTCGTAAAAGTACATCTTTTATATAATCTTCTTTTATATAATCATTTTTTAGAAGCAAATTTCCCAAATAACTTATGACTTCCTTATATTCTAAATCTTCTTGTGCTATATCTATTAATTCATCTTTTACTAAATCATTTATATCCACATTTTTCACATCCTTAAAGTTTACTTAATAAAATTATTTATGAACTTGTCATAATTCTTGTTTTTTATTAATTCTTTTACTCCATTTTCTTCTACTAAATATTTAAACATCTTCATAAATACTGTTTCCCACAGTTTAAATTTATCATTTGATATACTTATTAAAAATACAACTTGCACAGGTAGTTCATCCCATATTATAGGCTTCTCCAAAACTAAAATTGATATAGATGAAATCTTTGTATCATTTTCTATTGGATGAGGTATTGCTACTAAATGTCCAATTTCTGTAGAAGACATTTCTTCTCTCTCAAAAATTGATTCTTTTCCCTTATCTGTCATAAAACCTTTTGATATCATCTCATTTGTTAAGAATTCTATAACTTCATTTCTATTTTTTAAGTTTTTACTTTTGTAAAAACACTCTTTTCTAAAAAAATCCTCATACCTTAATTCATTTGAATTATCTTTTCCTAATAATTTATCTTGAATTTTCTTTATATCATTCTCATCTAGCAAGTTACCTACTTGGACTATTTTTTCAGAATTTATTTTTCTAATAGGAATTGTTGTTAAGATTAAATCTACGCTATTAATTAATTTTTCATCTAGCTCATATCCTGATATGGTCTTAATTACTTTTATCTTGGTCTTAAAATATTCTTCTATTTTCGCCTTAATTAGAAAAGCTGTTCCTATACCTGTTGAGCACACTATTACTGCTGTCTTATAATTTACTTCGTTATTAATTCCCTTTCTGCTTAAAGCTGCTCCAAAATGTATCGCTACATATCCTATTTCATTTTCATCAACAATAACTTGTTCCTTTTCCTCTATTACCTTACTTGCTATAACTGCTATCTGAAAAGCTAGCGGATAATTATTTTTTATAACTTCAAGCATATCATTTCTAATATTCATATCAAATTTCATTCTGCTTATTGCAATTTTTAGATGAATTTTCAAACCTGTTATTAATTGACCATCATCCGAAAAATCAATTTCTGTAATTTCTTTTACTCTATTAACTATCAATTGCACTATATAATCACATTCATCAATATCTTCATTCTCAATTATATTTAAATATTTTTTGCTTGCTATTAAGTGCTGGGTTATATAATATATTTCTGTTCCAATTAAATAGATGTTTAATTTTTCATAGATTTCTTTCACTATTTCTTTTACAACTGGTAATTCTGATGTCTTTTCAATTACATTTATCTGATCTATACTGTATACAATTAAATTTTTATTGCTAGATCTTTTAATTGTTATTGCAATATGCGTTAGTATATTTTCGAAAGCGGCATCGGTGAGTCTTATCGAATATTTAGAAATGATTTTTAACACTATCTCTTTTAATGTCCTTAAGTCTATTCCATTAAATATATTTTTATAGAATTCATTATCATCTATACAATTTGACTTATTGTTACTAAATATATACTCAGAAATACAATACCTTATCTGCGCTTCATTTCCGTAGATCATCATCCCCTTTGTCTTGTAGCCAATTATTTTCAAATCATATTTGGCCAAATTTTTTTCAACCTCTTTAAGATCATTCTTCAATGTAGATAAGCTTATAAACATTTCTTCTGCCAAATCCATTTGAGTTATCTGCCTATCATTTAATGCATTTAAAAGTAACTTTGTTATTATATAAGAAATGCGTTCTTCCGGTGTGGAAACCTTTACTTCAAGTAAATGTTTATCATCCTTTTCCACGTTTTCATCCTCAAATTTATTAAATAAAATCTTGTTACTAACTAATAAAGTATATCCTTTTGATTTTTCTGAGTTTATTATGCCTCCATTTTTTTTCAGTAAATCATTTAAAGCCTTAATATCACTCCTTACTGTTCTAGAGGATACCCCTAAAAATTTTGATATTTCTTCACTCGTCAAAGGTTTCTTACTTTCTAATAATAACTTTAAAATATTTGCGATCCTTTTACTTAGCATATTTACCATTTGAATCCCTCCGGTATGATTAAAGTTTATCAAAGATATATATTATAGCATAGTCAATATATTTCCTTTATTTAAGGAAATAAGATATCCTTTGATTGCGAATATATTACCATCTTAATAAAAAGTATAGTCTTATATCTCTTTAGTGATCTTGATATAATGTTAAGATTCAAGGTAAGTGTCAAAGAAAATTAATACATAGTGATAGAATAATTTAAGTGATAAAATAAACCCAACAGAAAAACTTATATTCTCTGTTGGGTTGAGTTTTATAGGTGGTCTTAATGAGCAGTCCATCTTAAGTGTTTTCAGACCATGTTATATATTTTTTAGCGCGTTCCTTTTCATAAAGTTACTCTCAATGATTAAACTCTTCTGGTACGTATGATTTATTTAAAGTTTCATGCTTAAGGTGGATATTATTTCAAAGAATTTTCTTATAATATGAGCCAAACCTTGTTTTCTAGCAGTCATAGAGAATTATTAAATTCGAATCTTTTCAGTTTTCTCTAATAATATTCACATATGTTTTATCGACATGAGTATAATTTCTTTTTAGTAGTTCCTTTTTCACATAATTAAAAATAAACCGAAGTTCATTTGCACAACTTATTATCCAGTTCATGTTGATATTTCATGCTCACAACATGAGATAATAATCCATTAAAAGCTATACTTTTATATAAGGGATCACTTTGCTTGGAATTCCTGAAAAAATTTTCTAATTTTTCTCTCTAATAAGAAAGGTCAGAAACAATTTCTCTCCAATTGATATTTTCATTATTATTCATATAAATAAACCTCCATTGTTAAAATCTATGATAATTTTAACAATAGAGGTTTACATTTATTTATCCTTTAATTTTTTTACGCTTACTTTTGCCGTAGAATCTAGAGCCTTTGTAAGAAAAGACTCTGCTAAATTAACAGAAAGAAAAGTTACTGAATATGAAGTAGCTTAAGCTTAAATGCTCCCTCATTTATATTTTTAGTGGGGAGTTTATTTTTTAGCAAGCTTTGGTATTGATTTAAAGTCTTTCACCTAGAAATTTTCCAATAAATCTAATTCCGAAATTAGGCAACAAGTTTAAAATCACCTTAAAATTTCTCTCTTCAAATGCTCTTTTTAATACATATTTAGCTAAAACAATTCCGCTTTCGTTACTTCTATAATTTAAAAAATAAGTGTTTTCCTTAAAAAACACTCCTGTATCAAAATATCTATTATATAATTGCTTAAGGGTGAATATATGTGAGTGATATACTTCTGAATCAGCACAATATTTTATCCTATAACCCGCATATATTAATTTATGAGCAAAATACATATCCTCATTTATTATCAGCTTCTTTCCATCATAAGCTTTTAACTCTTTATATATACTCGCATCAACTGCTGATGACGCATCTGAATAAAAAAATGTCAATAAACCATACTTGTGTACATCTTCTTTAGAGACTATTCTAGATTCTTCTGGATAATTTTTTTCTCTAATATATTTTTCTATAGTATTATTCTCACATATCTGCCTGCTAAAGCTCGCTTCACATTCTTTATTAATTATTGGCAATATCAAATTTTTGAGCCATAAATCATTTTTCATTTTTACATCTTGTGAGATAAAGATGATTATATCTGCATCTGTTTTCATAGCAATCATTTCTCTAGTTTTACTATGAGAAAATTCCTTAGGATCTATTACAGTATAATTACATTTTAATTCTTTTAATATATCTTCACTTTTATCTGAACTCTTAGTTAAAATATATAATATCTCTAAAGTTTGCCTGTTATCTAAACTTTGACTTAATAGAATTTTATGTAATTCTGTTATATATTTTTCCCCATTATATATTGGACAGATTATTAATATTTTCATTATTTATTACCTCTTCTAATAACGTATAATTATATATACAATATAGGATATGATTTTATATATAATAAGCTCAATGCTAAATAACAAGTAAATCCTAAAATTCGTATAATCAACTTGCTTGCTGCTATCTTTAATTAAAATAATATAATGAAAGTGGATTTATAAAATTAGCAAAAACAAACAAGCTTTTTAGAAGTAAAAATAAATTTATGTTCTATAAACTTATTAGTGTTATAATTCTGAAATGAATATACTAATTGATGCCTTAGAATAATTGATTTTTCTGAATACATATTATTTACCCATCATATGCTTTAATTTGTTAATTATGAGCTCTTTATAGTATAATTTATTTTTCTTTATAACTTTAATATCAAGAACAATATTTAAATTTTTTTGTAAATTCAATACTTTGAAATCTATAATATTGATATTCTCATATGTTAACCCATCATGCTGTTTATGTCTTTCTGTTAGTGTGTTAACTTGAAATTCATTTCTATTAAAATCTATTATTACTACATAGTCAGATTCTGTACTGATCTGAACATAATTTGTAAATACATTCACTCTATTTCGTGTTACTATTCTTTCCACATATTCTTTAGGATCTTCAGAAAACTTCAATTCATCGATCAGCTTTAATATATTCTTCTCTTTATTAAAATTCCATTTTCTTTCAAAAGAAATAATACTTTTATCGGGATATACATGAATCAGATTCATGATAACATTATCTTCTTCTTCGCTTGTATCTACCATCATATCTTTAGCATAGAATATTTTACCTTGTAACTGATAATTACCGTTTATTATCGGCAAATTATGTCCTCTAGAACTAGCACAAAGAAATTTATCATACCGTTCCTTTCCAAAATATTGTGCAGTATATTCAGTGACTCCAATATCATCTAAGACATTTTCTCCAGCCACATGCAACATAAAACTTCCTATGTCATTATGATTATGTGATTCTTCATTATTTCCTCCCTTAGCAGCAAAGCCTATTATTTCACCATCTTTTTTCAGTGCTTTAGTAATAAACCACATACTATCTTTAAAATAGTGACTTTCACTTCTAGCTTCATTATTTTCAAATTCTGTAGTCCATGTAAAATCTCTTAATAATTGTCCCCATCTATAGCAGTGATCTTCTCCAATATATGTTATTTCATTTTCTGATATATCACATTTAAAATCCATCTTTTCTTTTAAATATGACATAATTCCAATTCTTATTTTGTAACTTGGTAAGTCATCTGCGAAGCATATACCTTTGCCCTTAGAAAATCTACATTTAATGGGAAATTCCGCAATTGATTTCACCTTATCTTCTTTAAAAATATCTACTTTTCCATCTGTTCTTTGTATCAAAAGTTCCCCAAACATAGTATAAAAAGAAAATCCATAAGTCCAGTATGTTAACCCTTCCGTACAAACTCCATCATCCCCAAAACTATCAATATATATTTTCAATGCCTTTAAATTTCTGTCTAATATAATTGATAACTTTTCATTATTCAAATTAATATAAATAGCTGCCATTCCGATTGAGCTATTTATAACGGCATTCCAATTGTTTTTAAGAGTTTCAAAGGAGTGCTTCTCTTTATTTAGGAATGGTTCTAATATTCTTTTTTCTATTTCTACTTCTATTTTATATTTTATAAACGGACTAAGTTTATCACTAAATATATAAGCTATTTCAGCTAAATAAAACGCTGTTTCCGCAGAAAATAAATCTAATGTTGTATAATGTTCTATAAACGAACTATTAAATATATGCTTTTGTTCATCTGTTCCATCATAATCATTAATAAGCAAAGAATCCCTTTTTAGATGAGCTGACAATGCCCACGTATATTCGTTGCAAATAGAAAATATTATATCCTCAAGCTTCCTGATATATTTTTCTTCTCCATCTAATAGTGCACATAAAGCATATGTATTAAGATAATGTCTTCTCTTAAAATATACGTTTTCAAATTTTTTCCTGTTTCCTTCTACTGCAAACTTTTTATATAAGCTATAATTGCATTCTGGCATTATTTCATTCTCAAGCTTTTCAAGCTCTTTATATAATATTTTTATACTTTTATTTACAATACTTTTTTCTCTTATCTTCTGCCAAAACTTCCTATCATTAAATTTTTCGATTAATATAATTTTATTATTATTTATTTCATTTAGAACTTTTTCTAATACATTCAAAATAAATCCCTTCCTTAAATTTCCTAAAGCATATCAATAGCCTTAATATTTATTAAAATTTACATAACAATTTATCTATTCATTAAGAATCTATAACAATTAAGCAATAAAAGTTTTATCAACTAAACTCCAATTTTGTACCATTCTTACATTATATATTATTCACAAATTAAATACTAAAATGCCTAATATTATAATAATATTTCCTACAATTTTTCTCTTTGTAATCTTTTCTTTTAAAAATAAATAGCTTAAAATCAGTATATATATATATCCAGCACCTTCAATTATAGGTACAATTTTATATTGCAATCCTCTCAATGCAAGAATTGTTAATATTGTAGATATGAATAATAATGCATATCCAATGATCACTTGAATATTTAAATACTCTTTAATAAAATTTTTATACTCCTTATTAGCACTTTTTTTCAAAACTATTTGGGATATTGAAGATATTAACACAGAAAATAATAATATAAAAATAAATTTATTCATCCAAATTCACCACTACTATTCCTAAAATAACAATAAGTGTTCCAATTATATTGGGTATAGTTATTTTTTCTCCAAAAAATACTCCAGCCCATATAAGTGACCATATAAGTGCAATAGACCTATTTGCATATGCCACTGATACATCAAATCTTTTTAATACCTGTTGCCATAGTACTGCATATATTCCAAGAATCACTATCTCTAATCCATAAAACCCAATAAATTTTATTGATAGTAATTTATTTGCTGAGGCTAATTTAGCACAAATGCTAGATAAGGTATATATAACTATTATTGCTTGCACAAATATAATATTAAAATACTTTCTATTATTCATTTTTTACTCCATACCTAGTTTTAGAAGTTCTAATACTTCTTTAACAGTATCGCAACTTAAAATAAAATATCCAAATCTTGTAGAACTATCAGTAACTTCACGACTTCCTATTTGATCTATTTCACTAACTCTATAAATTTTATCACTATGATTTTGTTTTATATTCTTATAAATATTGTAATCTTCTTCATTAAAAATGAATTTAACTGCTGCTACCCTAAGTTCACTAGTTTTAACTAATTTTAATTTTTCACCTATAGCAATATCAATAACCATATTAACAAAATCATATCCAGTTGAAATTTGAACTAAATCTGAACCAATACAATCTCCTCCCATTCTTCCACCAATTTCAATAATATTGATAATATTATTTTCATCGATTTTAAGTTCAGAATGAGATGCTCCATTTTCAATTTTTAATGCTGTTAGCGCCTTTGGAATAATTTCTTTTATTTTTTCTTCTTGTTCTTTTGTTATTCTTGCCGGCTGCATATGCGCTGTTTCAATAAAATGAGGCTGTCCAGTTGTAAATTTTTCAGTTATAGCTAAAAAATTATGTCTACCATTTTGAGAAATATACTCTATACTAAATTCTCTTCCTTCTACATATTCCTCAATTAGTGCTTCCTTATTAAATGAAACTTCAATAGCCTCTTTGACTGCTATTTTCATTTCTTCGGTACAATAAACTTTATTTATACCTCTACTCCCAGATCTATCTGTAGGCTTTACTATTACTGGATAATCAATATTTAATTCATCTAAACTTGTATTTTCAGTCACATGAATAAACTTTGGGCATGGAATTTTATTTTCTTCAAAGGCTTTCCTCATTTCAAACTTATTAGTTGAAACAAAAGTACATTCATTACTATTAGCTACTAAATTTAATGCATTGGCCACATAATTTACTGTAATTGTAGCCAAATCTGAAGCTATAGATATAACACCATTAGGTTTTATTTTTCTTGCTACTTCTAATATTTTCTCTTTTTCAATTATACTTATAGGATAAAATTTATCAGCCGTATATTCTCCAATGTCTCCATCTTTCCATGCAAATACATGTGTTTCAATATTTCTTTCTTTTGCTTTAATTATTAATTGATTTTGAAAATCATTGGCTCCTATAATAATCAATTTCCTTTTCATAATTAGCACCCGCTTCTTTCATTCTAAGCTATAATAACAAAGTTAATTACATTTTAAATTTCATATACTTTGTCCAATTCCTTTTTATTCTTATCTTTATTAACATTTACTGTTTCTCTAACTACATATTGTGGTGCATTATTTATACTTATATAGATTCTCCCAATATATTCACCAATAAGTCCCAAAACTAACATTAATTCTCCACCAATAAACATAATTGCCGCCATTATAGAACTATATCCAATTGGTAGACTAGGATCAACAAATAATTTTTTAATTACAATCCAAATCCCATATATAAATCCAACTAGTGATGAAATAATTCCTAAAACTGTAGATATTCTAAGCGGTTTTACCGAAAACGCTGTAAAGCCATTTAACCATAAAGATACCATTTTCTTTAATGTAAAATTTGATTTTCCTTCAAGCCTATCTCTATTTTCCATCGAAATATTTTTTATATTTAATGTTGTTCGTAACATAAGACCTTCTACATATGGATATGGATTTTCATATCTTATAATTTCATCTACTACAAATTTTTTAAATGCAGAAAAGTTAGTTATTTGAATATCTTTAGGCTTATCAAGTAAATAATCTACTGTGAGATCATTAAATTTACTACCAAAATTTTTAAATGCAGATTGATTTTTGACTCCATAATGTGCCATCGCTACATCATATTCGTTATGTAAAACCTCAACCAATTCATATAATCGATATGCAGGACATTGTCCATCATCATCTAAATTAATAATAACATCACCAGAGCAGTAGCGGTATCCTGCCATCATAGCCGAGTGTTTCCCAGAATTTTTTGCTAAGTCAATTACTTTTATATTATTATTGCTAAATGCCAATTCTTTTAGCACACTCAATACATTGTCTGGCGAACAATCATTAACGCATATTATTTCATATTTATTTTTACTTCCTATAGTTGTTATTATTTCCTCTATAACATCTTTAATTGTATTTTCACTTCCATAACATGGAATTACAAAAGATAATTTTTCATTATTCATTAATATTCCTCACTTTTAATATCTATTCGTGCATTCCATAACACACTAATTTTTAACTACTATTAAGCAAATACCATAATTATAATTATTTACCTAACAAATATTTGAATCCTTAAATATCTTGTTTTTTATCTTTTGTAAAATAATTTAACTTTTTCTGCTACATAATTAACTTCGTCTTCAGTTAGAGAGTGATACATTGGCAACCTAAGTAGTCTTTCACTCTCAGAAGTAGTATATACATCTTCACCATGAAACCTTCCAAAATTTAATCCAGCTGGAGAGGTATGTAAAGGAATATAGTGAAACACAGATTCTATTCCATGTTCCTTTAAAAATACAATTAATTTACTTCGTTCTTCGATATCATCTGTCTTAATATAAAACATATGTGCATTATGTTCACATTCTTTAGGAATTATAGGTAACTCTATTTTTCCATCCTCTTTTAATGGGGTCAATAACTCATTATATAAATTCCAAAGTTTTAATCTATGATTATTTATTTCTTCTGCTTTCTCCAATTGTGCATAAAGATATGCCGCATTTAATTCACTTGGTAAATAGGATGAACCAAAATCAACCCATGTATATTTATCTATTTGTCCACGCCAAAATTTACTTCTATTAGTACCTTTTTCACGTATTATCTCTGCTCGTTCTAAATTTTTTTCATCCTTTATTAATATCGCTCCGCCTTCACCAGAAGAATAGTTTTTAGTTTCATGAAATGAATAACATCCAAAATCTCCAATTGTACCTAGTGCTTGTCCTTTATATGTTGACATAACACCTTGTGCTGCATCTTCAACTACTAGTAAATTATATTTTTCCGCGATTTGTAAAATTCTTTCCATTTCACAAGACACTCCTGCATAATGTACTGGAACAATTATTTTTGTTTTTGATGTAATCGCTGATTCAATCAAGTTCTCGTCGATATTCATAGTATCTGGGCGAATATCCACGAATATGATTTTTGCCCCCCTCATTACAAATGCATCTGCTGTTGATACAAATGTAAATGCTGGCATAATAACTTCATCTCCATCTTTAATATCCGCTAATATTGCAGCCATTTCAAGTGCATGCGTACAAGATGTGGTAAGCAATGCTTTTTTTGTTTTTGTTCTTCCTTCAATCCAAGCATTACACTTTCTTGTAAATTCTCCATCGCCGCAAATCTTATTATTACTTATAGCTTTTTTTATATATTCCATTTCTTTTCCAATAAATAGTGGTCTATTGAATGATATCATTCTTATTCATCCCTTCCCTATATAATCCATTTCTATCTTTTATTGATTTCAGCAAGATAAACATAATGGTTACAATTGATATAAATCCACCTATTACAACTCCTTGTGGTGTATAACTTAATTCTATATCATGTTGCCCAGATTCTAACTGTATACCTAGCATTCCCTCGTTAACATTAAGAGTATTTGTTTCTGCTCCATCCACTTTAACTTTCCATCCCTTATCATACGGAATAGTCCATGTTAATATTTTCTTTTTATCAGTTGATATTTTACCAACTATATTTGATTCAGTAAATTTATCTATATTGAATAAATCTTTATTTAATATAGATTTACTCATGTCTTCTCTTTCATACAACTGAATATTTTGTAAATCAACTTTTTTATCTTTATTTCCAATAACTATTTTTATGTTTTTAACATTCTTACAGTCAATAGGAATTGAGTATTTCTCTTTTTTATGACTAATATTCAATACATTACATCTATTCTCATCAAATGTATCGTTAGTGCTATAATATACTTTTCCAGTCATATCAACATTACTTTTTAAATTAAACTCCAATAAAATATCGCTATTGCACTTTTCATTTAATGGGATAATTATACATGAATCTGAATTCTTAGATGTATATGAGATTAAATTTTTATCATTTTTATCTATTATTAAATCTTTAAATTCCAAATTATTATAGTCAATCATTTTACTTTTTATAGCTTTTGCTTTATTTAAAAATTCTACATCTTGATCAATTACAACACTGTTAAGAATAGTTTCTGCTTTTTTTCCTACACTCAACTTTTGAAAATCTTTATCTAAAATATAGTTATCATATGTGAATCCTAACGGAAACGCCTCCTTATTTTCATATATATTAATATCATTAACCGTATCTACATAACTATAAGTATCATCGGATTTATTTCCTTTATCAAGTATGTATTTTACTCCTAAAAAACTTATTAATCTTTTATCTCCCTGAAAATTATCAATTTGGCTTGTATTTTGGAAAAAGTCATCATACTGCTTAGCAAATTGAAGATATCCAGTGGAATTTAATGAGTTATATGCTGTAATCCCATAATAATTTTGATAAACAGAATCATTTAAAAATACAGAATCATATTGTTTATCAACTCTATAAAACCCACTATTAAGCCTATTAATTAATTCAATAGCTTTATTACTATTATCAAAATACCCACTATTTTCATTCATATATGATGTATTTAATGTATTTCTCATATTTAAAGCTATATAGCTATTTGAGGTTAAATCTAATAATGTTATTACAAATAATATATATATATATTGCTTTTTTTTCTTCTTTGTATAAAATATTAACATCAAAAAGCTTAAAACTATTATAGAGATAATAAATGCACATTGTATTAGTATCCTATATAAATTTATAGGATTAATTTGCTTATTGGTACTAACTAATACACAACAGACCGATATTACTAAAACAATAATTAAACTTATCATTGTTCCTAATAAAAGATTCTTATTAATATTTTTATTATCAATTATCTTATTTAATGTAAAAATACCGCCTAATACTATTGTAAATATTATCAGATAACTCCACCTATATGCAACTGTACTAAACCCATTAAATCCATATGATACTATTGGTGAACTTATTGATAATATAACCAATATAATTATCAACGAAATGACTTTTCTTTTTTCCTTAAAAATAATAAATAATTGAGGAATTAGTAATATCATCAAAATAGCACTTGATAATATCATGTCCTCATAATAGTTCCAATATCCAATATAATTAGTAGTTCCCATTAAATTATTACTAAATAGTCTAGTTAATGTTGACGCCATATTAAAATAATTTTGAAATAAATCTGGTACCTTACTATTACTTGAAACTCTAGGTGAACTTAATATTAAATAACAACTTGGAATAAAAACAATAGCACTTATTCCAATGGAAATCAAATACACAACTACAACTTTACATGAATATTTTAAGAATTTAATTAATTTAAATTTTTTAAATATTAGAAATCTTATTGTTGAATATATGAAAATATATATGCTCACTGCATATGACATATAGGCTGAATTTATTAGCAATAAAGTCAGCCCTGCAATAAATATGCCTTTCTTGCCATTCCTAAAAAACATTTCTAACCCATAAATAATAATAGTAAATAGGACTACTTCTGTAGCAAACATATAATGTTGCCCCCAAAGTACTATATATCCATTAAATGCCCAAATCAAACTTCCTAGAATCGTTACTTTTACATTAATTCCTATCATATTTAAATATAAATAGAAAATTAATCCACTAATATATAATTTAATTATCATTAAAAGTACTATACCATATGGGATCATTTTTATTGGGAAAATAATCAAAATTATGTTGAATGGATCAAACATTAAATCCGTAAGTGAAAAAATATTTGTTCCTATTCCCATATGAAAAGACCAAAGACTAAAAGTACCTTCTTTTATTGATTGTAATATAAATTTATAAAATGGCCAATATACATAGTATGTATCTGAACCAGTGTCGGTATATATTAATAGATTATTTCCAAAAATAAATTTGGCAAATACTATTGCCGTAATAATAAAAAATACTAAACTATAAATTTTAACGTACTTATCCCGAAATAAATAAATAATTTTCTTCATAAATAATTTCCTCTCCAAATAAAAACGTAGCTGACTCTTTAAATACATATATCGTAAATTACTTTCAACATTCGGACACATGATCTAACTATTACATAATTGGGAAACATATGTTTATATTCATACAAGTTTTTGAATCATATTCTATCTTGTAGTAAAGAATTCTAAAATACATTATTATCAATAGAATAATTTAACTATAGCGACATACTCCCTATCGAATCCATTTTCAGACTAAGTAATATTAAAAATATTAATTCAAGTCTGTCTTTAACTTATATTTAAAAATAGAAAAAATCACTAACTATCTTTATGTAATACTTCCTTTGTTTATCACAATATGCTTTACCAGTTTCATAATCCAATATTCAAATAAATTTGATTCTATTATTTTTCCTGCAAGTATATACTTTTTCTTATTTCTCTTTACAAATGAATTCTTTTATATTACTTGATAACTCCTAACCATGTATTCATATTTTATAGAAAATAGTACATACTAAGTTATTGATGCATTTTTAAAATTGCAAAATCATTTTTAAATTTTTTCTTTTATTCGCTAAGTTTTTCTATTTTATATTTTACTGTAGGCAATATCTAATCTTTCACCTTTACCGTGCATTAACGCATTTCACTTTATTAGTTCTATTTTCCACAGATATTAATCTTATTTAATATCTTACTATAACCTTATTTTTAATTTTTACATTTTACCATAATTGATCATTGAATAAAAAAATTTAAGCTATCAATCTTGATTTAGAAGTTACTTGATCTAAATTTATCTAATTATCCGTACTTGTATATGTGAATATGATTATTTTTACTAAATACTTATTTATCTAAAATATGAAAAATCTCATCCAATGTTTTAGATTTTAATTAATCACCATGTTTTACTCTAGAAGCTTCAATAAAAATATAACTCAAAATACTATGCTTAAGTATGCAACCATTTATAATAGCACTAAATTACCAACAGATTCCAAAATCTTTACATTCCAACTGAATAATACTTAAATATTAATTTTATATCATCACTTTTTGAATAAACATTTCTTAAATCAAAAAAGACTTCTCCCCTCATATTTTCTTTAATTCTATTTAAATCCATCCCTCTAAACTGATGCCATTCTGTCATAAGAACAACTGCATCAACGCCTTCAACAGCTTCATATTCATTCTTGGTATATAAAATTGATTCTTTTATATTCACAAGCCTCCACTTTGCCTCACTCATTCCTTGTGGGCAAAACGCTTGAATTTTTGCTCCTTTAGATACTAATCCATTAATTATATCTATAGAAGGTGCCTCTCTCATATCATCAGTATCTGGTTTAAATGACAGCCCTAATATAGCTACTTTTATATCTTCGAGTTGATTATCTTCTCCTAAGACGGCAGTGATTTTATCCACCATCTTCTGCTTTTGTTTTTCATTTGCTGCAATAGCTGCTTCCACCACTTTAAATTCTTCACCATGCTTTTTAGCAATATCAGCTATTGCTCTTGTATCTTTTGGAAAACAAGATCCACCATATCCTGGACCAGCATGCAAAAATTTAGGGGATATTCGCCCATCCATTCCCATTCCTCTTGCAATTTCTTGTATATTCGCACCTACTTTTTCTGCTAAAAGTGCCATCTCATTAATATAACTAATCTTAACTGCTAAAAATGCATTACATGCATATTTAATCATTTCCGCTGTCTCTATATTGGTAAATAAAAATGGGGTTTGATTAATGTAAAGTACATCATATACTTTTTTCATAATATTTTTTGCTTTTTCCGATTCAGTCCCTATTACTACACGGTCTGGTGTCAAACAATCCCTTACTGCTTTTCCTTCTCTTAAGAATTCTGGATTTGAAACGACATCAAAACCATAATTACATTCTCTGTTGTTTAATATTTTTTGAATGGTTTCTTTAACAAGTTTTCCTGTTCCAACAGGTACTGTTGATTTATCAACTATAACTTTATATCCATTCATATACTTAGCAATGCTTTCTGCTACTTGCAAAACATAAGTCAAATCAGCACTTCCATCATCCTTAGGTGGAGTTCCTACTGCAATAAAAATCACATCACTATTTTCAGTTGTCCACTTCATATCTGTGGAAAATCGTAATCTCCCTGCTTCTACATTTTTATCCATTAGTTCTTTCAATCCTGGTTCATATATGGGCACTTTTCCTTCTTGCAACATGTGAATTTTTTCTTCAATTATATCCATACAAGTTACTTGCATTCCAAATTCCGCCATAATAACACCTTGAACTAGGCCTACATATCCAGTCCCTACTACACCTATTTTAAGCATAATTATTCTCCTCTAAATTAATATCATTTACTATTTGTTTTACTCTTTGTTCAAATGTATGATTTTTAATAACTATTTCGTATCCTTGTTTTATCTTTTCTTGTCTTAATTTCTCATTACTAATATATAAATCTATTTTTTGCCCTAAGTCTACCTTATCTTTATAAGTAACTACTGCATCACCAAAATATTTTTCTAATCCTTGTACTTCATCTGTTATTATAAAACTCTTACACGCTAAAGCATCAAAGATTCTATTAGATATAAATCCTTTTTCTCTCATATCATCCCAATGATCATTTAAAACAACTTTTGCGCCTCCATAATGCCTATAAAGTTCTGTATTTGGAATGTTTTCTCCTTTTATATACTCATCTGGAATTAGTCCTCTCCAGTTTGTTCCAAATACAGACAATTGATACTTACTTGGTATTAAATCTTTAATTACTTTTCTAAATATCTTTCTAGAATTTCCAACAAACAGTAATTCATATTCTAAACAATCATTTTCAACTGGTTTAAATACCAAGGTATCTGAACATTGTAATAACACTTCTATTTTTGTATAAGAGTTTTGTGCATTTCTTCTAACATGTTCTGCCCAAATTTCTGAGGCAATATATGTAGTATCATAAGAATAATACTCTTCCATAGTAATCTTATCTGGATGAGAAATATTCCACATAATATTGTAATGATAATTTTTAGGTTCATATTTATTAAGACCTCTTAGTACCATAATTATATCTGCATAAGAATCATCATCATTCCATTGGTTAAGATATTGGAATTTAGCTTCATATCCTAATTTTTCAAATTCTCTGATTAGTGCTAATGCAAAATGGTAATCTCCCCACTCTTCTGCAATTTCTGCCCTAGGAACAGGTGTCTTAATAATTACTGTTTTTCTAGGTTTCACGCAACCTAGCATTCCTAATAATTCATCTACTCTAGTGTCATAAGTGTGATGTTCTAATACCTCTGTTTGCAATTTCTTAACTAATTCTATTCTTTCTTCTTCATGAGTTAAATAATAAGTTATAAGATCATGGAGTTCTTTTTCATTTGTATAAGTTGGCAGTAATTTATTAAATGTATGTTCTGCTCCAAGTAAACCATTGGTAATGACAAGAACTCCGCTGCATAAAGCATCAAACACTCTACTATTTACTGAACCAAATGGCTTAGTTACCCTGTTCGCATCATCTATAACAATCTTGGTTGAAGCATAAATCTCAGGCATTGTAGAATATGATACAAATCCTTTATTATATGGTGCAAACTTATCAATTTTATCCCAATTTGCACCGTAGATGTTAAATTTATATTCCGGATATTTTTGTGGATTCAACATATCAATAATCTCTCTTGGATCATTCCAATAGCTCCCTGTAAAACAATAATCACATTCTAACTCTGGACTTAATATCTTATTTAAAGTAAATCTTTCTTTGTTGCTTCCAATTTTTAACAGTAAAACTTTTTTATCAATAATACCTTCCATATACTCACATGCAATCTCACTTGAAGCAGCCACATAAGTATAGTCATTTATATAAGGTTTACTTGCCCATCTTTCAAACCAATTTCTTGCCCAAGCGACTGTAACTAAATTTTTATTGTTGCATTTAACTTTTCTCACATCATAGACATCTAATAGAGCGATTACTATATCAACATCATCATTTACTTGGTACCAATCTTCAGGTCCCTTTCTCTTAAGAAATTCAATTTCCCATCCTCTGTTCTTCATGGCTTCGCCAAATTCCATTGCTGTGAAATAATCTCCTGCTGTTACATCGTCTCCTGCCTCTGTTACTGCAAATGCTACTTTTATCTTTGTATCAAAAAATCTGTTATCTTTAGTAAAAATAGATTCATTATATTGCTTTTCTAACCAAGCTTCCCATCTTAACTTAAATATTTTTATATTATTTAGTCTTCTTTTACTTACCGCAACTGAACTTTGCTTTGATTGTGTCCCAAATTCAAAGTGATAAGCCATTGATGATGGAACAATGTAATTAGTATATCCCTTCTTTATTAACTTTAAGCTAAAATCAACATCTTCATAACCATATATATATTCTTCTGTAAATCCTCCTACTTGGAAAAATTTATTACGCTGAACCATTAAGGATGCACCAGTTACACTTGCAATACTAGTTGTCTCCTTTATTGACTCGTTCGGAGATTTCCCATTTAAATAATTGTACGGAACCATTCGCTCTTCTGTTTTATTAAACTTAATTCCGCAGTGTTGAATAGTGAAGGACTTATCTTTATTTGGGCTATCTTTTGGACATTCTGGATAGAATAACAATGATCCTGCCACACCTATTTTTTTATTATTACAACAAGTAATAAGTAATTCCTCAAGCCAGCCTTCAAATACTTCTATATCATTATTGGCAAATAAAAAATATTCACCTTTTGCTATTTCCGCACCTTGATTATTTGCTTTAGAATAAGTTTCATTTTTCGAATTTTTTATAACCTTTATATCTAGATTATTTGCATAATTATTAATGATATCTAATGACTTATCGTTAGATGCATTGTCCACTACAATAAGCTCAATAGCATCATACTTTATATTTTCTATAATTGATTTAAAGAAAATTTTTAAATGATCCGCACCATTATGATTTACTACAATAATTGAAACAAGAGGGTTTCCTTGTATTCCACTTGTTTCAATATATTTTGTATGTAAACTTGAAATATATTTTTTGTCTTTTTCTAATTGCTCTAAATCTCTTATCATAAAGTTTTCAACTTTCTGAATAGCCACATCTAATTTAGGTGCTAAATTTAATGCACTTTCTTTTCTCTCTTTATTCTCTATTTTTAGAGAATTTTTTTTTTTCTTTTGTATTCCCTCTTTAAATAATCTCGCTATTCTAACTGGCATCTTAATTGTATCTATAGATGGCTTCATTCCTCTAACAATTGCATCACCAATCCTATATTTTATAGAGCCTAAATGTATTGTATTATCTATTACTAATTTGTTAATACGCTTATCTTTTTCTTTAATTAATTGTTGCATTTTTTTATTTTCTTCTAACTGATTATCATACTTATCTTTTAAAACATCATTTTCGGATTGAATTTTAGTCTGATCTGCTTTTTTCTGTTGAACTGTTGTTTGTAATGCATCCTTTATACGTATATAATTGTCTATTTTATTTTTTAATTCCGTGTTTTGTTTGCTTAATTCTGAATTCTGCTTGCTTAATTCTGAATTCTGCCTGCTTAATTCTGAATTCTCCTTGTTTAATTCCGTATTTTGTCTATTCTTTTCTAAATTGCTTCTTTTCAAATCTTTGCATTTTATTATAAAATCTATACGTTCATCTTCTATCTTATGTATAACATCTTGTTTAACAGTTTGATTATTAATAACATTTAATATATTTTCATGTTTCTTTTTATCAAAAACTATTCCTAGCCCAAAAAATCCTGGGATAGAAACAAATTCAATATTCTCTTGATTCGGAAATTCTTTAATAAAGTCTTCGATAGCGGTACGAACTCCATTTCTAGGATTATTTTCATAAATAGAATTATCTAGATGGTCATTCAATCCACCCTCATCTACTAAATTTAACTCACCAGGTAACATACCCTTTTTAGCATACGCTTGTCTATAACCAACTGGTATATTATCTGGATTATAATATAAGTCTCTTCTTGCATATGGCCAATCAATATCATGTAGAAAAATTAGTGGCAATTCGTTATTCCCGAAAGTATTTCCAATTATTTTCAACTCATTATATACGGTATACCAATTATGATCCCCATCAACTAAAATCACATCATAATCCTTTAGCAAAGGTAATCTATTTAAACTTAAATCTTTGTAAAGCTTGAATACCCCTTCGTGTTCTTTTTCCCATTCTTCACTATCATATTTAGGAAATGGATCTATAGATATAACTGTACCTTGCACATCTTCACAATATTTAATTAAGTTTTTAGTTCCATAACCATTATCTGATCCTATCTCCACTATCTTTTTTGCATTTATTGCTTCTAAGCATGGTTTCATTACAATATCCCAAAATCTATTCATAGTTAATCTCCTTTACTTATTCTCTAAAAACATTTGACACACAGTTTTTGAATCTCCGACCATCCTAAGCTGGCCTTTATCTATCCAAGCAACTCTATCACATAATTCCTCTACTTGTTTGATAGAATGAGATACAAACAATACTGTAGTACCTCTATCTATCATTTTCTTCAATTTATCTTGACATTTTTCTTGAAATTTATAATCTCCCACAGAGAGAACCTCATCTACAATTAATATTTGTGGCTCTACTATTGTAGCAATAGAAAATGCTAGTCTTGCAACCATCCCAGATGAATAATTTTTAACAGGCACATCAATAAAGTTACCCAACTCTGAAAATTCAAGTATATCATCAAATGCTTTATCAAGTTTTTGCTTTGAATATCCTAAAATTGCACCATTTAAATACACATTTTCTCTTCCTGTTAAATTATTATCAAATCCCGCACCTAATTCTATTAGTGGTGCCATTGATCCTTTTATTTTTACTCTCCCTTTTGTAGGTTTCATAACTCCTGCTATTATTTTTAATAATGTACTTTTACCAGACCCATTATAGCCTACAATTCCAAATACTTCACCTTTTCTAACCTTTAAACTTATATTTTTGAGCGCCCAAAATTCTTTATATAGAAGTTGATTTTTTATAAACTTAATAAAGTATTCCTTTAAATTATCTATCTTTTCCTGGCCTAGATTGAATCTCATAGATACTTCATCTACTGAAACCACTATTTCATCCTTCATCGCTAAACTCCTTTATTTCTATATACTAAGTATAAACTCATCTTGTTTTTTGTAAAATACAAGTAATCCTATTATAAGAGCAACTAATCCAAAAGAAAGGCAGATTACATTATCCATAAGTGTAGGCACTTTATTATATAATACTATATTTCTTAGCATTTCAATCGTATGGTAAAGAGGATTTACTTCTAATACCCATAAAATATTCTTTGGTAAAATTTCTGCTGGATAAAACAAAGGTGTAAAATACATCCAAGCTGTAAGCAATACTCCATATAAATGCATTATATCTCTAAAAAATACTGTATAAGTAGCTAATATTAAGCCCAATCCCAACGAAAATAGAAATATGTAAAATAACGGCAATGGCAACATAATTAATGTTAAATTAAATGGAGTTTTGGTTACTATCATTACAAGTAATAATGCAATTAATGAAAACAATAGATTTACAAATGCAAATGCTACTTTTGATAATGGAAATATATATTTAGGAATATATACTTTCTTGAGTAATGAACTTCCCCCTATAACAGAACCTAAGGCTCCATTAGTAGCCTGAGAGAAAAAATCAAACATTATCTTTCCAGTCAAAAGGTATACTGGAAAATTAGGTATATTGTGCTTAAACAAAGTTGAAAATACTGCTGTTAAAACAATCATCATTAATAGTGGATTAAGTAATGTCCATAATAATCCTAAATAAGATCTTTTATATTTAACTTTTATATCTTTTCTCACCAGCTCAGCCAATAAGTGCCTGTACTTAGTAAAATTATACCAATATTTTTTCATAAAACTCTCCTATTTGTCACATATAATTTTCATAATTAATATTTTGAATAATAAATAATTAGATTATACTATGTCATTATATTATTTCTAATAAAAATCTATCTAAAGCATCTTTCCAATTTGGTAGGATATTGAATCCATTATCTAGAAGACTTTTCTTGGAAAGCCTAGAATTAAAGGGCCTTACCGCCTTAGTTGGATACTCACTTGTTGGAATGGGATTTATATTACAATTTAAATTTGCTTTTCTCATAATTTCTTTAGCAAACTCAGCCCATGAGCAAAAGCCTTCATTAGTAGCATGATATATTCCATACTTTTCCGATACAGCCATATCACATAAAAGCGGTGCTAAATCTGCTGTATAAGTAGGACTTCCGATTTGATCACAAACTACACTCAAACTTTCTTTTTTTTCTCCAAGTTTAAGCATGGTTTTCACAAAATTATTTCCATTAATTCCAAATACCCAAGAAACTCTAACTATGAAATATTTATCTAAAATTTCTTTCACCTTCAATTCACCTTCATACTTTGATTTTCCGTAAACTGAAAGTGATTCCTTATTTCCATCTACTTCAAATGGAATATTACCTTTACCATTAAAAACATAATCTGTAGATATGTAAATCATTTTAGAATCTATTTTTTTGCAAGCCTTGGCTATATTCTCTGTACCATATACGTTTACCTTAGAACATATTTTTTCTTCATCCTCGGCTTTATCCACTGCTGTATATGCTGCACAATGTATAATACATTTTGGCTTTAATTTTATAATATATTCATAGGTAGCAGTACTATTTGTAATATCTAATTCTTCTCTGCCAATTCCTATACATTCTTCATTCCTTTTATTTAATTCTTTTATAACATCATAACCTAATTGTCCATTTACTCCAGTAACAAGAATCATTTTTATCATCTCACTTTAATTTATTAATTATAATTTTAAATAACCAATTCGGAATATATTTTATTATAATTTCAAAGTATGCTTCTTTTGTATCTAAATAAGAGTATTTTAATATTTTCAATATATTTTTATTTATCCTAGCATTGCAAAAATTCTCAATTTCATTTAAATTTATGTTATTAATATGTTTCTTTATTTCATTAATTCTTTGCTTTAATATATCTACTCTTAAATTATAATAATCTTTTTTATTGTAAATTCCCCTTAAACTTCCTGTTTGATTATTTTCATGCATTCTATATCTTACCATTGCTGCATTTATAAAAGATATTTTTCCATAATAGCTAGCCATCATGCAAAGCCATTGGTCATGTATAGTAACTTCTGAAAATGGAATAGATTTCTTTGCTATTTTTTTATCTATAAGAAGGCAGCATCCAGAAACACAATTACTAAAAAAAAATTTAGGAAATAACGTTTCCCCAGAAACATAATTTATTCTTGGTTTCTTTTCAATTAACGTTTTTGCTATTACTTTTCCTTCCTCATCTATTACAGACATATCACTATAAACCAATAAAGAATTATCCTTTTTCAATGTATTTAAAAGAATCTTTATTTTATTAGATTCCCATATATCATCTTGGTCACAGTATGCAAAAAAATCACCTGTTGCCATTTTTGTAAGTTCTTCAAATGCTTTATTGGATCCTTTATTCTCAAGACCTCTTACTATCACATATGAAAAATTTGTAATATATCTTTTTATCAACTCTTCACTAGCCGGGAACTCAGGGCAATCATCATAAACTAATAACTCTATATTCTCATAAGTTTGTTCATTTAAAGAAATCAGCTGTTCTATAAACCAAGATTCATTTGGTTTATATACAGCTAATAATATAGATACTAATGGCCTATTTATTTCTATTAAAGTATTATCTATTTTCATACATCCCCTTATAATAGTTTTGATATTCGCCACTGATTATATTTTTCCACCAAGCTTTATTATTTAAATACCACTTAATAGTCTTCTTAATTCCTTCATCAAAAGTTGTTGTAGGAAGCCAGCCAAGTTCATTATGAATTTTTGTTGGATTAATAGCATAACGCATATCATGACCCTTACGATCTCCAACAAATTTAATAAGATCTTCTGATTTACCTAGTTCATGAATAATAGTTTTAACTACTTCTAAATTTGTACGTTCATTATGTCCACCAATATTGTATACTTCCCCAACTCTGCCCTTATGAATAATTAAATCAATTGCACTGCAATGATCTTCTACATATAACCAGTCACGCACATTTTCACCAGTTCCATATACGGGCAATTCTTTATTATTTAAAGCATTTGCTATCATAAGGGGAATTAACTTTTCTGGGAAATGATATGGCCCATAGTTATTAGAGCAACGCGAAATTGTAGCTGGAACATTAAAGGTTCTATAATATGCTCCAACTAACAGATCTGCTGATGCCTTACTTGCTGAATATGGACTTGATGTATGTAAAGGTGTCTCTTCAGTAAAAAATAAATCTAGTCTGTCTAAAGGTAAATCTCCATAGACTTCATCTGTAGATACTTGATGATATCTCTTTATTCCATATTTTCTACAAGCATCCATAAGTACTTGTGTACCCATAATATTAGTTTTTAAAAATATTTCTGGGTTTTCAATGGAACGATCCACATGACTTTCTGCTGCAAAATTTACTATTATATCAGGCTTTTCCGTTCCGAACATATTGAACACCGCATTTCTATCAGCTATATCTATTTTATAAAAACTAAAATTAGAATTATCCTTAACTGATGCGAGTGTTTCCATATTTCCAGCATAGGTTAACGCATCTACGCAGATAATTTTATAATCTTTATATTTATTAAGCATATAGTGAACAAAGTTACCACCTATAAACCCTGCTCCACCTGTTACAACTATTTTCATTTTCCACACTCCGTTTTCAATGTACAATTGAAAATTAACAATCGACAATTTAGGATTAAATTCCATTGGAACTTCTTAAATTTAATTTTTCAGAAAAACTACAATCTTTTCATCCTTCATTGCCAATTGTACATTGTCAACTGTCAATTCTTTAAGTCCATTATTAATTATTTATTATATATAAATGTACAATCACTATCTTTAAGTAGCGGTGCTTTTTTATCTTTTTCTGAAAGAATAGGCTTTTCTATTCCCCATTCAACACCTATTTCAGGATCGCAATAACTAATACTTCTATCGCTTTCATAATTATAATAATTATCTGTCTTATACACAAATTCAACATCATTAGTTACTGTCAAAAATCCATGTCCAAATCCTCTTGGAATAAAGAGTTGCTTTTTATTTTCTGCTGACAGCTCTACTGCTACCCATTGTTTATACGTACTAGAGCCTTTTCTTAAATCTACTGCAACATCTAGTACTGCACCCCTAACACAACGTACTAATTTTGCTTGAGCATGCTCTCCATTTTGAAAGTGAATACCTCTAAGTATCCCTTTTTCCCTAGAATAAGATTGATTGTCCTGTACAAAATCACAAGCTATTTCTGGTGTTTTAATTCTAGAGTAAGTTTCCATAAACCATCCTCGTTCATCACCAAAAACTTTTGGTTCCACTATATAAACCCCTTCTAATTTTGTTTTTATTAAATTCATTATGTATCCCTCTTTTCAATGTACAATTAGCAATTAATAAATAACTTTATTATCTGCTACATTCTTCAAATGCTGTCCATAAGGACTCTTTCCATATTGCTCTGCGCTTTCAAGTAATGTTTTCTTATCTATCCATCCATTCTTATAAGAAATCTCTTCTAAACACGCTATTTTAAGACCTTGCCTAGTTTCAATTACTTTTACATATTCTGAAGCTTCTGTTAAGCTATCTACTGTTCCAGTGTCAAGCCAGCCATATCCTCTTCCAAGGGTTATTACATCTAAGTTTCCTTGTTCAAGGTAAATTTTATTTAGATCTGTAATCTCTAATTCTCCTCTTTGGGATGGCTTTAAAGTTTTTGCATATTCACATACTTTATTATCATAAAAATAAAGCCCTGTTACAGCATAATTAGATTTTGGATTATCTGGTTTCTCTTCCAACGATACAGCTTTTCCATTAACATCAAATTCTACTACACCAAATCGTTCTGGATCATCTACATAATATCCAAAAACTGTTGCACGGCCTTCATTTTCTGCTGCTTTTTTCAAATGATTTTTAAGTCCATTTCCATGAAATATATTATCTCCAAGAATCATTGCACAATTATCATTTCCTATAAACTCTTCTCCCAAAATAAAAGCCTGAGCTAGTCCATCGGGAGATGGTTGCACTTTATAAGATAAATTAATTCCATATCTGGATCCATCACCTAATAACTTTTCAAAATTAGGTAGATCATTAGGTGTTGAAATTATTAATATATCCTTAATTCCAGCTAACATTAAAGTTGATAATGGATAATAAATCATAGGTTTGTCATATACTGGTAACAACTGTTTTGAAGTCACCATAGTTAGTGGATAAAGTCTTGTCCCGCTTCCACCCGCAAGTATTATACCTTTTGTCAAAATAATCACTTCTTTCTCTATACTTTTAGTCATTAGACATTAATTTATCAGAATTCCATCGAATTTTCATTATCTAGAACATCATTTAATTAATCTAACTTAAGTAAATTTGAATACACAACTAAAGATTTCAAACCTCTTTATTCATAAATAAGAACTTTAAAGTTGGAACATATACACTTTATTCACATTCTATATTGAATTTTATCATATTATAAAGAATAAATAAATGACTACTGCTATAATTATACATTGGTAGTTAGTCCAATTTATTGAAACCCTTTATTTATTGCAAACTTTTATGTAAAATGATATTATACACCTAAAATATGTATATGATTTTTGTTATTTAGTAAACATTTAGACATTTATGACACGATAATGAAGCAGTTTAAATTTCAACTATAAAGGATGATATAGATGATAAAGGAAAATCAAAACCTCTTGAATAAATTTAATGCTATTTCAGATATTATAATTTTATTTATCTCAATTACACTAGCATATTTAATTCGTTTTTATATTTTTTCACCTGACACTTATTACATAACTTTAACTACATATATTGAATTTTCTATTATAATAATCCCAATAAATTTAATTTTGTTTAATTTTTTTAACCTCTATCACTCGTTTAGAACAAGATCATTTGTAAAGGAATGTAGTGCAATAATTAAGTCAAATACGATTCTTACTGCTATTCTTTTATCATTGTTATTTGTTCTAAAATTAGTACACATTTCGAGGCTAGTTATTATTATTTTTTATTTTGTGAACATCATGTTAATAATGGCCAAAAGATTGATTTTAAGAAAAGTATTATCAAGAATGAGAACTAAAGGACTAAATTTAAAACATGTAGTAATTGTTGGTGCCGGAGAGGTTGCAAATGAATACTTGGATGTTCTTAAAAATAATAGAGGTTTTGGATATAATTATTCTGGATATGTGTCAGATGTTTCTAATTTCTATGGCAAAAAGCTTGGAAATTATTCTGATTTATATAATGTTCTAAATGAATATAAACCTGATGAAGTTGTTTGTGCTCTTGATTTGTCAGATGCAAAGCATTTAGAAAATATAGTTTCGGATTGTGAAAAAAGCGGTACAAAAATTTCTATAATACCATTTTGCTATAAATATATTCCAAGCCAGCCATACATTGATCAACTCGGAAGCATTCCTCTAATTAATATAAGAAGAATCCCATTAGACAACTTAGGAAATGCCTTTATAAAAAGATCCTTAGACATACTAGGTTCACTTTTTTTAATATTATGTACAAGCCCTATAATGATTATCACTGCTGTGATTATCAAATTTACTTCAAAGGGTCCTGTAATATTTAAGCAAAAACGTGTTGGATTAAACAAAAATTTATTTGTTATGTATAAATTTAGATCCATGAAAATTAATTCGCAAGAGGAGACAGGCTGGAGCACCGATAATGATCCTAGAAAAACTAAATTTGGTTCTTTTATTCGTAAATTTTCCATAGATGAATTACCTCAATTTTTTAATGTATTAAAAGGTGATATGAGTTTAGTAGGTCCTAGACCTGAGCTTCCACATTTTGTTGAAAACTTTAAAAATGAAATTCCTCTTTACATGGTAAAACATCAAGTAAAACCGGGAATAACTGGATTAGCACAGGTAAATGGCTATAGAGGTGATACTTCCATAAAAAAAAGAATTGAATTTGATATTCACTATATAGAAAACTGGAATATCTTAATGGATATCAGCATATTGTTTAAAACTGCCTTCAAAGGGTTTAAAAACAATGAAAAAATTATGATAGATAACACTAACTCAACAAACAATGAAGTTAATTTATAACGAGACTTCAATTTCTATTTATTCTTATCAATAATTTTTATGCACTTAATAAAAGCCTATCAAGGGAGAAAAAACATGAAATTATCTATTATCATTGTAAATTACAATACTTATAATCTTACTAAACAAACAATAGATTCTATAATTAAAGATCATCATGACTTTAATTATGAAATAATACTTGTAGATAATGCTTCTAGCGATGGTAGCATTAATAAATTACAAGATGAATATAGAAACATTGTAATAACCCAAAAACTTCGCATAATTATAAATAAAGATAATTTAGGCTTTGCAAAGGCAAATAATATAGGAATTAAATTTGCTAGAGGAAAATATATATTATTATTAAATTCTGACACTATGCTTAAGGAAAATTGTTTAGAAAAATGTTTAGCAAAAATGGAAAAAGATAAAAACATTGGTGCATTAGGTTGTAAAGTAGTTTTGGCTAATGGTGAGCTAGATCATGCTTGCAAACGTGGTTTCCCCACTCCTAAAGCCTCTTTATATTATTTTTTGAAATTACATAAAAAAAATCCATCAAAGTATGGACAATATAATGCACTTCATCTAAGTGAAGATAATATTGGAGAAGTTGATTGCCTTACTGGAGCATTTATGCTTATGCCAAAATCTATTTTTGACAAAGTAGGTGGCCTTGATGAAGATTTTTTTATGTATGGTGAAGATATAGATTTATGTTATAAAATTAAAGAATTGGGATATAAGATACTCTATTACCCAAAAGCACAAATCATACATTATAAAGGCGGCAGTTCTAAAAAGAAAAGATCTAAAGTCATATATGACTTTCATCAGGCAATGTGGATTTTTTATAAAAAACATTATTATAAAAAGTACAATTTTGCTGTGACATTTCTTGTATTTATAGGAATTTGGTTAAAATACTTAGTTCAAATCATAAAGAATGCTTTTAAATAAAATCAGCATTATTATAAATTCTAAAAAATCGTTTTTACTCTGCCATTCAATTATTACGCGAATTTATAGATATATGCATACATTGCAATAGCTTATTCTCAATGCTATAATATTACATATTAACATTTGTATATTACAAAAATAAAAATATTAGGATGTGTAGAAAATGACAAATTCCAGAAACAATTCTAATGAAAAATCTTTTAACTTTTTTTTGCCTATTGCATTTATATTAAGCACTATACCTTTAATTGTAAGAATGGCAGCCGTTAAACTTGATGAAAATCTAATTAGGATATGGGGCACAACAGTTAAAACAGATTTATTTTCACAAAGAAAAGCTCTTCTTTTAATAATATTTTCCGTTATATTAATTATCACTTGTGTTATTTTCTTCAAGAAAATATTTAGTAGAAAAGATAAGTTGGTTAATTATATTTTAATCGCATGTGGTGTATTTACACTTTTCACGTTTTTATCTGCAATATTTTCAAAATATAAACAAGTATCCTTTTGGGGAATGTTTGATAGGGCTGAAGGATTTATAATAATTGCGTGTTACATAGTACTTTTTTTATACTCACTCTATACTTTTAAAACTACTAATAATTATAAGTATATTATTACTCCACTTTTAATTTTAGTATTTATTAATGCCTTTTTAGGCCTTTTCCAATATATTGGACAAGATCTAATTAAAACTTCTTTAGGTGCTTCTATTGCAGGTGCTAGTTCCAATTCAGGTATAGATTTACTTAATGAAAAAGGAACTATTTATGGTACTTTGGCTAGTTATAATTACATGGGAAGTTTCGTATCAATTGCTCTACCTATTTTATTCTGCTATACAATTTTCGAAGATGAAGTTATGTACAAAATTCTATCTTTTATTGGTACTCTTCTTTCATTTTGGCTCTTATTTGGAAGTACTGCACGTTCAGGGATTATTGGTGTATTAGGTGCTTTAATATTTGGTATTATAATATTCTATAAACCTCTTATTAAACGTTGGAAAGGTATCTTGATTGGTGTTATTACCTTAATTATATTGTTTGTTGGCGCAAACTTCGCATCTAAAGGAAGTCTTTTCAAAAGAATTCCTAGCTTAGCATCGGATGCTTTCAGTATTTTTAAAGATACTAGTGATTTAGATTATACAAATTATACTCCTGTAAAAGACATTAAGTATATAGACTCAACGACAGAAGTTGTGCTACCTAATGATACTTTAAAAATAACTTATGAAAGTGGTAATCCTGTATTTAAAGATTCAAATGGTGAAGTTGTTCCATATGCTTTAAATGGCAAAGTATTATCAACAAATATTGAAACTTTTAAAAATATCACATTTGCTTTTGGAAAGCTTGATAAGAAGTCAGTTATCAGTGACTCACTTCTCTTAAATATAAACAATCAACCAACTTTCCTATTCAAGTTAAATGACAACAAAATATTTCACTTAATAGATATGAGCACAAAGAATTATATTGATTTACAAACTCCCGAAACCTTTGGATTTAAAGGTAAAGAAAAATTAGGATCTTCTAGAGGTTACATTTGGTCTAGATCTCTTCCTCTCATAAAAAATACTATGATACTTGGAACTGGTCCTGACACTTTTGTGTTTGACTTTCCACAAGGTGATTTAATAGGTAAATATTATGCTTATGATACTCCAAATATAGTTGTAGATAAGGCTCATAATCTTTATTTGCAAATAGCAATAAATTATGGTGTAATTGCATTAGTTGGATTTATAGCAATGCTTCTTATTTACATTATTGATAGCATAAAGCTTTATGCTCTTAAAAACAACTTTGAAGATAGAAATCAAGCTTTAGGCGCTATTACATGTCTAGGTATTATTGGATACTTATTTGCTGGGATATTTAACGATTCAGTTGTGGGTGTAGCCCCAATATTCTGGATAATTTTCGGAGTTGGTATTGCAATTAACTTTATGAATAGGGAAAATCTTCGTAAGAAAAGTAATAAATAATAATTGTATCTTAATAGATTAATATTAAATAACCAAGAGGGAATACATATTACTTCTTGGTTATTTTTTCATCTTATTTGAGAATAGTACTTAAATAAAAGAAACATATTTCTATCATTATTCGCTTTAGAGATAAATTATTGAATGCAAATTATATATAGTAGATGTAATTCTCCCAGCAAATAATACTTTAAAGAGAATATATTAAAATGTATATTACCAATACTCGATCACTATTTACAAAATCATTAATACAGTCTTTTTTCATAAATTAAAACCCTTAGCTCCTAAGGCATAAGAAATTTATCAATTGAATTTAATGAAAATAACACACAACTTCACCCATTCTCTAATTTACAGCATTAGTTATTAACTTAAAGATGATAGGTTCCATCATACTACGGCGTTTGTATTATAATCTTATGCAATCATACTCACCATAGCCTATTAGATATTAAAATACTCGCTTGCCAATAGAATTACATAAAAATACAAAAATACTAACAATAAAGAAAGGATAAAAAACTTAATAAGAAAACTTATATAAAATAAACTAACACAAATGATTGCAGTAAAATTTTATTATTACGAAATAATAAATATTATTGATAGGAAATCTAAGAATGGTTTTATAACTTGAAAGTAAGGCTAAAAATGGTCATCATATGATTCACTACTAAAGCCTATTAATTTATTCAAGTTAACTATAATATAGCGGGATTTCTTAAATAAATTACCCTATAATAGCGGCTCTGGATTTAGAACGTTGCAAGCAAGCCTGATATTAATATGAATATAGACAAAATATATATCCTAATCCTAAAACTCTTAGGAATCTATTTCAATATTTCTAAATGATGATACATGCACACAATATAAGTGAATTAAATTACCTATTCTCCAAACAGGAATTACCCCTATTTGTTATCATATCTTACCATGTTTTTATTATCATAAAATCCTTTTATTCTCTCTAATATATCACAATTAATTTTCTACTTTCTAATCTTAATTTAGCACTTAGCCCATTAGAGTTTCAAATGTAAATTCATTATATAATAATATTATTGATAAAAAAAGGACAAGGCTAAGCCTTGTCCTTTTTTATTTATCTAATAAGTTTAGATTAAAACTATTTAACCCAAGCTCCATTAGCTCCTACATAATATCCATCAGGAGTTGTTGTGTTAGATAACATAGCACCTGATCCATTTAAGTAGTACCAAGTTCCGTTATCATTTAACCAACCAGTTTGCATAGCACCTGATCCGTTTAAGTAGTACCAAGTTGCTCCATCTTGAACCCAACCTGTAGCCATTGTACCATCAGCTTTTAAGTAGTACCAAGCACCACCGTCTTGTAACCATCCAGTAGCTTTAGTTCCATCAGCTTTAGTGTAAGTCCATCCTGCTGAAGTTTGAGTCCATCCTGCTGTAGTTACAGGAGTTGTTGTTCCACCGTTGTTATCATCGCTCTTTCCTCCGATTAATGAATATACATCATCATCTTCGCTCCAAGCAACCATGTTATCTTTGTCATAAACTGAGAATTCATCGAAAGATCCGTCTACTTTGTAAACTTTATCCCAGTCATCAGTGTTATCGAATTTGTAGATGTATCCACCGTCTAATCTCCAAAGGTTTCCATCAACGTCTGTTTGAACAGCTGCTGTTGCTTTATCTTGAGCACTTAATTCGCAATCTTCTGAGCTCTTATCTTCTTCATCAGCGTAGTAGTATCCACCTTTTGTCTTTAATGTATATGCATCAACAGTTACTTTTTTATTATCATTAATAGCAGTATTGTAAGCTATAAGCTTTCCATTAGCTACAGTATATTTAGTTGTAGTAACAGCAGCTCCATTGTTGTCTATGAATAAACTTTCTTCATCTAATTTGCTTCCTGAATCATTAGATAAAGCATAAGTAGTTACTGTTTTAGCATATTTAGCTCCATCTACATCATCAGAATTTTGTGCTTTTGATATCTTTTGGATAGCTGTGAATGATACAGTCTTGTCTGTTCCATCAGTTCCACGAGTAAATACTGAATCTTGAATTCCATCTATTTTAATATCATTGATTTCTGTTATTCCAGCACCATTAGTTGTTTTAACTGTTACTTTTACAAGTCTGTAGATATAATCAGCATCTTGTGTTAGCACTGCCTTTTGTTTAACACTAGCACTTAATCCATCTTTACCAACAATACCATCAGCTGATTGAGTATCGTAAGTATCATTTGTATTTTCGATAGTTACTGTCTTATCTGCGCTTGCACCAGTAGCAGTTGTTGTAACTTTTAATTTTCCTAAGTTGTAATCTGCATCTATATAGTTACCATCTGTGTCAGTGAAAACGTTGAATGAAAGTGCAGTATCATTAGCATGTTTACCAGCTGTTTGATCATAAGTTGTTGAATACCAAACTTTTCCGTATTTTGCTCCTGGAATTAAAGTTAACTCTTCTTCCTTCTTTATGTCATCTGCTTTATCTTCATTATATCTATCGTCTGTGTCATCTTTGATTTTCTTTCTTAAAGCTGCTGCAGCATCATCTGCAGTATCTCCAACTACGTCATCATCAGTTACACTACCTTTATCTAAATCAACAGTGTAGTCTCCGTCTGATACATCTAAGTATTTTTCTCCAAATAGATTTGCTTCATCTCCTGAATCAACATCATCTAATTTGTTGAATTTTCCGTCAGCTACATAGTAAGCTTCTTCATCATCGTTGATTTCTCCATCAACAAAGAATTTACCGTCTTTGTATGCTACTGCATTGTATACAGTACCGTCTTCTGAATCAACTTTCTTTACGTCTGCAGCATAAGCAGGCACTAAAGCCATAACTGAAGCAGCAGCTACTAATAAAGATGTAATTTTGTTTGCTCTTTTAAACATAATTTCTTTTCCTCCTAAATTTTAAAATTCAGATAAATTATAGCATTATTGTACAACTATGTAAAGTTATATAATAACTACTAATGTATATTTTTGTATAAATTTCTTAGTAATTAATAAAACTACATGTAATTTATTACACATTTACATTAACTATAACATGATACCACATTACATAATGCTTGTACATAAAATGCTATTAACTTTCATAATTTACTGTTCTTCCTAGTATTTACTGTAATATCACTAAATAATACAATGCCAAAATTCACTTTGGGTACTTTTTTTTAAAAATATATAAATATATTTTTTAGTTAATATTAGAAAATAAATTTATTAAATTCTAAGTTAACTAATATATACAATTAAAATTGTATTATTAAGTTTTATATAGTTCTATTTTTATAATTTTGAGCTACTTGGATATAATTCATTTTAAATGAATACCTTCTATAACTATCCAAATAAACTTTCATTATACAATACAACTACTTAAATTCATTTTGGTACCTTTTTTCTTATAAATTTAATTTTTTCATTATTAGTTATATATCATTTCTGTATTATATAGATAAACTAATTATATGTTGGATTTATACTATAAAATATATCCCAACTAGAAAGAAGAAACATTTTTATGCAGCAGGCATTGAAAATGAGCTGTCAAAAGTTCTTAATTGTAGGTTGTTCTACTAATGCTTGTCACAATGAAATTGGGAACAAGCATTAGTAATGCAACCTGCAATTTAGTACTTTCAGCGAAATTTTCATAGTCCTGCGAAATAACAATGTTTCTTCTTTCTGTGGATTATCGCATAATTCTAAATTACATTCTGTTTGCCTATATCTATTAAATAAAATTTTTCTTCCTATTATCTATTGTACCAAGCTCCATCTGATCCTAATTTATATTCACCAATTGTTGTGTTATATGCCATAGACCCATCATTATTTAGATAATAATATTTTCCATTATTTATGTCTTTAATCCATCCAACCTGCATTGTTCCTTGTGAATCTAAGTAGTACCAATTTCCATTTACTAATTGCCACCCTATTTTTCTAGCTCCATCATCTCCTAGATAGTACCACTTTCCATTATTATTTAACCAACCTGTCGCCATATTCCCATCGGCTTGTACAAAATAGTTTTGCACCCAAGTATTCTTTACTGAGTTACCTGTTGAATCTTTGTATTGCCATTTCCCATCAACTTGAACCCATTGACTTGTTTTAGTAACTTCTGCTTGTTCACTGCTTTTGGAATTATTATTTGAATTATCTTTACCTCTAGTAATATTTAAAGTATATACTCTTTCATTATCATCATCATCTTCAACTTTTATATCTATTACATTTTTCCCTTTATTTAATGATACATCATCCTTAAATTTATCATCTTTATCAACTTTTACTCCATTTATTTTTACCTTATAATCATCATATTTACCGCTATCGCAATCAGGCCTTGCACGTATTGTAATTTTACTTAAATCTTCTGGAACTTGCACATCATAAGTATACACTTTTTTTGAGAAGTCTATATTTCCTCCCATTAACGTAATACTGCTTAAGTATACATTGTCTGAATCCTCATCGTCATCATCATTTGATTCGGAGTATTTTACTCTAATCTTATATTCATTTACATAAGAATTATCACTATATTTTACTGTTCCCGGGTCTCCGTTATATACTCTTACAGTAATAACATTTGTCCCTGATGATAAATCAACATCCTCTCCAATATCTTTTCCTTCAGTATCTGATGATGTTTCTTCAAATACTCTTATATTATCTGAATCCACCCCATCTGCATCTATATTTATTTCATCTGCCGAAGTCTTTCTAGTATAGTAAGTCTTTCCAGGTTGTACATCATCACTGTCTACCCTATGCTTATCTGTACAATCACTCTCACTATAAAGAGACATATTATCTCCGTTTGAATCTTCTACTGTTAAATTAGTTATTTTATCGGCTGCATAAGCTTTAGTAGTTAGTAGACCCAAATTAGCTGCTGGTGCAATTGTACTAACAGTATTTACAGCTAATATTATGGCTATTATTTTTTTCAAATTTTTGTTCATATATTCTCTCTCCTTTTAGGCATATGAAATAAATAACAAGTTCAAGATACCATGGTTATTTTTTTATTCTGCCTTATATAAAATAATATAAAGAACGCCTATTTCATAAGCGTTCTTTATTTTTAACCCGATTAAAATTAAATTTATTTAATCCAAGCCCCATCAGCGCCTAATCTGTATACACCAATTTTAGTGTTATAAGCCATAGACCCATCACTATTTAAATAATAATATTTTCCGTTCCTATCTTTTACCCATCCAGTCTGCATTCTTCCTTCTGAATCTAGATAATACCATTTTCCACTTGATTGTTGCCATCCAACTTTCTTAGCTCCATCTGTTCCAAAGTAATACCAGGTTCCATTAAGATTCAACCACCCTGTAACCATATTTCCATCAGCATTTAAATAATAATTTTGTATCCAACTATTCTTTACTACTTTTCCTTCTGCATCATTATACTGCCATATTCCATTTGTTTGTACCCATTGATTAGCTTTAACATCTTTACTTCCTGTATTTGTATTAGTATTAGTTGAACTATTGTTTGTATTACTTGAAGAAACATTTCCTCTATTTATAATTAAAGTATATACTCTATCTTTATTATTATGTTCAATTTCTACTTTTATGATATTTTGACCTTTTTCCAAATTAACAGTTCTCTTATAATTATCATCATAATCAGCATCTTCACCATCTATAGTAACATCGTAGTTATCATTTTCTGGTGTTGCTTTTATTGCTACTTGGTTTACATCACTATCTACATTATAAGTATACTTAGTTATTGAATTTGATAAATTTATAGTACTTCCAGCTATACTAAGTCTCTCCAAATAAATATCATCAAAATCTGTTTTATCTGAATCAGCTTCGTCTACATGTCTCACTTTTACTTCATATGTATTTAGCAGATCATACTCATTATCATCATGCTCATTATTTCTTACACTTTCACCATCTAGATCTTTCCCATATACCTTTATAATAAGATCAGTAACAACTGATTTATCTGTTAACTGAATATCATCTCCTACTTCTTTACCTTTAGTAGAATCTGAACTATCTCTAAATACTCTGACAAAGTTATCATCTGGCCCGCTTATATCCACACTTACAGTTTTTGATGAAGTTTTGGCATAATATGTTTCATCTTCATGAACATCTTCTTCCTTAACTCTATTCTTATAATCATTATCATCATACAGTTTTACATTATTACCATCACTATCATCTAATGATAAACTATCCAATGTACTTTCATCATTAGTAGTCGAAGCATAAGCCCTTGTAGTTAATAAATTTATTTTTGAAACTGGTGTCGCTGCTGAAATTGTTCCTATTGCTAGTACAATTACAATCACTCTCTTTATGTTTTTACTCATAGTTTATCCCTCCACTTTTATTATGCATTACCATTCTAAGTTAATAATTCTTATTTTTGTATCCACGCACCATCATACCCTAATTTATATCCGCCTACTGTTGTATTATATGCCATGGCACCATTGCTATTTAAATAATAATACTTTCCGTTTGAATCTTTAATCCAGCCTGTTTGTATCTTACCTTGTGAATCCATATAATACCAAGCTCCATCTACTAACTGCCAGCCTGTTTTTCTAGCTCCATCACTTCCTAAATAGTACCAGCTTCCACTATAATTTAACCATCCAGTAGCCATATTTCCGCTATCAAGTAAGTAATAATTTCCTACCCAAGTATTCTTAACAAAAGTTCCTGATGCATCATTATACTTCCATATTCCATTTACTTGTACCCATTGATTAGCTGCAGATGATCCAGTATTATTTTGTGTTGAAGTCACACTTCCTCTAATTACAGTCAAAGTATAAACTCTTTCTTCACTACTATTTTCATTTTTAACATCTACCTTGATCTTATTTTCACCATCTTTTAGATTAACTGTTGATTTGTAATCATCATCTTCAAATACTTCATCACCGTTAACCTTAACTGTATAAAAATCTTTTTCTGGTTCAGCCTTAATTGTTACTTTGTTTACATCACTAGGGACATTAGAACTATAATTTACTTGTGATTGTGATAATGAGAAAAGTCTGCCATCAATGCTTAGTTTATCTAGGTAAATACTATCTTGATGTTCTGGTTCTGTCCCATCTGATGAACTTGTACCATTTGATGAAGGATTCCCCCTATTTATTACCAAAGTATATACTCTATCTTTGTCACCATCTTCAAGTTCTATTTCAAACTCATTTGTACCTTCATCTAAATCTACTTCCTTTTTATAATTATCGGCACTTTGAACATTTTTATTATCTATAGTAACATCATAATCATCATCTTCTGGTGTTGCTTTAATTGTTACTCTCTTTACATCACTGGCAACATTATAAGTATAAGTTAATTCAGATTTTGACAACTCAACCTTATTATTATTTACGCTGAGTCTTTCTAAATAAATATTATCATTATCCTTATTTTGATTATAATTTGCGTTCTCTACTTTAATCCTATATGTACTTAAGACATTATAATCATCATTATCTTTGTATCTCATATCATCATCTGGTTCTTTGCCATATACCTTTATTGTAAGAGTCGTAGTTGAAGAATCATCTGATAAATCAACGTCCTCCCCCATCTCTTTTCCTTTTGAAGAAGATGATGTCCCATTAAATACTCTAACATATTTTTCATCAGGCCCATCAATATCAATACTTACAGTATCTGATGAAGTTTTTGCGTAATAAGTTTCTCCCTCTTCTACATCGCTAGCATTTACTTTGCTGTCATAATCACTATCACTATATAGTTTTATGTTATTCCCGTCTTCATCATTTAATTCTAAGCGATCCAAATAATCATCATCGTTATCAGTTGCTGCATAAGCTTTTGTAGTCAATACATTTATATTTGTAGCAGGCGCTGCTGCTGAAACGATTCCAAGAGCTAATGCTATTGAAACTATTTTAATCATATTTTTCTTCATTTTATTTCCCCCGTTTCTACTTATATATTTAATTAGTAAATACATCCTTAATTAATTATATATCAGGATTAACAATTAAAGTAGGCTTTTTGAGTTTTTTAGTAATATTACCACTAATATAAAATATTGTAAATATATTTGAAGCTTTTGAATATATTTATTTAAAGCAAAAGAAACGTCTATTAAATAAACGTTCTTTTGCTTTTTTAGTTATTATAATATTTATATTCTTAGTTAATCCAAGCTCCATCTGATCCTAACTTATATTTACCAATCATTGTATTATAAGCCATAGATCCATCGCTATTTAAATAGTAATACTTTCCACTACCTAAATCTCTAACCCATCCAGTTTGCATTGCACCTTCTGAGTCTAGGTAGTACCATTTTCCACCTGCTTGTTGCCATCCTGTTTTTCTTGCTCCATCAGAACCTAGATAGTACCACTTTCCACTATAATTTAACCAACCAGTAGCCATATTTCCATCGGCTTGTACAAAATAATTTTGTACCCATGTATTTTTCACTGTATTTCCTGCTGCATCTTTATACTGCCAGTTTCCTCCAACTTGTACCCATTTATTTTTAACAGTTGCTGAAACATCAGTTGCACTGCTTGGTGAACCAGAAGCTGTATTTGTTGTACTTCCTGTAGTCGATGATGTGCCGCCTCTGTTTATGATTAATGTATATACTCTTTCATCATCACCATCTTCAAGTTCAATTTTAATTTTATTTTCACCCTTATCCAAATCTACATCCGATTTGTACTTATCATCATCATCTACACTATCGCCATCTATTGTAACGTCATAATCTTCATCTTCTGGAGTTGCTTTAATTGTTACTTCATCTGTATCACTACTTACATTATAGGTATATTCAACTTTTGATTTAGATAAACTTATACTTTGGCCATCTACACTAAGTCTATCTAGGTATATATCATCGTAATCATCTGAACTGTCACTTGAATCCTCATCATCTGAATCCGAAGAATCAGCTGTACATTTAACCTTTATTGTATATTCACTTGAATAATCGTCATCTTCATATCTTACATCATCATCTGGTTCTTCATCATACACTCTTACAGTAAGAGTAGTAGTTGAATCTCCATCTAAACTTATATCACTGCTTATTTTTTTACCTTTAGTTGAATCAGAAGTTCCCTTAAAAACTCTGACATATTTCGAACTTGGTCCATCTATATCTATACTTATAGTATCTGCTGACGTCTTAGCATAATATTTTCCATCAGGTTCTACATCATCTGCATCGACTTTATCATCACTATCATAGCTGCTGCTTTCGTAAAGCTTTATTTTGCTTCCGCTTTCAGTAAGCAATTGTAAGCTTTCAAGTTCAGTTTCGTCATTTGAATCGTCATCAGATGATGCATAAGCTTTTGTAGTTAAGAAATTTATATTTGTTGCAGGCGCTACTGCTGAAATAGCTCCTATTGCTAATGCAATTGCAACTATTTTTTTTAAATTTTTATTCATAATGTTCTCCCTCCACTTTAGACACATGAAAGAAAATAATAGAAGTCTATAATTTTATTAATTGTGCCTTAATTACATATTATAATTATTTTACCACTTATTTCACTATCGTGCACTTGATACATCCAAGTTTACAATTTATTTACAGAAGTATTATTATTCTAATGCTCCATCAGTGCCTAATTTATAAGCACCCATTGCAGAATCTTTTATCATTTTACCTGTAGAATCCAAGTAATACCATTTCCCAGTTGAATCTTCAATCCATCCTGTCTCCATAGCTCCACTGCCATCAAGATAGTACCAGTTTCCAGTTGAATCTTCTAACCATCCCATTTGCATAGCTCCACTTTTATTTAGATAATACCAATTTTTATTGATATTTACCCATCCAGTCTGCATTTCACCATTCTCGTTGAAATAATACCAGTTGTTATTATCACTAAACCATCCTGTAGTCCTAAATCCATCTTGTCCTAAATAATAATTCTTTCCGGTATCCTTATCAAACCACCACTTATTTTTTAAAACTGAACCTGTGCCATCTACATATCTCCATTTTCCATCTACTCTTTGCCATGCATTAAGGCTGCCTTCTTGAGTTTGAATTGCAAAGTTTTGGCCATTTGAAGAATCAGTTTTATTTGCTGATTTACCTCTATATACATTCAAAGTATAAGTTGTATCTTCATCCTCATGCTCAACATATATTGTTATAGTATTATTTCCTTTATCTAAATTAACTGTCTTTTCGAAATTGTCATCTTCATATACTGAATTTCCGTTAATTTCTATATAATCATCATCATCGTCAGGGTTAGCTCTAACAGTTAATTTGTCAACATCTTCATCAACATTCACATCATAAGAAGTTTTATTTTTTGAGAAATCAACACTTCCATCACTTAAGTAAATTCCATCTAAATAAGCATATTCTCTATCTTCTTCTGCTTCTGATGTACTACTTTCTTTTCTTGCATGAATAATATAAGTCTTTTCACAATTACTTACATCTCCGTCATTATAAGCTTCCTTATATGCTTCCTCACTCTTATATGTTCTTAAATAAATATCTTTATAGCCAGAACCGATATTAACATCTTGTCCAACATCTTCACCTTTTTCAGATCTGCTTGATGAAGTGAACATCTTAACTACATATCCACTTCCTTTTACTTCTGCAGCTATATTAAAGTCACTCACACCTTTAAGCTGCACATAATAGTCAGTATCGCTTGACAAATCTACTTCATCTCCAGAATAACTATCAAGCAATTTAATTTTGCTTCCGCTACCCCAAGTCAAATCTAACGATTTTAATTCTCCATTACTCGCATCATTATATGTTGATGCATAAGCTTCAACGCTTCCTAATAGAAAATTGTTACTTGGTGCAAATCCTGAAACAGCTGCAACAACAAGAGTTGCTGCAATTATATATTTAATTTTTTTATGCATAAACTTCCTCCCTATTTCTATTTATAAAATTAATCTATTTACTTTTACATAACTTACTTATTATATAAATAAACATTATATAGTTATAATAACATAACTTAATTTAATTATAAATATAGAACTATAATCCTATACTATTCCAAGTATACTACATAGTTCTAAAAATTCTATTATATAAATATTAATTTTTTATAAATAATTAACTTATATATGTTACAATTCACAATGCACATTTCAAAATTTCTACTAAAATTCTTGCAACATTTTCAGACTTATGATGAAGAATTATTTTTGCAATGTATATGTTAGTAATTGAAAACTTAATTTTATCTTTTGGTTAGATAATCATTTAATTCATAAAACAAGAACTCACTTATGCAAACAAAGCGAGTTCTTGTTTCATTATTAGTAACTTAATCTAAAAACTAAATTAAATGTACAATTAAATTAATGTTCATAATATTTTCCTAAAGTATTAAAGCTCCACTATTATTGAATTTATACTCTTTTCCATTAATAGTTCTTGTTCCAGTTGCCATGCTACCATCTTCAGTTAAATAGTATTTTGAATTATAGTCAATTAACCATCCTTTTTGCATTGTTCCATCTGCATTAAAGAAGTACCACTTTCCACCATCTGATAACCAGCCTGTCCTCATTGAGCCATCTTGATTTAAATAATACCAATTGTCAACTTTTTTAGTATCATTATCTCCTGAATTAGTTGATGCATCAGTGTTCTTATTTTGATCATCTACTGTTTCTTTATGCCAGCCTGTAACCATTGCTCCATCCGACCCCAATAAATACCACTTTTCATTATCTTTTTGCCAACCTGTAAGCATTGCACCTTTACTATCTAACAAGTACCATTTTTCATTATCTTTATGCCAGCCTGTAACTCTTAAACCATCCTTATCCAAATAGCAGTATACTTTCTGATCTTTATCATAAAGCCATGAATTTTTTAATACTTTTCCATTTTCATCATAATACTTCCAACCATCAGTTGTTTGAACCCATTGAGATTTTTTATCCGATGTATCCTCAGTATTATTGTCTTTGCTGTCATCTGCTTCCTTACCCCTATTTACAGTTAAAGTATAAGTTCTCTTTTTATCATTCAACTCATCCTCAACATTTACCTTTATGACATTTTTCCCTTTATCTAATGATACTTTCTTTTCATAATCATCACTTGATCTTACTTCATCTCCATCAATTGTAACTGAATAATCGCTATCTTCTGGCTCTGCACCTATAGTTATTTTACTTACAGACTCATCTAAATCAACGTTGTATGAATTATCATCTTTAGAAAAGTCAATATCGCCTTCACTTAAAGTTATATGATCTAAATATATATCATCTTCGTTATCAGAATCGTCTCCTCTAGTAACATTTAATGTATATGTTCTTTGATTATCCTTACTATCTGTAACTTTTATTTTAATCTCATTTTTACCTTTATCTAAAGATACAGTTTCCTTATAGTTATCATCAGAATCCACTAATGATCCATCTACTCTGACTCTGTCGCTATTATTTTCTGGAATTGCTTTGATCCACATGCTATCAACATTTTCATCAACTTTTATGTCATAGCTTGTTTTTCCCTTTATGAAATCTATATCTCCTTTGCTTAAGTCAATATTATCGAGATATATTGGATCTTGAGAATCGTCCTCATAAGAACTTTCTGTAGTTTTTCTTACATTTAATGTATATTCTTCTTCGCAGTCTGATACATTGTTCTTTACTTTATTAAATGCTGATTTAGACTCATACGTTCTTATATATAAAGTTGTATCACCTTTTCCAAGTAAGATCTCATCTCCTGGATCATAAGCTGTAGCATTTTCTGCATCAGATGTAAAAATCTTAACTACATAATCATCACCTTCAGCGTCAGCCGTTATCTTAATTCCATCACTATCATCAGTAAGCTTTGTATAGTATTCTGTTTCATCGCTTAATTTTACTGTATCTCCATTATACCCATCACGTAAATCAAGAGTTTCTCCATCTAAAGACTTTATCTTTAGAGTTTTTAATTGTTCATCGTCTGGAGAATATGAAGACGCATAAACAGGTTTTGCTCCTACAAAATATGTATTTAATGTCGTAGGTGAAATTGTTGAAATTGTATTGACAGCAACTGTGATCGCAATTATTCTTTTTATATTTTTATTCATAAAATTCCTCCTCATCCATTATAAAGTGAATTTTTTAAAAATAACAAAAAAAAATCACTTAACATAATTTTACCATGTTTTCTATATAAAATCTAAATATTTCTAGCATTAATACGACTCTTTTTTCAGATAATAAAATATAACTAAGTTTTATTTACTTTAGTTATCGCAAAATTTCAGACATTATGTACTATAAATAAATTTCAAAATTTAATATGTGAGGAGTGATTACAATGAGCAAAGAAAGAACACCATATAGTCCTACTCTAGGAGATTATGATGTTGAGAAGTTATCTGGTACAAGGCCTGAATCTTCTAATAGGCAAGAAGGACGAGATAACATTGCACCAACTAGAAGTTTAAATCCCCTTTCAACTGACGGCCCTAATAAAAATATAACGAGTTCAACATCTTCTAAACCGCATCCAGTAACAGGACCTGTTGCTATGAATCACGAAGATGCTTTTGAATACAAAAACCATAATATTTTGAGAAGTTAGGAGTGATTATTAATGAGTAAAGAAAAAATATCATCTAATGAAAATGAAAAATATTATTCTGGAGAAGAATTAACTGATTCACATCCATCAGACCCAAATGATTCTGAACTAAAAAAAATAAAAAGTATGTATCTTCCAGATTCGAAAGCCGACCATGCTCCAAGTGAAAAAAGCATTGAAGATGCTAATGGATTGGAGCATCCTGAGCCAGTCGAACCAAAATCACTAATATAAATAGCATGAATATAACTTTATCTATAACAAGTCAAAATCTGTTCTAAATCTATATTTATATTATAAATAATATTAAGCAAAAGATAGGAGTGATTTTTATGAGTCAATCAAAAATTCCATTTAGTATAAACCCTGGCGATGATTATCCAACGGAAAAGTACAGTGAAGAAAATTCACCAAACTCAAAGGCTTCTGATTCTGAAAATGTAGGAAAAACTACTGACTCGAGTGAAAGAAATGCCAAAAGCTTAAATAATGCAAATATATCTAGAACTAATCTAGATACAGAGCTTATTGATCTAAATGCTGACGGCGACTCTGATGAATCTAAATATAGTGATTTAATATGAAGAGCTTAATAAAAATAATTTAATAAAATTAGGAGTGATTTTATATGAGTGAAGAAAAGAAAGTATCTCATACTTCTGATGTGAGAGATGGTAGTAAAAAAGACTTTACTAATTCCTACTTGCCAAAAATGAGAACTAATTATCATCCAAGCAGAGATGATGTCGAAAGTGCAACTGGTGTAGATTTCCCTATAAATATGCCTAATCCAGCAGTTGACCCTATTGTTGTAAATAATATAGCTAATCAAGAATTTGATTACACACAAGATATGCTTTCTCCTGATAATTATGAAATAGATGGAGATGATTAATTTTATAAATACTTATAAAAAATCCAGTAATAAGTATTATAAAAAATTTATTATGTTTTTGAATAAATTTCCCGCTGTTGGTAAGAATAATATTCGTACCCCATAATACTCAGGCACTAAAGTTTATCATTTTAATTTAGTGCTTATTTCCAAAAAGTCCACCATAAATTAAATTTTTATGGTGGACTTTCATATTATTTTAAATTGTCAAAAAGCCCTTACCTCTAACTTCAGATATATCAATAATTGTTATAAAAGCTCCTGGATCTATCTGATGCACAATGCTCTTTAGTTCAACCATTTGGTGTGAGCTTACAATACAGTAAAGCATTTTCTTTTTATCATGAGTATACTCACCTTCAGCAAACAAAGATGTAACTCCACGGTTAAGATCTTTTATTACATAATCAATAATTTCCTTTTCTTTTCTTGTTAGAATAAGAAGAAGTTTTTTACTGCTAAATCCTTTTAATACTCTGTCAAGAACTGTACTTTGAATGAACAAAGAAATAAGAGTATACAATGCTTGTGGAATACCAAATATTAATGCTCCTATAATAACTATTATCAAGTTTAGAGAAAATCCCAAACTTCCTATATTAAAATTCGAATATTTTTTTCTAATAAGCATGGTTATAATATCTGTTCCTCCTGTGGAACCATGTCTTAAAAATACCATTCCATAGCCAATACCACATAAAACCCCACCATATATACAAAAGATAAGTAAATCACCATTCATATCAATTAGGCGTGAAAGTGGTTTTGTTATAAGCAGAGAAGCTGAAAGACTAAGCATCCCTATTGTTGTATAAATCGTAAATGATCTATCGAGTTTTTTATAACTCAATACAAGTAGTGGTAAATTAATTATTAAGATTACTACTCCAGATGGAACTTTAAGAGTGTACTCTAAAATCAGTGCAATACCAGTGGCACCACCACTTAAAAGTTTTGCATGTACTAAAAATAGATTTACCCCTAACGATGCAATCATGCAGCCTAAAAATATGAAAAACACATCAACTATATTATGCTTCAACTTATAATATAAACTCATTTGTATACTCCTTGCAAAATGGTTATTTGGGTTTCATTTCATTTTTCAGATATTATTCTATATTCAATCTTTAGTATTTTCAACAGATTTTTTACAGTTTCTACAAAAAGTTTTTACTATTTATCAAGTAATTATTAATAATTTATGTGATATAGCAAATAAATATCAATATTACTACCAGAATAGTAACATGATATCTATTTACATTGAGAATTTATTAAATTTTAAACTTATCAACTTCCATTTCTAAACGCTCAGCTTTTTCTTTCAGTTTTTCCACTTCCTGTGATACTTCTAAAATAGCTTCCGTTTGAGTTTGAATTGATGCCGTTACTTCCTGTGAACATGCTGCTGTTTCTTCTGATATTGCCGCAATATTATTTATTGAATTAACTACTTGTTCATTTTTGTCATTCATTTCTTCAACAAAGCTTCCCATATAATCTATTGCAGTTGTTATTGTGTCAGTCGCCTGTGTAATATTATTAAAGGCTTCATTCACTTCATTTACTGAAACGAATTGATCCATAGATACTTCTTTTACTTTTTTCATATCACTTACACTGCTTAATATATCTTGCTTTATATTTAAAATTATCTCTGCTATATTTTTAGTTGATACTGCTGAATTTTGTGATAATTTTTGAATCTCTGTTGCAACTACTGCAAAACCTTTGCCAGCTTCCCCTGCTCTTGCCGCTTCTATAGATGCATTTAGTGCAAGTAACTGAGTCTGCTCTGCAATCCCCTTTAAAACTCCAAGTATATTTTCTATATTCTTAGATTTATCACTTAAGCTTTCTATATTTCCTTGAGTTTTTTCTACAATGGAAATTGTTGTTTGTGCCTTTTCTTTTAAATCTTGAACCTTGTTAATTCCATTTGCAATTGCTTTAGATGAATTGATTGATTCATTAATCATTAGATTAGTCTTTTCCTCTAACTGATTAAATTCTCCCCTCATGTCTTCTCCAAGTCTTGCACTCTCTTCTGCTCCACTAGCTTGATTAGATGCTCCTTGCGCTATTTCTTGTGATGTAATATTTATATCCCTTGCCACATTAGTTGTTTCCTGAGACTTTTCAGCCAAAATTGCAGAACTCTCTTTCATATCATGAGTCAAATCTTTTGTTTTGATTAATAAAGCAGAAACCTTACTCATCATCTCATTGAAGCTTTCACCTAATAATTTAATTTCATTTTTCGCTCTAGTAGAAGATTTTACTGTAAAATCACCAGTTGATGCTATAGATAATAAGTTTGATATTTCTATTATAGGCATTGAAATTCTTTTCGATACATACATGATTACTGCAGCTGCTGCAAGTAATATTATTAAGCCTGCAATTAATGAAATTTTTGTTATTTTATTTATAATAGCTTTTGCACTGGATTCCTTTTGAACTGTTATGACTGACCAATTAAATGAATTCCCATCTAATTTTATGTTCGTATAAGATGCATAGTAATTTTGACCATTTTCTTTATACTTAAGGCTACCATCATTCCCAGCCATCAACTGAGCTATAATTTCTTTTAACCCATCCGACACTTCTATCGGTTCTTCCTTAGGATTTCCCTCTTTGACTCCAGTTGTTCTAGTTTGGTTTTTATAATTATATAATTCTTCAATCACTTCGGTATTAGGATGTGCAACAACAACACCCTCCCCATCTATTATGAAAGAATATCTTCCTGATGCTTCATCTGAATATTCACTTACTACTTCCTGCAATTTTTCTAAATTAATATCAGACCCCATTACTCCAACAAACTTATTATCTTCAACCAAAGGAACAAATATTGAAGTTACTGGATTCTTAGAAGAAACTGAATAATATGACTTTGATACGAATGATGATAAAGAACTTTTTGCTTGCGCAAACCACCATCTGTCTGATCTGTCAGCAAGATCCCCTGATGATCTTCCTGTCTGCATTCCTTTTTCATCCTGCATATATAATAATTCAAAATATGGATTTCTGTCTTTAGTTTCTTTAAGTACTTTTTCCTTTGTATCTTTACTTCCTTCTCTTACTTCTGAATTATATGCCAGATCTTCTGTCACTTTATACGCCGTATCCATAAAAGAAGAAACATTTTTTGATATAAGCTTAGATAACATTTCATTCTTACTATTTATTTCATTATCATAATATTTCGATAAAATGGTGCTTACACATAAAATAATTCCAAGAGTCAGTACAACGGATATTGATAACATTGTGATTAGGAGTTCGCTTTTTATGCTCTTTATTTTCACAGAGCTATTTTTATCTTTATTATTTGTTTGCTTGTCCATTGTCTTTTCATATTGTTTTCTAATCAATCCCATTTATTTTCTCCCCTTATCAATATTTCTTATAAAATAAGTAGTAGTTTTAGAATTATTTTTTACACTATAAAAATTATGTTTATTACAATAAATATACTTATTCTTTTACAAGTTATGCTTATTTTTCATGCATTATTGATAAATTATAACATATTACTAGCTATTATCAACATTTATAATGTTTTTTATATAATAAACTACATATTTAATAAAATTCTAAAGAAAAGTTAGTCTTAGACTTAATTTTATGAATAGATTCACTTAGACTAAGTAATATCAATTTCATGGTAACACTCTTAATTTTTTATACCGCTTAAATAATTAAAATCCCTTGTTATATACATTGCAAAAATAATCCTTCATCATAATTCTAAAAATATTACAAGAATTTTAGCCGTAACTGTGAATTTTGAAATATGAATTATGAATTGCAACATATAGATATCCAAAACAAGACTTAGACTTATGAAATAACTTACCGAAAGGACAGGTACTCTGTTATTTCGGTTACTGAGAATAAGTTGAGGCTTTCTAACATCATAAGTTGCACCATTTCAGCATGCTCCCGAGACAAGCTCGTGACAAGCAAAAATGGAACAACTTATGATGAAGAAATGCCTGCAACATATTCTCTAATGTAACACTGCACAAAAGAGTACCTGTCCTTTCTGATATAGCAGATTTTTCAAGCTATAAGTATAATTCTCAAATTTGATATCTATATAGATATCCAAATTTAAAACTAAACTTATGTGATAACTTACCGAAATCATAAATATTTTGTTCCGAAAAGCTATGAAAATATCGCTGAAGTTTCTAAGCGGCAGATTGTATCCAATTTAGCATGCTCCAACTTTCAGTTTGACAAGCTAAATTGGAACAACCTACAGCTAAGAACCTTTAACAGCTCATTTTCAAATGTTTTCTTCACAAATATATTTATGATTTCTAGTGAAGATATGAACTCGAAGTTTTAGAAAATTTGTAAATATGTTCATCTAATAAGTCTAATTCTTGAATTGTTTATCTATATATGAATGGAAATCTCTATACTTTTATAAAAAAAGCTGTATAAGATAATTATAAAATCATCTTATACAGCTTAAATTAATTTACTCTAAGTTCCTAACAATATTATATATGCGACTTTTAAATTAAGTTTATATGATCATCAACTGAAAACTTAGCTTTAGTGGAAAATTTAAATTTCAGATTTAAATTTAATTCTTAAACTTAGATATCTATAGATAACACAATCATAAACTATACTCAGACTATGAAATATATTCCAACCAGAAATGAGTGATATACTTTTGTGGAATGTTTCATTGGTAATTTTGATGGATGTGATTCTTGGCTATAAGTTGTTCCAAATGTGCTAGTTCAAAGCTTGTTCTTTGAGGCTAGCACTTTTGGTGCAACTTTATAGCCTTAGAATCACCCATCACAATTACCCAGAAACTGGAACAAAAGTATATTATTCATTTCGGTGAGGCATACGCATAAGTATAGATTATATTCGTTTTATCTATATACTCATTTTAAGTATACAAAAACTTCTAACTTACCGCTGTTTCTTGGAATAAGTTTATCTTTCATTACTTCTCCATTTACAACTACCTTTGTAACAATTTGATTATCACTATTTTTTGAGCTATAAGGTATGGATTCTGCATTACTTTTATAATTATTATTTTGTTCATTATTCTTAGTATTTACATTTAACCCATTTTCATTATTTGCTCTAGATACTTTTATAGTGTAATCTTCTTTTTCATTTGTAATCTTTATTTCAAATTCATTCCAAGATTCTGGTATGCAAGGATTTATAGCATATCCCTTATCTTGAATCTTTCTAAGTCCCAAGATATTTTCAACACCAACTCTGTACATCCATCCTGAAGCTCCTGTATACCAGCTCCAGCCTCCTCTTCCTGCATGAGGCTCTTTTATATACACGTCCGCTGCCATCACATAAGGTTCTACTTTATATGTCATACACTCCAACTCTGTTTTTGCATGATTTATAGGATTTATCATATTAAAATAGCTTACTGCTTTATCACCAAGCCCAAGTTTAGTTAAAGCAAGTATCACCCAAACTGCTGCATGAGTATATTGACCTCCATTTTCTCTTACACCGGGCACATATCCTTTTATATAACCTGGTTCTAACTTAGAATTACTAAATGGTGGTGCAAGCAATAAAATCATTCCCTTATCTTTCTTTACAAGGTTATTATCCACGGCTTCCATTGCTTCAATACTACGTTCCTTCTGTCCTGCACCTGATATAATTGCCCAGCTTTGAGCTAACGAGTCAATTCTGCATTCTGGATTTTCTCTTGAACCAAGAGGCGTACCATCATCAAAGTATGCTCTTCTATACCAGCCGCCATCCCAAGCGTTTTTCTCTAGATTATCTCGTATAAACTCTCTTCTTTCCTCAAAATGTTCCTTTGTTTTCTTATCGTTTTGCTTATCTGCAATTTCAATAAAGCTTTCTAATATTGAATATAGGAACCAACCAAGCCATACGCTTTCTCCTTTTCCTTCGTTTCCAACAGTACTCATTCCATCATTCCAGTCTCCACTACCCATTAAAGGAATATTATGAATACCAAAGTTCAAACTCTTTTCTATAGCTTTTAAACAATGTTCATATATAGTTCCTTCCTTTGATGATTGATTTACTATGGTATATCTTTCATCTTCACCTTCTCTTAAAGGTTCATCTTCTAAGTACGGAGCAGTAGCATTTAAAATATCGTAATCTCCTGTGGAGTTAATATATTCGGCCGTTACATAAGGAAGCCATAATAAATCATCGCTAAATCTAGTTCTTATTCCCGAATTAACAACAGGATGCCACCAATGTTGAACATCACCTTCTACATACTGTCTTGAAGCACTTCTTAGTATCTGTGCCTTTGTTATTTCTGGATTTACAAACCCAAGTGACATAGAATCTTGAAGCTGATCTCTGAATCCATAAGCACCACCACTTTGATAAAATGCACTTCTGCTTAAATATCTACAACTTAAAGTTTGATATAAAAGCCATCCATTCAAAAGATAATCTAATGACTTATCTGGTGTCTTAACTTGTATATTTCCTAGGAAATTGCTCCAATATTGTTTTACTTTATCTAATTCATTTTCTGCATTTCCAAAAATCTTATATTTACTTATTAATTCATCTATTTTTTCTTTTTCATCTTGACCAAATAGGATTAGCAGTTCCTTTTTCTCACCTTTTCTTAACATAATACTTGTTTGTGCCGCTAAACAAGGGTCATAGATGCCACCAGACTTATTGCTTAATCTATTATGTTTTAGAGCCTCAGGACTAAAGGTTTCTCCTCCAATACCTAAAAACTCTTTATTATCTCCAGTGAAACTCAATTCTTTCCCACCTATAATGGTTAAGTAAGCATTTAATTTTCCAAAGTATTCACTGTATGGATTATGAGCACCTATAAATTTATTTCTAAATGCAAAATCTTCATTACTATTTTTAATGCTGCTTCTATTTACTACATCCATTGTTTCTTTGTAGTTTGATTCATCTCCACCTATATATGTTGAGATATATCTTGAACTATCATACTCATAAACACCCAAAACAAGTTTTGCATAGTAGAATAGCGAAACACTTCTATCCTCATTACTTAAGTTTTCTAGCGTAACCCTCTGAATTTTTAATCTTTCATTTTTAGGAGCAAAAATTTCTAATTTTCCTTTTATATTATATGCTGTATGTCTGTATTCAGAGTATCCAAAGCTATGTTTTATTAAGTAATCACCTGAATCTCTTACAGGCTTTGGTGTTATTGAAAAATACTTACTTGAGTCATTATCTTTAATATATAATGCTTCTCCTATAGGATCTCTAATATAATCATTGCTCCAAGGCGTTATTTTATTTTCTCTAGAATTTCCACACCAAGTATATCCTGATCCTACTTCTGATATATGAAATCCGAAGTCATCATTTGAAATAACATTAATCCAAGGTGCTGGTGTATTTCTATAATTAGATAGTTTTATTATATAACTATTATCTTTCTTACAAAATCCACCATAACCATTAAAGAAATCTAAATCACTTACATCAGGATCCTCATCCGCATCTTTACTATAATTATTAGAATCTTTTGATACATCCAAATCTAAATCAACTAAACTTGAAATTTCCGAGTTATAAACTAACTCTCTTTCCTTCTTACTTTGATTAGATTTTTTATCTATTTCTAAATCTTCAATATCATCTTGATCTTCTGGCTCATTAATATTCTTTATTAAATCATGAATATTAATTACTTCTTCATCATTATCATATACTTCATAAGGTATGTTTTCACCATCTGTATCTTGGTTAGTATTTTCATCCTTATATTTATCCTTAAACCTTGAATTATTTCTTAAAGCTATACGCGAATCTAATCCCTCATCATCTAAGTCCACATATCTATTAAAATTCTTTTCATTATATGCATATGAACTTAATGGATTATTCTTATCTACATATACTCTAGAAATTCCTATTAGTAAATCCTTAATTTCAGCGTCCATGGTTGCCTTATTGTGAATAAATATTCCACCCGCTTTATTTAAGTAATTACCTACATTGGATGACCTTATTACTTCCATTATGTTTTTTTGAAGTGGTTCATCATAAGAAACTTCTTCATTATTATATATAATTAAATCTAGCTTAACTCCCTTAATTCTTAAGTAATTGTGGAATTTTACCATAGTATATACTAAATTTATGTCTTCTTCATTTTCTATAGACAACATTATAATAGGTAAATCTCCTGAGATTCCATATGCCCACAAATCCTTTTGATGCATTGAAATATTACTAATATATTCTTCTCTATTTTTTCTAGTATTAGTTAGAAAGAAAATTGAGCTTGCAGCACTTTGGAATATATTGGCTATAGCACTTCTTATTCCTAAAGTCTTTAGTTCAAGCTGTGCACTTATGCTATAATTTTTAAATACTCTCTCTAGCTTACTGTTGTCATTGTTATTTTTGCATATTTCAAGTATTTGTTCTTTTGATTCACATATTCCAGTTATATAATAAATTTCCTTCTTGGAGTTAGGCTCTAATCTAATTCTTGTTCTTATACTCATTATAGGATCTAAAACTGTTCCCACAGTATTATCTAAAGCCTTATCATTATCCATAGCTTTTGGATTCTTCAATTCTCTATTTCTTCCTATAAAATTTATTCTTGAAGTTTCATATGAAATACTTCCCTCTAAGTCTCCATTAACAACCGCCTTATGGAAAATATATGGAATTTTTGCATTCTTGACTCTACCTCTTCTGCTTCCTATAAGAACACTTTCCTTTTCATCATATTCTGTTTGAACAAATAAATTAGAGAATGTTGGATGAACTACGTCAGCACTGAATGTAGCTAAAGTCACTTCCATGTAACTTGTTATTTCAATACTTCTTCCCTTATCTCCTTTGTTATTTAAAGTTAATTTTCTAACTTCAAAGTTTTCTTCTGATGATATTGAAACTTCCATCGAAGTTTCAATGTTGCCATCTTTTCTACTAAATTTAGCTTTATCTAAATTGAACTCAACTGAATACTTATCTCCAATATCTTTACAAGGCTCAAAGGTTGAACTCCAATATTCATTTGAATTTAAATTCTTTACATAGAAGAACATTCCACTATCATCACTTGTAGAGTTTCCCTTCCATCTATAAAGCATAGTATCATTCTTTTTTGAATATCCATTTCCGTTTACTGTTAACATAGATGAATATTCACCATTGCTTAATAGTAATACTTGTGGACTATCCTGATTCACTTTTTCAAATACTCTTGGAATTAAAACCTCTCCCTCAAAATATCTATTCTTAACAGAAAAATCTTCATTTCTTTCAAAAACAACATTTTGTGGAATTTTCTCTTTTAGTAAAAGTTCTGTAGATTTTATCTCAGGAAGATCGTGAAATCTATTTATCAAAATATCATTACATAGAATATTATCCAAAGCCATAAGTGACATTCCTAAATGATGTACCATATAAGTTGCAACTTTATTGACCTTCTGTGGATAACTTGAGTTATCATAATTACTCTCATCGTCATTATTCATGTGAATCCTACTGATTTCATCATTCTTATCCACATTATTCACATTATCAACATGCTTATCATTCATATAACTTGTATTTTTATCCTGTGTATTATCCACTATTTTTTCGTAGTTATCCACATAATCCTCATACTTATCCACATTTTGTGTATAATTTTTTCCATTTGTTGAAATATTCTGCTCAAGAAGATCACTTTTAGAAAGTGTCATTATGTACTTATCTTTCCTAGCTTTAGTATAATCTAAAGCTTCTATGAAACCATATCTTCCTAATGCACCTAACTTTTCAAGTTCTTTAAGATTTTTAATTCCAGAATCTTTATCAAAAGAAATAGCCATTAATGTTGAATATGGAGATATTACAAGATCATCTTCAAGTCCCCGCTTAAGACCAAGTCCAGGCACTCCAAATGCCTTATATTGATAATTTTCTGCCGCATCAAATTCATAAAATGCAGATTCTGATATCCCCCAAGGAGACTTCTTTTGTTTTGCAAAGCTTTTTTGCGCCTTTATGACAGACTTATAAGTTTGACTAAGTAAGGTCTTAGGATAATTCCTCATTATTAATGATGGCATAAAATACTCAAACATAGTTCCACTCCAAGATACTAGTGAATGAGTATGGAATGCGTTAGTCATGGAACGTCCTAGCTTAAACCAATGAGAAGAAGGCACATCATTTTTAGCTATCGCAACAAAAGATGCTATTCTTGACTCAGATGCAAGTAAATCATAATATGAGTTTCCAAGAGAATTTTCCTCTACATTATATCCGATAGAGAATAGTCCTCTAGTTTTATCATAAAGAAAAGTAAAATCCATTTCTTCTGTTATTTTATCAATATCTTGTATTATATTATCTATTTTATCTATGTAATTTTTAAAATTATTTATCTTTTCTCTAAATTTGCCTCTGAAATTATCCCCATTTTTTCTTCTATAATTCTCGCATCTGTGGATTAATTCAACAATATCTGGGACTCCTTCGAAAAATTCCTTGCTATATAACTTTTCTATACCTTCAAAAATAAAGTTATAATAGCTAATCTTTTTTCTAACCTCACCTATAAGCTTATCAATCCAATATCTTGCTTCTTCACTCTCAAGTTTTAATTCACCTATACTGTTTTCCTCTTCATCACTTAAGTTATTTTCATTACTTATATTATTATTTTCCGACTTAAGTTTCTGCTTTAGACTGATTATCTGCTCTGTTTCCTTTAAATCTTGAAGTTTAAAGGAAATTTCATTTAATACATTTATATATTCTCCAATGTTAATATGTGAAGAAAATTTAAGCTTTAAATTAGGGGCTTCATCTTCAATTATTTTGTAAATATCATTCAAAGATGTAACTTCTTTTACTCTTATAACTTTATTATGTTTAAGCTCTTCCATAGACCTCTTTAGTACCCATAGGTTACCTAGAAGATTTCCACTATCAACTGTTGATACATATCTAGGCCATAAAGGTTCTTTTGTTTTTGTATCATACCAATTTAGATAATGACCATTAACCTTTTGAAGAGTTTTCATGCTATTTAATATGAGTTCTATTCTGTCAACAAACTCTGCCATAGTTATATATCCCAAGTCATATGCAGCAATGCTTGAAGTAATTCCCATACCTATATTAGTTGGAGAGGTTCTATGTGCAACTCCCTTAAATGGCTTCTCCTGATAGTTATCTGGAGCTAGGTAGTTGTTTTCTTCATTAACAAAATCCTCATAATAAGCATATATTCTTCTAGAAATTTTTCTTAAGTAAGTTTTTTCTTCATTCTTTAAAGTATTCTTCTTGTGTTCTGGACGTTTAATACTTATGGTATAAGCCATATAAGGGCTAACTATCCATAATGCCGCAACCACTACACTATAAGTAACTACTCCTAACGAACTATAAAATGATAAGTATAGTACAAGCAGACCCATTATAGGAGCAATCCACATTCTCTTTAAATAATTAATAAAATTATTCCTTGAGTTTTTTTCTACAAGTTCTGCTGACTGCCATTCTAAAAGATTTTTCTTAGAAAACATCACTCTATATAGTGTTACTATTATTGCATCAAGCATCAAAAAAGCTTGATAAGGAATAAAGCTTACTATTAGCACTATCTGCTCTAGCGTTTTAAATGCTCCCATTAATTTATTTTTAGGTGTTACAACAAAATCTGTTACCACAAATACTAATGGAGTTATTAAAGCTAAAAAGGCAAGAAGTGCAACTTGACTTCTTCCAAATAAAACAGTGAGAGATAATATAAGAGCGAGAAGTAAATTAGGTGCTAATAAACTTCTTCTTAGATTATCAAATATCTTCCACTTATATAATAAATTTATTTTATTAGAAAATAACCATCCTATTAGCTGCCAGTCACCTCTAACCCATCTATGCAATCTTTTGCAGCTAGATTCATAAAATGCTGGATATCCATCAATAAATTCCACATCACTTAATAATCCACATCTTGCAATACCACCCTCAAGCAAATCATGACTTAAGACTGTATCATCTTTTATAGAATTACTTAACACTTTATAAAATTCATCTATACATATTATTCCTTTACCAGTAAAGGACCCTTCTCCAAATAAATCTTGATAAGTGTCAGAATAAGCAACGGAATATCCATCAACTCCTTCTTCTCCTCCAAATACTTTTGAAAAATAAGTTTGATTCTTAGCTTCTAGGCTAATGCTCACCTTAGGCTGCATTATTCCATATCCTCTTGCGACTCTATTGCTTTTTATATGAGGAATATTAAGAATATGGCTCATAGCCCCTACAAGTTTAAAAGCACTTTCCCTAGGCATGAAAGTATCTTCATCTAATGTAATTAGATACTTAACTTGTTTCAGTTCTTGAATATCCGAGCTAAAAACATTATAAGTATGATTCTTACCATCTCTAATAAGAGCCATAAATTCCATTAACTTTCCACGTTTTCTTTCTCTGCCCATGAATACATTTTCTTTCTTATTATAAATTCTCTTTCTACTAAAGAAAAAGAATCTATTTTCACTAACTCCTTGATCATTTTTAAAGTCATCGGAATATTTCTCATTTAAATCTCTAGCATATTGAACTCCTGATTTAATTATCTCAACATCTTCCGGAGAAGTCTCATGCTCAGAATCATGAAAATCACTTAGCAAAGCAAAATAAATATTCTTATCTTTATTTCCGCAATATGCTACTTCTAATTTTTTCATAAGTTCTTTAACTTTCTCTTTAGAATTTACTATAGCCGGTATTACAACTACAGTTTTATTTTCTTTAGGAATTCCTGAACTAAAATTTAATTTTGGAATTAATCTAATATCAACAACTTTACCCACAGTATAATTCGTAAGTCCAATTATTATTTCATTGACTGGAATTAATATTATAAGGAACGAAATTACGTACTGTACCAAAGTGTATCTAACACCTAATAAGCTGCTTATTAATAAAATAAGAAAACTTATTAAAAGTGTTCCAAAGATATTGCATGCTACATACGTATTTGCAGATATAGTTGTTTTTATATTATTTCCATATTTCTTTAACTCGTTTATTCCCTCATCAATTAAGTAATATCCAATATGGCATTTATAATTTTCTTCTTTATTAGTTTTACTATTTCTTGCAAGCTCTAAAATATTGCTAGCTAAAGTAATTTCATCTGCGTTTGATATTCTAGCCATCTTTTCGAGCTTATGCCTATAATAATCCTTAGATTCAAAATCCATGCTATCATAAATATTCGCAGGATCATTTTTAAGTATTTTTTCAACAAAAGAAGTTTCTTCAAAGAATCTTCTCCAGCTTATTCCCTCAATCTTTCTAATAAATGTTATGTATTCTCCAATATTTCTTTCTAAAACTTCTTCTCTTAAATCACTTCTAATATTATTTTTATCTAAATCCGAATTTACTTTCCATTTAGACTCTACAAGATCATTTATTCTTGGATCTTCTATAGAATTATCTCTTAATACACTAAAAAATTCTCTTAAAAATAAAGGTCCAATATTCTTCCCAACATTAATATTTCCTATTTTTTCTTCGAACTTATTGTTATTAATTGCATCTATTATCTTTTCAGCTATATCTCTTCCTCTTATGATTTCTTTTTGAATATCAACAAGTTCGTTAGTATACTTAGATAAATTTATTATTATAGCTATTTTAAGCATTAATGGGAATGCCCACAATTCTCCTGTAGTGAAAATTTTCTCTTTATTATTAAAATTTCCGTTTTCAATATCGCCTTGAAGTCCGTTTATATATGATATAAGTTTATCACAATCAATCTCATTCCCATTATTTATATAGTCCTTCGCCACTACAAAAATGCGTGGAATAAGTTCCCTATTTTCATTATCTTCATCTGTATTGTTATCTTTATTTCTATTGTAATTAACATTACCTATAGAAGATAGTCCCTTAAAATAATCTATAGGCATCTCAATCTTTATCGCTTTGTACTCTTTTTCTATTAAGTATATATTATCAAGAAGCCATTCAGATGCCCCAAGCACTTTATATCCGTTCTTAGATAATTTGCTAAAGTACCTAAAATTTTCATGGATGCAAGAAAATCCATCAGCTAACTCTTTTAAAACATTCTTTCTTACTCCATAAGAATTATTTCTCCTCAAGTAAAAAACTCCCTTCTTACTATTGGTATATTCAAAAAAAATAATAGGTTAATATGATAGTCTATTTATCTTTATACTTTATAAACATAACTTCCCAAAAGTACCTCGCTATAAGGAAATCATATTTTTTTATCTAAAGATAAATACAACATTTTGCATTATCGATTATTATTTTCTTTCATATACCTAACATTAATAACAATTACCCAACGGAGATATTTTTACCAAAATTATAAAAAGTATTCTTATATTCATAATCTATAAAAAAATAGCCATCTAAAGTTATCATGTAGACAACCTTAAAATGGCTATTTATTAACGTTCATTAGATATTAGCTGATGCTTTAAAATTAACAAGTTATTAAAAAGTCTTCACTTTAATAGATGCTTAGACATTTCCCATTGTTAATTACTATTACAATCTATTAATTAAAAAACTCAGTAAATGCCTTAATTGTATATTCATTATCCTTTACAGTAGCTAATTCTCTTATTGAATGCATACTTAGTAGTGGCGCTCCCATATCTATTACTGGTATATTTAATTTTGATGCAGTAATAGGTCCAATGGTTGTTCCCCCTCTTAAATCCGATCTATTTACAAATACCTGACATGGAACTTCAGCTTTTTCACAGATTCCTTTGAAGACAGCACTTGCATAACTATCAGTTGAATAACTTCCACCTGCTGCAATTTTAAGTACAGGCCCTTTTCCAAGCATAGGCTTATTTGTAGGATCACATTTTTCAACATAGTTTGGATGTATTGCATGAGCTAAGTCTGCTGAGATCATTATTGAGTTGCTTAATGCTCTCTTGAAACTTTCTCTATCTTTTTCAAGACCCAAAGTTATTCTCTCTAAAATATTTTCTAAAATTGATGAATTTGCACCTTGGGATGTTAAGCTTCCTATTTCCTCATTATCTAAAGCTACTAATACCTTCGTTGCTTTAATTTCATTACTGCTTATTAAAGCTTTTAATCCTGCAAATACCATCCATAAATCATCTAGTCTTCCGCATGATATAAATTCATCATTTAAGCCAATTAGCATACCTTCTGCATACTCATATAAAAACAAATCGAAATCTAATATATCGCTAGAATCTACCTTTAAAGTTTCTGCTATTAAATTAATTAAATAATTATCCTCTTCTAGCTTATCTTCAACTATTGTAAGCATTGGTAACGTATCTTTTTGCTTATTATATTCATAGCCCTCATTCACGCTTCTATTCATATGTATTGCTAAGTTAGGAATAATTAAGATTGGCTTATTTACATCCAATAATTCAACTCTTGGACTGAATGGATTTTCTCCCTTTAAAGTTACTCTTCCTGCTATGCTTAAAGGTCTATCAAACCAAGTACTTAGTATTGGCCCTCCATATACTTCAGTATTTAATTTCACATAATGTCCTTCAACTTTCATTTCTGGATTTGGCTTTATTCTAAATCCTGGTGAATCAGTATGTGCCCCTATTAATCTGAACCCATCTTTTTCAATATCACCATTTCCTATTTCAAAGGCAATTAATGCAGAGTTATTTTTTATAATATAGTGTTTACCACCTTTTTTTAACTCCCATTTATCTTCTTCTTTAATTTCTGTATAACCTTGCTTATCTAAGATATTTTTAATTTCATAAGTACTTTGAAAAGCCGTCTTACCCTTATTTATAAAATCTAATAATTCTTGCGCATTATTCATATAGTTATTATCTCTCCCTACATAAATTAAATTTTTCTCGTAAAACATTAAACAATATTAAATTCACTTTTAATATTATATACCTTTTTAGAAAATAATGCATATTTTATATATGTGATTATCTAGAAAATTTTATATTAGATAATACCTACATAGTAAATGCCATGACTACTTTTTCATCTTTTCCTAGCGGCATATCTCCTGAACAAAGTTCAACAATTTCTTCATCATCGTCACTTAAATTTATCTCGTTAATGACGTTTTTATTATTGGATTTTTTTCTACCCTTACTATTCTTATTTTTCACGGAGATTGGTATACTTGACTTTGCATTAGTTACATTGCTTTCGTAGGAACCTTTTTCAGTTTCTAAGCTGATATTCATGTTAGCATTGTTGTTTATGCAAGCAATATTACTAGCTATCACGTCTGCATTTCTATTATCATCTATACATTCTATGTTTTTATTGTTATCTTTATTATTGATAGAATCTATACTAGCATTTATGGTATCACTATTCTGCGTTCTTTCATCAATTATGGTGTTACTATTATTTTTATTACTATTTTCAAAGCTTTCATTTTCTGTATTACCTTTAACTACAAATTTAGAATCCACACTGGTAGAATCTTTATTATATCTATTACAATTGTTAATATTATTATCATAATTATTCTTTTTATTTATCTCTTCCTTAGGGATCATAATACTCTTATCTTCAATTTTAGCAGTTTTATTTCTAACAATTTCATCAACATTTTTGTATCCACTACTTTTTGAATCAATATCTATTAGATTTTCTCTATCTTTAATTTTAAACTCATCTATTTTGTGACTAGAATCATTTTCTTTTACTACATTATCTTTAATTTCAGTATTCTTATTCATTTTAATATTTTGATGCTTAGCAAAGTTTTTTACTTTATAGATTTTATCTTCAGTAAACTCAATCATTTCTAAATCCATTAAAACTTTCATAGCTAATTTCACTTGTTCAATATCTCTATTAAATTCTATAGCAAGGGTTTCCATTGTGTATGGAATATTTCTAGACAAAAATAATTCTCCTTCTAAATTTACCTTCCCAGCTAAGACAATAAGTCTAATCCAAATATACTGAATAAGGTCCCTTTCATTCATTGTATCTATTATTTTAGATTTAGTATCATCATACATATCAACTCTTAATTTAACAGATTTTCTTTCTTTCATCTTTAACACTCTCCCATTTAAATTAGTCTTCTATATGGAATATATGTATAAAAATGAGCAATTACATAATTTCTCTAAAATTTTTTATATTTTTTCTAGGAATCATTTTATTCCATGGGTAAAATACATCTAAATTTTAATTTGGATCTAATACACAAAATATTTTGATACAGTAAAATGGTAGGCAATCGTAAATCTCAAAAAAACTTACGCATCTGCCTCGTAAAATATATATTTCTGACATTTTCAACACTAATTTATAGATTTAACTTTTTATAATTTCCTTGTAAAAAACAAAAATGAACGCCCGAATTTATAACATCCAAGCGTCCATTGATATATTGCTTATTTATGTGAATTATTGTGTAAATCTAAATTACATATTATTTATCTATACTTAAAATGCATACTAAAACTTATATAAGATTATTTTTAGCAAGTTCTTCGCGTAATTTTTCTAGATTCTTGCCTTCCATTGGGAATAATGGCATTCTAAGTGGTCCTACGTTATATCCCATAATTCCTAGTGCAGTCTTTACTGGGATTGGGTTTACTTCTATAAATAATGTATTAATAAGATCTAAATATTTTGTTTGAAGGTTACAGCTTTCTTCAACTTTTCCTTCAAAATATAAACTACAAATTTCATGAGACTCTTTTGGCATAATATTTGAAAAAACTGAAATAACGCCTTTTCCCCCAAGTGATAAGATTGGAACTATTTGATCATCATTTCCAGAATATATATTAAGTTCATCTTTACATATCGCTTTTATCTTTGCAATCGCGGAAAGATCCCCACTAGCTTCTTTTGTTGCAACTATACGTGGATGCTTAGCTAATTCTGCATATGTTTCAGGTGTTATATTAACTCCTGTTCTTGATGGTACATTATATAGAATTATTGGGATATTAACTCTATCCGCAATATAATTGTAATGCTTTATTAATCCAGTTTGAGTAGTTTTATTGTAATATGGTGTTACTAATAAAAGTGCATCTACACCAACACTTTCAGCGTATTTTGATAATTGAACAGCATAAACTGTATCATTAGATCCTGTGCCCGCAATAACTGGTACTCTCTTATTCACATATTCTACTGTAAATCTAATAACTTCCCTGTGTTCTTCATCAGTCATAGTTGAAGACTCACCTGTAGTTCCTGCAATTACAATTGCATCTGTACCATTCTCTATATTAAAATCAATTAGTTTTTTTAATTCAGAGAAATTAATTCCATCTTCTGTAAAAGGTGTAACAATTGCAACTGCTGCACCAGTAAATATAATATCCTTCATAAAAATTGCCCCCTCGAATATTTTCTATATAAATTATAACACAGTAAAGTGCTACTATAAACTTAGAATATATTTAAAATATGAAATATATATTTATTAGTGTTAGATTGCTTAATTTCTGGTAAAAAAATACTTGCTTAACTAAAAATATTTAATATAATAGATGTAATGCTTATTGGTAATTTCTTATGATTGGAGTGTATTTCATGTTTTTTGAACTTATAGTTAATAAATTTGTTAAGGATAATTCTAATGTTAAAGATGACACAGTTAGAAGTTCTTACGGTATACTCGGTGGAATTATTGGGATATTAGCGAATGTTATGTTGTTTGTTATAAAGCTTTCTGTAGGAATTGTTGTTTCCAGTATTGCTATTATGGCTGATGCCTTTAATAACCTTTCTGATGCTGCATCATCTTTAATAACCATTTTAGGGTTTAAACTTTCAAACAAGCCCGCAGATAGAGAGCATCCTTTTGGACATGGAAGAATTGAGTACCTTTCAGCTTTAATTGTAGCTTTTATGGTAATGTTGGTTGGTTTTCAATTTATTAAATCTTCCTTTGAAAAAATAATTAAACCAGAGCCTATTACCTTTGAGATGACTTCTTTTATTTTGCTTATTATATCTATCTTTTTTAAGATTTGGCTTTCTAAATTTAATAAATTTATTGGTGAAAAGATTAATTCCTCTGCTCTAAAAGCTGCTTCTACAGATGCTCTAGGGGATGTATTTACCACTACTTGTGTGGCTATTTCATTTTTAGCTTCAAAATTCACTTCTTTCCCTATAGACGGATATATAGGAATGTTTGTTGCATTATTCATTGTTTATGCCGGTTTCAATTTAGTTAAAGATACTATCAATCCACTTTTAGGAGAAGCGCCAGATCCAGAACTTGTTGAATCCATAGAAAGAATGGTTTTGTCTTATGATAACATCCTAGGCTCACATGATTTAATAGTTCACAATTATGGTCCTGGTAAATGTATGGCATCTATTCATGCTGAAATTCCTGGAAATATTAACGTTGTAGATATTCACGAAGTGATCGATAAAGCTGAAAGAGAAATTTCAAAAGCACTTAAGATTTACTTAGTTATTCACATCGATCCTATCTGCATTATTGAAGGCGAAGTCAAAGAAGCTTATGATGAAATTCTATCCATAATTGAAAAATATGATTATATAGAGTCAATACATGATTTTAGAGTAGTCGGTGAAGGTGATATTAAGAACTTAATTTTTGACGTTGTTATTGAACCATCAAAAGAACTCTCTATAACTGATACTGAACTTATAAATATAATATCTGAAGGAGTGAAGAAATATCATCCTTCTTATAACTGTGTCATTACTATAGACAAACACTACACATAAAAATACAGCCGTTATTTCAAACCAAGGAACTTCTAGTTTGAAATAATGGCTGTACTTTTTCTATATTGCTGCATCCCATTTAATACATATTCTTATCCTTAAAACTATAAGTATAAATAAAGCTGAACCCTCACCTAAATTTTTTCAATTCATTATTCCTTTTTGCCTTATCCTATTTGCTGTCCTTCTCATTGTTAATTGGATAAATTTGTGATATTCTTTTAGTATTAAGTGCTATTAAAAGGAGGATATAATTTTGAAATGTCCACATTGTTCAGAAGAACTAGGAATAAATGATGTGTGTATAAATCCTATGTGTTCTTATTTCGGTACTACGATTAAAAATACTGAAAAAACTAATATAGATTATACTGAAAACAACTTAAATAGTAGAGTTAATGCTGATATTAAAGTAGATCATGTTGAAAACAACTCCAAATCCAATGATAACTTTAATCAAAACAAAGTCTATCATAATAGAAATGACTATGATAATAATCAGAATACAAACAGATTTAAAAATATATATTCTATTCCTTACAACAAAAGCAACAATATTTCTAGAGACGAACTAGCTATCTTTATTGGTAATAATAGCGGTTTCTATATTAAGCACCTCAACAAATATAACGATAAACATAAATTTTTATCTTGGAACTGGCCATGTTTTTTCTTCGGTTACTATTGGTTATTATACAGAAAACTTTATGTTCCAGGAGCTGCTTTGATACTCTTAACCTTAGTATCTTCAGCAATTTTTCCAAGGGGAATACACTTATCTTTGCTACTACTCATAAGAATTATATTAACTTTATATGCAAATTTTATTTATCTTAACAATTGCGAACGTAAGATTAAAAACTTCAAAATGAATGTTATCAATATACAAAATCTCAGCAATACTGAATATATAAATAAATTACGTAAAAAAGGCGGAGTTAATTTAGCCGCACCATTAATTGTATTAGCTCTCCATATTATGTTTATAGTAATTTCACTTGGTATGTGGCTTTCAACTAGGATTGCACCACATAAATTTTCTTCTCCTTCGTACTACTTTTAGCTTGTTAAACTAAAAGTTTAGATACTTTAAAGTTAATACAACCTGGTACTTATAATTTTTAGATAAATTTACGAAGTAATAATTCTTATAGTTTCGGTGAATTCCCACTCTTAATTAGGTATCTATATAGATAATACAATCATAAACCATACTTAGACTATGAAATATTCTCCACCTAGAAATGAGTAATATACTTTTGTGGAATGTTTCATTGGTGATTTTGATGGATGTGATTCTTTGGCTATAAGTTGTTCCAAATGTGCTAGTTCAAAGCTTGTTCTTTGAGGCTAGCACTTTGGGTGCAACTTTATAGCCTTAGAATCACCCATCAGAATTACCTAGAAACTGGAACAAAAGTATATTATTCATTTCGGCGAGCTATACGCATAAGTATGGATTATAATTGGTTTATCTATATTAAAATTTTAGGCGTTCACCATAATAACTAATAAAAATAGTTATTATGGTGAACGCCTTGTTGTATAGTTAATTATAAAACTTTAGATAAAAAGTCTATTGTACGTGGATTTTTAGGATTCTTAAATACTTCCTCTGGAGTCCCAGATTCTAATATTTTTCCTTCATCCATAAATAATATTCTATCTCCAACTTCTCTTGCAAATCCCATTTCGTGTGTAACAACTACCATTGTCATACCTTCCTTTGCAAGATCTTTCATAACATTTAGAACTTCTCCAACCATTTCAGGATCTAAAGCAGATGTTGGTTCATCGAATAACATAACATCTGGCTGCATAGCTAAAGCTCTAGCTATTGCAATTCTTTGCTTTTGTCCACCTGATAGTGATGATGGGTAAGCATCTATTTTATCTATCAAACCAACCTTATTTAATAAGTTTTCTGCTATACTTTTAGCTTCATCTTTAGAGATTCCTTTTACTTTAATAGGAGCTAAGCATATATTTTCGCATACTGTTTTATGGGGAAACAAATTAAATTGTTGGAATACCATCCCCATTTTTTCTCTCATCTTATCTATATTGGTTGCTTTTGATGTTATATCCTTATCTTCAAAAGTAATTTGTCCAGATGTAGGAGTCTCCAATAAGTTAAGACATCTTAAAAATGTACTTTTTCCTGACCCAGAAGGCCCAATTACAACTACAACTTCACCTTTGCTGATATGCTCATCTATTCCTTTTAACACCTTATTTTTTCCAAAGCTTTTATGTAAATCTTTAACGTATATCACTTGCTTTCATCCTCCTTTCAACATAACCTAAACATCTTGTCAAAGTGAAAGTTAAAACAAAGTAAACTACTGCTGCTACAATTATTGGTTCCAATCCTAAAGCTGTATTTCCTCTTACAATACTTGCATTATACATAAGTTCTGCAACACCTATAACAGAAACCATTGATGATTCTTTTATTACAGAAATAAATTCATTTCCAAGAGCAGGTAATATATTCTTAAATGCTTGTGGAATTATAACATGAACCATTGCTAACCCTTGATTCATTCCTAAACTTCTGGCTGCTTCCATTTGACCTTTGTCCACTGCTTCGATACCAGCTCTTATTATTTCAGATATATATGCTGCTGAGTTTAATGCTAAAGCTATTGATCCAACAGTCATATCAGGCATATCTATTCCTATAAGCTTAGGTAATCCTATATAGATTATATAGATTTGAACTAGAAGTGGAGTACCTCTTACAAATTCTACATAAGCTGCTGCTATATAGCTTATTGGTTTAAATTTTGAACGCCTTAAAAGAGTTAATGCAAGGCCTAAGATTGTACCACATAGCACTGCAAAAAATGCTAATACAATAGTAATTTCTGCACCTTTTAAATAATATTCAGAGTATTTTCCTAAAAATGTAAAATTCAATATTTTCCCTCCTAGTTCTTTATCTGATGTCTAGCCACTGTAATACTCTCACAATATATAACACTCCTCTTCCTAAAGTCAGATGAGTAAGCAATTCACACTAAATCGTAGATTTAGGTTCTCTGCTTAAGTTTGAGATAACATTGACACGACCCTAAATAAGCTCAACTAAGATTCAGCCATGGACAAGCCTCCATCTGAATCAAGTTTCACTTGATAATATACATATAATAAAATAGCCACTAATTTTTAATTATAAGACATTATCCGATAATTTTCAACTGTTGTTAATTTCCAATATAAAAATAACTTTAAATATATATATTTAAAAAATAATTCTTCATCATAATTCTAAAAATATTTCAAGAACTTTAGCCATAATTGTGAATTGTGAAATGTGCATTGCAACATATATATCTAATACTCAAAAAAATAACAAGCTATGATGTCAGTATATTTTGCATCCTACTATACTGGTATGTATTACCTTATAGTTTCTATATGCTAAAACTTTCATTACTTAGTACAAGGTAAAACTTCTCAGGTGAAGCTCTCTCTTTATCACCCGGTTTCAGTCAAACTTATACCCACAAGGGGTACAAAGTGATTTTAAATAATCCCAATATAACTTCTAAAATTTTAAATAACTTTCATGAAGGAATAAATTATATTATCTAAATTCACCTTGTCAATAACAAAATATATACTACATCTCTAACTCGTTATTTTCTATCGTACTTTTTAGTGCCTAATAGGATTAATCTACTAGTTTATTTGCATCTAATACAAACTGCTTTATCTTATCTTCATCTTTTAATCTCTTTATTGTCTTATTAACTTGATCTGTTAAATCAGTTGAACCTTTTTTCATAGCTATAGCAGATCCACCATCTGGATCTTTAACTTCTAATTTGTCTGCAATTGCGATACCTTCGTTCTTATCAACATTTATTTGAGCAACTGGTTGTTCAGCTAAAACTGCATCAACTTTATTGTTTTTTAAATCTAATATTAAATCAGTAACTTTGTCTAATGATTTTATATTTGCTGCATCAAAGTTATCCTTTGCTATACCTTCTTGTATTGAACCTTTTTGTACTCCTATTTTCTTTCCTTTTAAATCTTCCATTTTAGTTATTCCAGATTCATCACCTGATCTAAGTACAAATCTATGTGTTGCAGTATAATATATGTCTGAGAAATCTGCATTTTGTTTTCTTTCGTCTGTTGGAGTCATACCTGCAAATACCATATCTATTTTATCTGATTGAAGTGCTACTAACAATCCATCAAATGCCATATCTTTTACTTCAAGTTCTACTCCTAAATCTTTTGCAATTTCTTTTGCCATTTCAATATCGAATCCAACGATTTGATCTTTTCCATCTACTTCTTTATGGAATTCATATGGTGGATAATCGGCACTTGTTCCTATTACAAGCTTACCTTTTGATTTTATTGCCTGTAATGCAGAAGCATTACTGCTTGTGTTTTCTTTGTTTCCTTTAGTGCTGTTTCCACAGCCTACCATTCCTATTGCAATAGCTGATGCTGCTGCAATAGCAACTAATTTTTTTACTATACCAACTTTCATTATTAATACCTCCAAAACTTTACTCTACTAACGATAGCATAATTATACACACTTTTTTATATTTACTCAATAGAAATATGATAAAAAGTTTAATTATTATTCATTAAAATTAAATTTATCCTCATTACTTATTATATATTTAAATATATATTTTATGTATTGGAAATAGTTATATATATTAGTATTATAAGGCTTTCAAGCTTGCTTTAAGCGTTTTTTAATCATTTTAAAATCATAAAAAAATTTTATTTAGTATTTCTATAATTTAAAATTCACAAAAAATCATGAAATTTTATTCTCATTAAATTTATATTATAATTTTTCACTTTGCATACTTTATGAAAAATTATTCACATAATAAAAAATAAAAGCGGCACCATCATAAATATCATATTATCGGTGCCGCCTACTTATTATTTAAAATTGATTATCTAGCTTAGTATATATAAATTTCAGATAGCATAGCTCATTCTATATAAAATTCTTTATTTTATATAGCCGTATAGCTTTTAAGATAATAAGGCCTGAGAGTTAAGTTTATAATATAACTATATTAAATACTTAACTGCAGACAACCTGTGTAATGCTCTGGTACACATTATATATTTAACTAACGGTTCGATCTCTTCACTTTCTACTATTATAACTCCATCAAATTCTAATCCTTTTGCCAAATAAGCTGGTAGAATTACTTTTCCACCCTTATACATAATATCATCATTATCTAAACTTTGAATATTGATCTTTTCTTTAATAACATGAGAGAATTTATTCAATTCATTTTTATCCTTAAAGATTACTGCAACATTCTCGTATCCCTCTTCTTCATAATCTTCAATTAATGATATTATTGTATCAACAAATTCCTCATTATTAGAAACTTCTTCTTCAATGACAGCTTCTCCTTTTCTAACCAAAGGAACAATCTTATCTTTATCCAAGAATTTATTTGAATACTCCATTATATCTTGAGTTGATCTGTAACTCTTATTTAGCTCATACTTTGTAATTTCCACATTAAGATCTTTAAATACATCGTCAAGGTGAAGCATTGCAGGTTCTTCGCTAGTTGTTATTAATCTCTGGTTTGAATCACCAACAATTGTATAGCTCTTGCAACCTGTTATTTCTTTAATTATTTCAAATTGAATAAAACTATAATCCTGTGCCTCATCAATTACAATATGCTTTATCTCATTTTTTACTTTTATACCTTTTAACTTAATCATTAAATAAAGTATGCCAGATAAATCCATATAGCTTAGTCTTTCTTTATTCTCACCTAAGTCTTCATTATTAAGATTCTCTAAGTCATTAATATAGTTTTTATCAGTATCTAAATTAACAATTTTCTTATAAATATCTATTACTGGTTCGTACTTAATCCAAGTATCTAATTCATCACGAGATTTCATAACCGCTCTTACAATTTCTCTTATCTTAATTCTTTTTAAATATTCTAGATTATTTTTTTCTATTTCAAGTTCCTTCTCTGATAAGCTGCTAATCTTTTCTTTAAACTCAGTATTTATCTTATAAACTTCTTCATCTCTCTTATCTTTTATTTTAGATATTAATATTCTTTTTATTTTCTCACTTCTTCTAAACAAAGGCATATCTTTATAATAATTTGTAAATAGTTCTTCTATCTCTTTAGCTGTAACAATCTCTTCTTTCTTAAATCTAATTGGTTGTATCTTAAAATATTCTTTATTTAAAATTTCTAAGTTAGAATTTAATAAATCAACAAATGCCTTAGAACTCTTATATCTATATTCTTCTAAAGTATCTTCTTTTCCATTCATAGCATCTTCAATATAGCTACCGAAGCTCTTTATATTTTCATATTTTAAATTAATTTCTTTCTTCGCAAAATTTTCAAAGGTTGTTTGTTTAATATTACTTTCTCCAAGCGAAGGCAATACTTGAGCTATATAATCCATAAAAATATCATTAGGTCCAAAGATTAATACCTTATCTCCAAATTGTTTTCTAAAATTGTATAGTAAATAGGATATTCTATGAAGTGCGATAGTTGTCTTTCCTGAACCGGCAACCCCATTTACAACGACTATTTTATTTCTATCCTCTCTTATAATCTCATCTTGTTCCTTTTGAATAGTCATTACTATATCTTTTAATTTATCGGATGAATTATCTGTTAAAACCATTTGTAGTATTTCATCTTTAACATCTATAGCTGAATCAAATACTCCTTTTAACTGACCTTTCTTAATTACAAGTTGCTTTCTTGATAATATGTCTACTTCTATTTCTCCTGAAGGTGGATTATAACTTGATTTACCAAGAGTTCCTTTATAAAAAAGTGATGCAATAGGTGCTCTCCAATCAACAATTAATGGTTCAAAACTATTTTCAAGCGTCAATCCATATCTACCCACATACATATCTTCTGGAATGTCTTCTCCTTCTTTAAATGAAACCTTTCCGAAATAAGGTATTTCCTTAAGCTTTGTATATTCCATAAGCCTTTTATCAATTGTTCTATAGGCTTCTTCCTTCACATAATTTTCGTGATCAAAATAATCTATAATCTGGTCTTCATCATCTTTATATTCCTCAACGTATTTTTTTCTAGCCTCAAGGATATAGTTTGTGACATTCTTTCTTTTTTCTAAATACTTTAAAATTTCTTTATTTAGAATTTCTAAAATTTCACTTAACTTTTCCTCTTCTCTTATAAAATCTACTTGTTTGCTCAATATTGTGACCCCCTTAGATCAATAGGCAGTTAATTTATTACCTTGAAGTATCATATAAGGCGATTAACTACCAATAACTAATCTTTTATTTCTTCCTGTGAAATATTATTATACCCTTATGCCAATATTTTCACACAAATTCCATGAATTTTGTATTGTTAATTATACATTTAAACTATAAAATGCACAATGTATGGCTAAAAACTCTTTTTAGGTTTCATTCCTCCACTGTGCATTAAATACTATATTTACATGTCAATTTGTCTCTTTAAATATTATCAGTTTCAGAATCCTTTTTATCAGATTCCTCTTCTTTAGATATAAATTTATCATCATTAATATTTTCAGCTGCGCCCTCTGCCTTAGCGTCACTTTCCATAATTATAGATGTTTGATTACTTGTTATTAATTCTGATTTCCCTAAATCTTGAAAATCTCTTTGTGACTTTTCAGACTTATCATCTATAACAATATCTAAAGCATGCTTTTTAGCTCTTCTTTCTGCTAACTCTTTTACTCTCTTTTCGTTCTCTGATTTTTCCTTTTCTTTTTCTTCCTTCATTTCAGGATATTTTTCATAGACTAAATCAAAGAATTCTTCTCCAAATATTGTTTCTTTCTCTAAAAGTACTTCCGAAATTTTATCTAATAAATCTCTATTATCCCTAAGAATCTGTCTAGCATTTGCATGAGCATGCTTTATTATTCTTAGTGTTTCTTCATCTAAAATAGTAGAAGTCTCTTCGCTACAGTTTCTGACAGCTCTACCATCTAGATATCTATTTTGCACTGATTCTAAAGCCATCATATCAAATCTATCACTCATTCCGTAAATAGAAACCATGCTTCTAGCCTGTTGAGTAGCTCTTTCTATATCATTTGAAGCTCCTGTAGAAACTAAATCAAATACTTCCTCTTCAGCAGATCTACCACCAAGCATTACAGTAATTTGATTTATTAATTCTTCTCTAGATGTCAAATATTTTTCTTCTTCTGGTAATTGCATAGTATAACCTAATGCTCCCATAGTTCTAGGGACTATAGTTATTTTATGTACAGGGTCTGCTCCTTTAAGCATCGCTGCAACAAGTGCATGCCCAACTTCATGGAATGCAACAACTTCTCTTTCCTTAGGTGATAGAATTCTATCTTTCTTTTCTTTACCTGCAATTATAACCTCAACTGCTTCTCTTAAGTCCTCTTGAAGAACTGTTTTTCTTCTTCTTCTTACAGCTCTTAAAGCACCTTCATTAATGATATTCGCAAGATCGGCTCCTACAGCACCTGGAGTACTCTTAGCTATTTCAGCTAAATCCACATCAGGTCCTAGCATTACATTCTTTGCATGAACATGAAGTATAGCTTCTCTTCCTTTAAAGTCTGGTCTATCAACTATAACTCTTCTATCAAATCTACCTGGTCTTAAAAGAGCCTTATCAAGTATTTCTGGTCTATTTGTAGCTCCAAGTAAAACTACACCTTTAGATGAATCAAATCCATCCATTTCAGAAAGTAATTGATTTAAAGTTTGTTCTCTTTCATCGTTACTTTGCATTTGATTATCTCTGCTCTTACCAATTGCATCAATTTCATCTATAAAAATAATACATGGAGCTTTAGCTACTGCATCTTTGAATAATTCTCTTACTCTTGATGCTCCAACTCCAACGAACATTTCAACAAAACTTGAACCTGAAAGCGAGAAAAATGGAACTCTTGCTTCTCCTGCAACTGCTTTTGCAATAAGAGTTTTTCCTGTCCCCGGAGGTCCTACAAGTAAAACACCTTTAGGTAATTTAGCTCCAATTTCAGTATATTTGGCTGGCGCATTTAAGAAGTCTATTACTTCTTTTAAGGATTCTTTAGCTTCTTCCTGACCTGCCACATCATCAAAAGTTACTTTTATTTCACTTTCCATGTAGACCTTAGCGTTATTTTTACCGATGCCCATGACACCGCCTCCGCCTCCGCCCATCTTAGAGAACAAAAATCTCCACATGAAGAATATAAGAATCATAGGCAATATCCAAGTAAGCAGAATATTCATCATTGGTGATTCTTTAGGATTTTTACCTGTAAAATCAATTCCAGCTGCATTAAGCTTAGTTATTAATGCTTCATCCTTCATATTTGCTGTATACAAAGTTTTACCTTTGTATTCTTCATTATCTTCGCTTGGTGTTATTAATAAGTTTTCACTAGTTATAACTACTTTTGAAATTTCCTTATTATCTAATAAAGTTAAAAACTCATTATAGTTAATTTCTTTCATTGTAGCTTCTTCTCTTGCATAGTTAAATGCCATCAAAAATGCAAAAGCTATTAAAAAATAAGTAATTGCTATAGTAAAAGAATTCTTATTTTTGTTATTCTTTTTATTACCATTATTATTATTCTGCATCTAATCACCTTCCCATTATATTTATTAATCATTATGTCCAATACTGTACTACTTTTATATTCATCAATTTCCTATATAAGTAACACAATTTCAGACAATATAGAATTTCATTTACCTTTTCACCTTTGTTACAAGTTAGGCTAAAGCTCAAACTCAATTATATCTGAATTGATTTTAAATTTATATTTTATTAATATTCATAAATCAGCTCATTCTTCCCACATATCTTTCATCTTATTATCTATTTGTTTTTTGCGAATTTCTGTGGACTTTTTATCGACTTTAAAATATTTATTATCTATATTAATTAAAATATCTCCTTCTTTAAAATCCCCTGTAACATTCCTAATAGATATTTTATCTATATCCCCATTTTCATTTTCAATTATAACATAATTTCCTTCTACTCTATCTATTATATACTTTTCACTCACTTAGCATCCTCTTTTCACAGTATAAATTAATTCCAAGAATAGTGAATAGCTTACTTAGAGAGCGAACGCAAGTAAGTTTTCCTCTAATCACCTAAATTATACAGTATATCTATGAAAATATCACCAATAACTCTTAGTAACCACTAAAAAATAACAAGTGAGCATGCTAGTCTATCTTGCACCATATTATATTCCTAAGTCTTACTATTAATTTAAGCTTCCAAAATCTTTAAATGGATAGAATTTTAATACAGCTCTTCCTTGTATATTTGAGGCATCTATATATGGATTAATCCATCTTCTTGCATCATTTGATCGGCTCCTATTATCTCCCAAAAAGAAAAACTTATTTTCAGGCACATCGAAAACTCCATCAAAATTTTCGTTATTTTTTACATAATCTTCTTTAATATCTGATCCATTTACAGTAACAGTACCTCCGTGTATTTCGATGTGATCTCCCGGAAGACCTATAACTCTTTTTATAAGAACCTCATCAAGTTCCTTTGAATAGAATACTGCTATATCTCCTCTATTAATCCTACTAGTGTCATAAATTCTAGTTACTATTAATTTATCACCAATATTTAAAGTAGGAACCATTGATTCACTAGGTATATATACGGTGTAAATCAAAAATTTATTTATTAAAAAAGCCATTCCTATAGCTGCTATTATAGGAATTATCCACTCTCTAAAGAAAGTGCTTTCAAACGAAAAACTTCCTATAATATTTTTATTAGATAGCAATTCTTTATTCTTTTTTTTGTCTAATTTTTTCTTTAGAAAATCGTTATCTGACCTATTAGTGATGTTATCAGAACAATTTAAATCTATGTCCTTTGATTCCATTACATAATCATTTTCATTCATTAAATGTTCTCCCTTTTGCAAGATTCGTTTATCTTATACCACATACTAAGTATTATTCACACTTTGTAAAAAATTTAACTCATATTATTTTAATATTTCAAAATCTTTTATAGGATAATACTTTACTTGAGCCTTTCCTTCTATATATGATTCATCAACGTAAGGATCTTTCCAATACCTAGAATCATCTGAGTTAGCTCTATTATCACCTAAGAAGAAATACTTATTATCTGGTACTTTAAAACTTCCATTGTATATCTCATTATTTTTCACATAGTCTTCCTTGAGCTCCTGACCGTTTCTATAAACAACACCATTTTTAATTTCTATTGTATCTCCCGGAAGTCCTATTAATCTTTTTATTAAAATCTCACCCTTAAATTCGTCATTTTTAAATAATACAATATCTCCTTCTTTTAAATTTTTAGGATTATGTACCCTAGTTACTAGCAATCTATCTTTAACTTCCAATGTTGGAATCATAGATCCACTTGTAATCCAAACACCGTATCCCACAAAATTCCATACGAGAAGCGCTATGCAAAGAACAACTGCAATATCAATTATCCATTCATTTAATATGGACTTCTTTTTTTCTTTTTTATCTGCTACAATTTCATCTTCGTTATTTTCTGCCACAATATTACCTCCATGTCCCATATTACACGTAATTTTTCATTAATACCCCATTTTTTCATAATCCTTAATTATATAAATCATTTCACTTAAAAAGTTCTTAGTTGCGCTTCGCGCTTTTTTCTAATTAAAATGATCTTGGTTGCGCTTCGCGCTTTTTTCTAATGTGCATATTTTAATATGCTATATTAGTATAACATATTTTACTATCTAAAATATTTATAAGATGTTAATTTTATAACAAAAATATGCACCAATCTTAAAAATTAGTGCATAATCTTTTTAGGAAATCTATATAATTTAAATTCTTACTTAAACATATTCAAATACTTATATCTATTCAACATCATTCTTTAATAGATCATCATAAGATTCTCTTTTGCAAATAAGTCTTGTTTCATTATCTTTAACCATTACAACCGCTGGCTTTGGTATTCTATTATAATTGCTTGACATAGAATAACCATATGCTCCTGTAGTCATTATTGCTAGAATATCTCCGCTTTTAACTTCTGGAATTTTAATATTTTCTAATAATATATCTCCCGATTCACAACATTTTCCTGATATCGTAACTGTTTCTTCTCTATCTCCTTCAACTCCACTTGCAAGAATACATTCATATTCTGCATTATAAAGAGCCGGTCTTATATTATCAGTCATTCCACCGTCTACTGATACATATTTTCTAACACTCGGAATTTCCTTGACTGATCCTACAGTATATAAAGTTGTTCCTGCATTAGCTACAATACTTCTTCCTGGCTCTATTGTAAGAATTGGCCTTTCTTGACCTGTTCTCGCACACACTTCATCAACTTTATTAATTATTGTGCTGCAATATTCTTCAGTACTTCTTGGTTCGTCTCCCTCGGTATAATATATACCAAAACCTCCGCCAAAATCTACTTCGTTTATTAGGTAACCTAGGTTTTCCTTTGTATTTCTCACAAGTTCTAACATTATTTCAACAGCATCTTCATATGGCTCTAAGTCAAATATTTGCGAACCTATATGACAATGTATTCCTGCAAGATTTATATTCTCTAAACTTATAGCTTTTTTAATAGCATCTTCTATTACAGTACCAACTGGAGCAAAGCCAAATTTTGAATCTATTTGTCCAGTCTTTATATAATCATGAGTATGCGCTTCAATACCTGGCGTTATTCTTAAATAAATATTTTGTACCTTATTATATTCTTTAGCTATATCATTTAATGCGTCTATTTCGTAATAATTATCTACTACAAAATTACCTACACCTAGTCTTACGCCAAGTTCAATCTCAGATAGAGTCTTATTATTTCCATGGAACATAACTTTTTCAAGTGGAAATTCAGACTTATATGCAGTGTATAATTCCCCCCCAGATACAACATCAAGACACATATTCTCTTCCTTCAATAATTTACACATTTGAAGTGTCAAAAATGCTTTTCCTGCAAAAGCTACTCTATTATTATTCTCTTCGCACTTGAAATATTTTCTATAATCCCTACAGTATTCTCTTATTAAATCTTCATCAAATACATATAACGGACTCCCATATTCTCTCACTAAATTTTTAGCACTGATGCCTCCAATCATTAATTGATTGTCTTCTACTTTCATTGTTCCAAACAACTTCATTTGATTAACCCCCAAATTATATTTTATTAGCTATTGCTTCATTGATTAAAATAAATCACAACACCAATTTCAATAAAAAATATCCGTTTTTTGCATTAACTCCGGATTATTGCTGTTGTATTAACTAATAATTATAATAAAAAACAAACGCCACAGAGTATATCTGTGACGAGTGGTAGATCTTTACGCTAAATTTATGCACAATATTTTCATTAATTATCAATTCTTCGCAAAAGATTAATAAATGAATTTGAACGTCTATACTAACAAAATCATTATTATTCTTTTCAAACTGTTAATTTATAACTGAAAAAAGTACCTTGTAGCTCAACACTCTTCGTGACAGTTATTCACATATTCTATGAATACCCAGAAAAAGATTATCGCATAATAATCTATTTTCTTCGGCTGTAATACCTTTTAGTATAAATCAACGTTTGCCAACTCCTCATACCTACTATTTATTGCAGCACCTCTACCCCAGGTCATGTTATATATTATATTATTAGAATTCATTAATATTTTAATATTAATGACATTATAAATCATTATCTGCACAATATCATTTTATTAAACTGTTACAAATATGATACCATAAATTAAACTTAAAGCAATACTTTTTTAACTTTAAATTAATGGTATAAAACCCAAGCTTATTAAGTTCCTATTCTTTCCTATACTCATCCATAAGATCTCCCATAATACTTGCTGATGTTGGTGGTGTAAAAGTTATAGCATTTGCTCCAGCTTGAATTGTCTCTTTAATTGACTCTTCAGTTGGTCCTCCAGTTGCTATTATCGGAAACTCTGGAAATCTCTTTCTGATATTTCTGACTATATTAGCGGTATTTCTTCCACCTGAGACATTAAGTATTGTAGCTCCAGCTTCAATCCTTTTAGCAATATCTTCATCTTCAGAAATGACCGTTACTATTACTGGTATATCTATTGTTGACCTAATCTTATTAACAATTTCATTACTCGTAGGTGCATTTACAACAACTCCCATAGCACCTTTGAATTCTGCATCCATAGCTAAATTCACAACTCTTTTTCCTTGTGTTATTCCTCCGCCTACGCCACAAAAAACCGGAACATCAGCTGCCATAACAAGTGCCTGTGTTATTACAGGCTGTGGTGTAAATGGATATACCGCAATAATTGCATCAGCATTGCTATTTCTTATTAATGCTACATCTGTACTAAATAGCAATGATTTTATTCTCTTCCCAAAAATTTTAATTCCACCACAATTTCTTATAACTGCCGGAACCTCAATTACATGATTCCTAAGCGTACCCTTTATTTGAGGAACATATTTAACATCTTTATTGGTCATAATTTTTATCCCCTCCCCATTAACTATCGGTTAGATTTTTATAATAAATTTCTCTAGTTATACATTTTTCTTTTATTATCTTTTATAATTATACTTTCCTATAAATTAACCCTCTATTAAAAATTTTCTAAATTAAAATTATCTTTCGCATATATACTTATAATTATAATATTTTTAAAATAAATCACTTATCTTCATACAATATGTTAAATTCCATTAATTACTATTTATATTATACTACTTTCTCGTATTACTTAAAGTTAAATTTTATTTATCCACAATATCCACAGTTTTTATCCACAAATATGTGCATATTGTTTATAAATACATCTCATTAAATTTCTCAACCAAAAATTCTCAGGAAAGACTTTCTACAAATTTCTCTCCCTATAATCAATTATCTCCATATTTATTGAAATCAAGTCCATAATTAATTCTAAAACATTCATAAACAACTAATTGAATATCATATTTGACAATTAAGTTATCCACAGATTTTATACTATTATCAACAGTATAAACAAGCCTTGTATTTACAAGGCTGAGCCTTAGTTTTATTTTATATCCTTTAAGTTTGTCCACAAGTTTATTCACAAAACTTCTTGTTGAAGCGTATAATTACAAAATTCGATTTTATAATTAATCATATTTATGTGGATAATAATAACACTACCAATAAAATACTATGGGCATCCTTAAGAATTTCTTAATACTTTGTTAATTTCTAAGTTACAACACCTTAATAAAACATTAAAGTATAAAGTAATATCTTGTGGTCTTTTCATTCCTATCATATACTTTTAATCAGGAAATATATTCTGAAGTTAGGTAAAAGGAGATTTATTGCAATGACCCAAAATGAATTTTTTAACATTTTAATGGATGGTTTAAAAGACTTTCCTGAAATAAAGCTGCAAGATATTATTTCTTATTATGAAAATTACTTTAAAACTAGATTAACTGTTGGAAGAACAGAAGACGATATAGCAAAGGAATTAGGTGATCCTAATTTAATAGTTAATAAACTTAGAAATGAACATTTGCATATTACCATTACCTTAGATAATTTAACTAATAATGCTAGCACTGAAACTAGCGACGAGATTTCTAACATAGATGCCACTGATGTGAGCACTGATAATAAACATATCAATGCATGTCACAATTTTAAAACTAATAAAAAGTTCAGTAATATCTATTCAGAAAACAAGAATGATTTAAAAACTGATTCCAACTTTAATGATTTTAAGTCTAATAATTCTTATGCTTCAAATGATTGTTTTTATGACCTTCATAATGAAAATATATCACTTGATATTCAAAAAAGCAATTATAAATGTGCTGAATTAAAAGAATCAAAATATAATATCAATAATGAGAATAACTTTAAACGCAGTAATCATATTTCCTTCATTTCAGAATTTAATTTTAATATGCGTCAAATAATGAGTATTTTTAATAATAAATCTAAAAATAAGATTTCTAACTTCAACATAAATATTATCTTAAAATTTTTTATTGTAATCTTATCTTTAGTAATATTCTTTCCAGTTATAACTGGTGTTATTGGCTGCTTTATCGGACTCTTGGGAATAGCAATAAGTATTTTTATCGCTAGTATTGGAGTACTAATTGGTGGAACTTTTACAAACTTTTTTACGCTACCTAATATTCCAGCATTTGTCTCGAATTTTCCATACCCGGTAATAGTACTATTTTCTTTAGGTTCACTCTCATTATCACTGCTTTTAATGATTATATTTTTCTATCTCTGCAAATTTCTCATATTAATTTTGGCTAAAACATATAAGTTCTTAAAGTTTAAAGGTGGGGAGTCGCTATGAAAAAGAAATTCATTTCTTCTAATATGAAGATATTTATGTTAATACTATTACTTCTATCCATTACATTTTATACTTCTGGATGCATTGCTCTAGTTCAAAGTGGCTACAAACTTTCTAACTACGCCGATGAACTTCATCTAAGCCCCAGTGCCTTGGAACATAATTTGAATTTTAACAATTTCAACTTGGATTTTAATACTTCATATCTGTCTAAAGATTATGTCCTAAATGATAATGTCAATGAGATCGACTTCAGCTTAAACTCGCAAGATATTAAAGTCGTTGATTATGATGGTGATGATTTAAAAATTCAAATCAAAAGCAACAATAATATTTCTAATGACTTGTATGAAATTCAAAGTGGTAATAGATTAGCTTTCAACGCTAGATATGATACTCCCAGTGACGCAAGTATTTCAGTAAGTATACCTTATAATTTTAAAGATAAGAGCACTTTAAAAATAACCACAAGCAGCGGCGATATAAATATTTCTAGCTTATCATTAAATACACTTAATCTTTCATCTACTAGTGGATCTATATCTCTTTCAGATTCATTTTTAAATTATTTAGACTTAAATAGTTCCAACGGAAATATAACCTTTGATAATATAGAAACATCAACTGAAACCAAACTATCTTCTTCTTCTGGTGATATTATTGGAAATGGTAACTTAGGAAGTATAAATGGAAATACTTTATCTGGAGATATCAATTTGAGAATAATTGATTCCTTGAACAATATGTCTTTAAGCTCTCATTCTGGATCCATACACTTATCTATACCAGAAAGCTCAGGCTATAAAATAAACTACGAAACGAAATCTGGAAGCTTAAATTCTCCTAACGATAAATTATCTTCCGGCGATGAAAGTTCTCTTATAAATATTACTACTGAAAGTGGAAATCTTAATATAAAGTAAAATTTTAATGCACAATGACAATCTTATACTAATTGTTCATTGTGCATTATGTTATATATCCTATAGTTTAAACTTTGAAATAATACTGCTTAGTTCTTCTGCCTTAATAGCTTCCTTACTTATTGTTTCAACTACTTGTTTCATAGCAGTTGATGTATCATCTATTCCCTGTTGTATGCTATGTGTACTACCGGAAACCTCCTCAGAATTTTTTGCAGTATTTGATATAGCTGCACTAACCTGTTCAATTGATGCATTTACATGTTCAGACATCTCAGCTATTTTTTTAGACATTGCACTTACAAACTCACCATCTTTAGTATATTGTAAAGCGATACTTCCGTATCCTTCTAAATCTTCTTTTACATTAGTTTTAATAAAGCCAATTATCTCTTTACTATTCTCTGAAAGATTATTAAATGCTTTTTCTACTCTTTCTATAGTATTTTGTATAGTAATTACAGATGATGCTGACTCCTCTGCAAGCTTTCTCACTTCCTCCGCAACAACTGCAAACCCCTTACCTGATTCACCCGCTCTAGCAGCCTCGATTGCTGCATTCAATGCTAACAAATTAGTTTGCTCTGCTATACTAGCTATTGAGTCCGCCATTACTTTTATCTCTTCTACTACCTTTGATTCTTCTATTGCTTTCTTTATATGTTCTTCCTTTTGGTTATATACAAGTGCTGTATTTTCAATTGCTCTTTTGCTATTTTTTTCTACAGCCTTAGCTCTTTCCTTTATACCATTTGAATTATCATTACCCTTTTCCGCTTGTGCTTCTAATTCTTCCATATTGGCATTTACTTGTTGAATTGATGCATATACTTCTTCAACATTGCTACTATTATCTTGTGTTTTTGAATCGATTTTTTCAAACTCTAAATTTATATTTTCCAAACTAGTTGATATTTCTTGAACAACCGCAGATGCTTCTTCACTTAAAGCGGACACATTTGTTGCGTTATCTGCACACACTTCTATCATATGCCTTAAATTATCCTGAGCTTTATTTAAAGCTTGTCCTATAAATCCAAATTCATCTTTTCTTGTAATTGTAATATTAGTTGAAATATCATATTCGCTCATTCTTTCTGCTAACTTCTTTATTTCATGTAGTGGTGTAATTATTTTACCTAATGTTGTAACTACAAATACGCCCCCTAATATAACGGCAATTCCTACAGCTATAGCCGTAAGTGTCGTACTAGTTTTTATCCCTATTCCTATCCCAATTCCAACTAATGCCATTATGAAATATCCAGAGAAAATTTTCACTCCAACAGACTGTAATAAACTGATTTTTTTGTCTTCGTTCATTTAAAACACCCCTTCTTTCTACTTTGTCATCTAATTAATACTTATACTTAATTTTATTAAAATCATATATACTTTGATTTTTAACGACTACAATTAGCTAATGCCAAAAAGATTCTCTGGACATAGTCAATACTACTGGTTAATTAATATAATCTTATATTAATCTATAGTAACTATGCTACACTGTAATCGTTCTACCATATTTTAATACTTAATGTAAAATTTCTACTTTTTTGTACACATATTAGCATATCATGCGATTTTTTTATTTTCAACCATATTGATTAAAGTTTAACGTTATTTTAAGCTTCACTAAACTTAAATTAGTATTGCAACATATAATATAATTTCTAAGCGTTCACTAAGATACATATTATATTTTAGAAATAACTTTATATATTTATATATTGAAATTCACAATTTCGAGTAAAACTTTTGTAATATTTTAGAATTATAATGAAAAATTATTTTTGCAATATTATGAATAGGTTTTACATTTTGAGTTATAATTTAAAACTAAAATTATGTAAATTTAATTGTAATATATTCCTAAATAAATAACTGTGTTATTAATTATTATTACAAAATGTGATAAACTATATATATCAATCAAATTGAATGTACTTTCAAAAATTAGAATAAAATTTAAATATAAATCGGGGGGCTAGAAATGATATCAAATAAAATGAAATCTCTTGTTGCAAATAATTCCATTATAAGAGCTATGTTTGAAGAAGGAAAAAGATTATCAGAAATATATGGAGAAGAAAATGTTTTCGATTATAGTATAGGGAATCCAAATGTTGAACCTCCAAGTAAAGTAAAGGAAGTTATCTTTGAAATCTTGAATGAAGAAACACCAAATTTAGTACATGGTTATATGAACAATTCTGGCTATGATGATGTTAGAACAAATATAAGTAATTTTATAAACAGAAAACATAATTTAACACTTTCTAAAGATAATATTGTTATGACTTGTGGGGCTGCAGGCGGATTAAATATAATCCTAAAATCTATATTAAATCCAGATGACGAAATTATTACTTTTTCTCCTTACTTTGGAGAATACGGGAACTATGTAAAAAATTTTGATGGTAAACTAGTAACTTGTCCTACTAATACTGAAACTTTTGAGCCTGACTTAAAGGCTTTAAGTGAGGTTATTACTCCTAGAACAAAAGCTTTAATAATAAACAACCCAAATAATCCTACCGGTGTTATTTACTCAGAGAAAATAATAAAAGACTTAGCAACGTTACTTAATAATAAGCAAGAAGAATTTAATACATCAATATATTTGATCTCTGATGAACCATACAGAGAAATTGTTTATGATGATATTGAAGTCCCTTGTATTTTAAAATATTATGATAATACTTTCATTGGGTACTCTTATAGTAAATCTTTATCTTTGCCTGGTGAACGTATTGGTTATGTAGTTGCCAACTCATCTATGGCTGATTTTACAGATATGATGGCTTCACTAAATATTGCAACTAGAATTTTAGGATTTGTAAATGCTCCATCTTTATTCCAGAGGGTAATTGCAAAATCCTTAGATGCTGAAGTGGATGTAAATATTTATAAGAAAAATCGTGATCTTTTATATAATCATTTGATATCTCTTGGTTTCACTTGTGTTAAACCACAAGGTGCATTTTACTTATTTCCAAAATCACCAATCGATGATGATAAAAAGTTCTGCGAAGATGCAAAACAATTTAATTTATTACTTGTTCCAGGCTCTTCGTTTGGATGCCCTGGACACGTAAGATTAGCTTACTGCACTTCATATGAGAAAATAGAAAAATCTTTGCCTGCTTTTGATAAGTTAGCTTCTCTATATAATTTAAAATAATAAATTATATAATTTAGGTAGATATAAATATTACTCAAATAATATTTATATCTATTTTTTATAAAAATATGATTTCTATTATTTTTTCAATAAAATTACTGTATCATTCTAAGCTTCTCATATTCTAATTTCTTTACAGTTATATATAGGTCTATTAATAATATAGAGCCTCCTAAAACTACAAAGATATTAATAATTTTCATATTCTCCATATATAACTCATATAAACTGGGTTGCAAATAATAAAGACCAATAAGGCTAAGCACCATCCAATATATAGAGAATCTAAGAGTGACAAATCCATGAATATTATACCTAAATTCAGAATAATCCCAGTATACTTTGTTAAAAGAGTGCTTAAGTATATACCCACTTATATATTCTACTGTCGTTGGTATTAAGAAACATAATAATATTAATGGAATTCCAGAAATCTCTAACAGTTCATTGCATATTATGAGAAACATAACTGCCATTCCGTACATCGGCTTAAATGGTCCTATTAAGAAACCATCTTCTTGAAACTTTTTTGTAGTTGAAAAGCTATAACCTTCCTCTAATATCCACCCTATAAATGAATGAAATATAAAATTAAATACCAGATAAAACACTACATTCATATTAATCACCTCTTCTAAATATCAATGCATAAAAGATACATATCTTTTTGTACACCTAAAGTACTAATATTATTTGTAGGGCTTAACTCTTTTATCCCGTAAAAAACTTCTACTATAGGGTAATAATAATTTTTAAGGAAATTTTGTACCTATTTCTTGATTCTTAAAAATGCAATATTAATGAACTATCTGCTATAATGATATTATTGAACTTTTCTTAGACTCAGGTTAAACAAACTATAAAAATTATTTATAGCTGAGCCTTAGATATTATTATATTTTAGGAGGCTAATTTACATATGGAAAAATTATATTATGATAATCGATACCTTAAAGAATTTACTGCTGAAATTGTTGATATAAAAGAAATTGATAATAAATTTCATGTTATATTGGATAAAACAGCATTTTTCCCAGGAGGTGGCGGACAAAGCTGTGATATTGGAACTCTAGAAGATCAAAAAGTTATTGATGTATACGAAAAAGAGGAAATTGTTTATCATGTGGTTGAAAAGAAACCACTCAAGATACATAAGGTTAAATGTTCAATTGATTGGGATAGAAGACAAGATGGTATGCATCAGCATTTAGGTCAACATGTTTTATCAGGATCTTTCTTCAACCTTTTTAACGCTAATACTTTTGCTATTCACCTAGGTTCTGATATAAGCACAGTAGATATTTATGGTGTCTTAACTGAAGAACAAGTTAGAGAAGCAGAAAGACTTGCTAATAAAGTTATAGGGGATGCCTTACCTGTAGAATCTTTTGTTCCAACTAAAGCCGAACTTAAAAAGTTATCTCTTAGACGTGCTCTTCCAAATACTGAAGAGGATATTAGAATCGTAAAAATAGGAGATTTTGATATTAATGCTTGCTGCGGACTCCACCCTACATCTACTCTTGACTTAAGACTTATTAAAATAAAAAAATTTGAGAAACATAAAGAGGGAACAAGAATAGAGTTTCTAGCTGGCGAACGTGCTATTTCTGATTCTTTTAAGAAAGATGAATTTCAAACTTCTATATGCAGATATTTAAGTTGTAATGAAAATGAAGCTATAAATGGTATAAAGAACTTAAATCAAAATCTTCGTGAAGCTAATGAAACAAATAAAAATCTTAACATTCTACTAGCTAAATATCAAGTTAAGGAAATTCTTGAAAATGCAGCTAAAATAAATAATGTTAAAGTAATTAAACAAATATTTGATGGTGAAAACCTAAAGTATGTGAATAACCTTACTTCTAAGCTTATCGAAAATGAGAACACAGTAGCTCTAATGGCAGTAAAATCTGATGAAAAAGTAAATCTATTATTTGCTTGTTCTAAAGACATTAAAGATATCAAAATGAATGAACTTTTAAAAGATGCTATATCTCTTATCGATGGAAAAGGCGGCGGAAGTCCTTTCCAAGCTCAAGGAGCAGGAAAAAATAATTCAAATTTAGAAAGTGCAATGGACTATGCATTTAATAAAGTATCTCAATCCCTAGCATAAAATATATGAAATGTGCATTGTGAATTGCAACATATATATGTAGATTTTAATTCAAAGAGAAGAGCGTTGGACTTATCTTTCAACGCTCTTCTCTTTAATAAATTTATACTATGATATTACGAATTTATATCTTTCGCCTATAACATACTGTTTTCCTATATGTACTGGTCTATTCTTATCATCATAAATAACAGTCTTTATATAAAACAAGGGTTCACCCTTTTGCACCATCAATAGCGCAGCCTCTTCATCCATAGCTTTTGCAATTTCTATTGTGGTATGATCCTTTCCTGAGTTAGGTGAATCAGATGGATTTATATCATATTTATTCCTTAATAATTCATATAGCGACCCATTTAAATCCTCTGTTAGTAAAAAATTAAACCTTTTAAAAGAAAAATAGTTATTTTCTAGCATTAATGGTTCCCCACCTGCAAGTCTAACCCTTTGAATATATATTAACTTATCATCATCATCTAGTTCTAAATCTCTAATGTCTTCTATTTCTGGCTCCACTATCTCTCTTTTAATTATTTCATTGGTTACTTTCAAGCCGCTGGCCTCACAAGCGGCAGTAAAACTAGATAAATACTCAATTTTCCTCTGAACTTTTGGCTTACTTACAAATGTTCCTTTTCCTTGCTTTTTTATAAGAAAACCTGACTCAACTAATTCATTTATAGCTGCACGTACTGTTATCCTACTAACATTATATTTTTCACTTAACTCAACTTCTGTTGGAATCTTATCTCCATATTTTAACTCTCCGCTCGTTATTGAATTACGTATAATATCCGCTAATTGTTGATATAAAGGAATAATATTATCTTGTATTAGCATATAAAGACTCCTTTTAAATATCTATAATATTAATTATATACTATCACAACATTTTTAAAACTTCAATTAATCTATTGTTCTGATAGTATGAATTTTTTGCTTTATTCCAGTGATCTTAAAATGGCTGTTGGATATTAATGATTAAATAATCAATATTCAACAGCCACTATACTTTTAATTAATATTTTTTACCATATCCAAATGAACCTTCTACTAAGCATGTTTTAGCTGAAAATATGGCAGCTTCATTTAGACTTTCTTTAATTATTATTTCCCTATCTAATTTATTTTCTTTGACGTTACTTATATAATTTACTAGGAATGCTGTTAAAAATGAATCCCCTGCTCCCATTGTATCTACAGCTTCAACAAGCTCTGGCTCTTGTGAATAGAACTTAGTTCCATCATATAACAATGCACCTTTTTCTCCCATAGTAACTACTACTATTTTACTTCCAAGCTTATAAGCTTTCATTATTAGATTAAGCATTTCATCAGTCTTTAAATGACTACATGAGAAGAAGCTAAAATCTACTTTAGGAGCAATTCTTTCAACTTCCTCAATTGTAAAATCATCAGAGAAATCAAAAGATATTGGAATGTTTAATTCTTTTATTTTATCAAGTTCTGGCTCAGTATATCCGTATAAACCCGCATGTACTAAATCGAAGGTTTTAATATATTCTAAATCATCTTGCGTAAGATTTAATCCATTTTCTCTTAAAACTCCACCTTCATTGCTTCCAAGAAAAACTCTATCACCATCTTCTAGAGTTACTCTTGCGCATCCATTTTCTCCATTAAAATGTCTGCACTTTGAAATATCTAAGCCAAGTTCATGAATTGTATTTTGAACATGATCTGCTTCAGCATCTGATCCAAATGCACCTAAAAATGCTGAATTTATTCCTATTTTTTTTGCATAAGCTGCAAAATTTAATGCATTTCCACCTGGATACATTGTTCTAATATGCTCATATTTATCTACAACGTTATCTCCTAACCCAATAACTTTTACCATAATATCTTCTCCTACACTTAAATATTTTAATATTCAACTTTTCCCATATATCTTCTGGTATCTAAATCATGGTTTCTAAGTTTTGCTAATTCTTCCCTATACACACATAAAATGCTATAGAATACTATAGGATTAAAGAATTCAACTACTGAACTATCAATTACACTAATTCCAAGTTCTTTGCAATCAACGACTTCAACTTTTGCACCATATTTATTTAGGAATTTAAGTGCTCTTTCATCTAATTCTCTAGTTCTACCTTCATTCATTAATAATAAATATAGTGTTTCCTTATCAGTTACTTCAAATGGTCCATGGAAGTACTCACCTGAGTGCACTGCTGATGCGTTCATCCATTGCATTTCCATTAGTGAACATATTGAGAATCCATAGGCATGACCATATGATGCTCCGCTTCCTAATACATATGTTATTGGCTCATCTTTATATTTTTCTGCATATTTCTTTGCTCTTTCTGCAACTAAACCTTGGCCTCTTTTTACAACATCATTTACAATCTTTAAACCTTCCATAAATTTATTATATCCTTCATAAACTTCTGTTTGATTTAATATTTCGACTGCTATATTTAGAATTATTGCCATTGGATTGTCTTCTACGCTTGTATCATTTCCCCATTCGTAAAGGATATTGTAATCTGCATACTTAATTAAATCTGCATCTTTATTATGTGTTAATGTTATAGTCGCTGCCCCTTTCTCTCTAGCTACTTTAGCTGCTTCGACTGTTTCAGGAGTATTTCCACCATGTGAGCATGCTATTACTACCGAATTTTTTCCTAATGATTTTGGTGTCGCATGTACAAATTCATTACTTGTATATGATAAAACTCTTAATTCTCTTGCTTCACTTTGTAAAAAATATTGTGATGAATACATATCTACTAAAGACCCACCACATGCTACTAAGAACACTTCCTTTATTCCGTCTTCCTTACTTGATTTGATTTTTCCTACGATTTCTCTAATATTCATTGTTATTCCTCCTAATATTTATAATCTTTTATATTTAAATCATTTTATGATTTTATGCTGTTTTATTTTTATATTGGCAAATACGCCGATATTGCACAGAATATTGCTGCAGTTACTTCTAATACAATCACTATCTTTGCTACAGATTTAATCCATTTAGAAAGACTTATTCTTCCAATTCCAAGTGCAGCCATTAAAACCCCACCTGTCGGTGATATCATATTAGTTAATCCATTTCCTGCTTGATAAGTAGTAACAATTGCTTCTTTATTAACATGTATTAATTCTCCAAGTGGAGCCATAAGAGGCATTGTTAAAGCTGCTTGCCCTGATGATGATGGAACGAATAATGCAATAATATTTTGTACAAAAAGCATTATTGTTGTAAATACAGCTACCGGCATTCCTTTTAAACTATTTGCTAAAGTATTTAAAATAGTATCTATTATCATGCCATCCTCAGCTATTACAAGAATCGCACTTGCTATACCTATTATTACTGCAGGGTATGCAAAATCCTTACAGCCTTCTACAAAGGTTTCAGCCATGTCTTTTTCTGAAAATCTAGCAACAATTCCAGAAAATAAACCAAGCATTAAGAAAATTGCTGCAATCTCATTCATATAAAATCCTTTTTCAAGTAATCCCCAAATCATTATTCCCATGCTTACAGCAAATCCAATTAGTATAACCTTATGCCTACCTGTAAATTCAACTTTATCTAATGATTCTCTATTTGCTAAAAAGAAATCTCTGTTTGCTAAATCTTCTTCATAAACTAAGGATTTTTTAGGATCGTTTTTAACATTCTTTGCATACAGCAAAACAAAAGTTATCGTTATAATCATATAAACAACAAATTGAATTGCTCTAAACCACAATTGTGGATTTCCTTGTATTCCTGCTACTCCCTGCGCCACAAGTACTGAAAATGGATTTAATGTTGCTCCAACATATCCAACTTGTGATGCTAAAAATATCATCATTATAGCTGTTAATGAATCATAGCCAAAACTCATCATTAATGGAATAAATACCATATAAAAAGGTATGGTTTCTTCACTAGTTCCTATTACTGATCCTCCAATTCCAATAAGTGTCATCATAAGTACTATAATAATCTTTTCTTTTCCTTGAAACTTTCTTGCTACAACTGAAACTCCAGAATCAATTGCTCCTGTTTTCATTAGTATTGAAAATGATCCTCCTAATACAAAAATAAATGCTATAACTTCAACTGATTTCTGTATTCCTTTACTTGGAGCCATCAATACATCAAAAGGTCCTTGTCTTAAGTCTTTTCCTTCTGCATCAATTTTAGGAACTTGTTCATATGTATCAGCTACTATTACACTTTTAGTCATTCCTGATACAATCTGATCTTCTTTTTGAAACTGTCCACTAGGTATAATCCACGTTAATAATGCTATCAAAATTATTAACCCAAAGAGTAACGTATAAGTATGTGGCATTTTTAACTTTTTACTAAACATATTAATCACTCCTATTAATAATCAATTTATTTCTTTTAACATTGCGTAATTATCTCGCAATAACATTACCTATATAATTACCAATAATCTTAAAATAAATGTTTGTTTTATCCACATCTTATAATACGTATTATAACGTATTATAAGATGCAATGCAACTTATTCTTATATTAAAGCTTTATATATGATTTCTTTATAAAAACATAAGTTGTTGGAAATACTATTCTCCTATTACTTGAACATAAATCTTTCAAACGATGTCATATTTCGTATATCATGCGATGCTGGATCTTTAAAGTAGCTAAACTCTGTAATTTCCTGACCCAAATACCCTTTATACCCATTATCCTTTAAAATCTTTAAAAAACCTTCCTGATCGTACTTACCATCACCCCAAATTAAGTGTCCATATGGATTTCCGTCAACAAAATGAGTGTGTATTATATCATTCTTAAATACATCAAACCATTGCTGTATTGTTTCTCCCGCTACTCCTATCGCTATAGTATCTATCATTACTTTTAAATTTGGATGATTTATTTCATCGAACATTCTTTTTGCATCATTAAGAGTAATTACAAGTTGTGATTCTTCTGGTCTTAAGGACTCCATTGCTAACTTTATCCCTTCTCTACTAGCAACATCTGATAATCTTGAAAGCATATTTGATGAGCGCTTCCACGCTTCTTCTCTATCTTCATTTAGATAACCCCATCCGGAGTTTATAGCCATAATTTCGCAACCTAATTCCCCAGCCACTTTTATTGCATTACTAAAATACTTAAAACTCTTTTCACAAAGTTCAGGTTCCTTAGCTGCAAATTGGTATTGATAGGTGCAATTTTCTGGTGTTAATATCTTAACTTGTAATCCCCTTGATTCAATTTTCTTCTTTATAATTTTACATTCACTATAAGTCATAGAATCAAGGAAAAAATGAGGCACTCCTGGCCACAGTTCAATGGTCTTAATACCTGCTTTTACTTGAGAATCTAAAAAATAATCTAATGAATAAAATAGATAATGAATGTTCATTCCTGCTACTTGTTCCCTTGTTATAAGCTCCATAAAATATTCCCCCTCAAACCTTTAAAGTTTATTATGCACAATTTTACCATCAACGATAGTTAAGCAAATTTCTACATCTCTCATTTCTTCCATTTGAGTCTTAAAAATGTTTCTATTTAGTACAGCAATATCTGCTAATTTTCCTACTTCTAAAGTTCCTAATTTATCTTCAAATCCGCAATTATATTGGCCGCCTATTGTCCATGCTTTTAATAATTCTTCGATAGATATAGTATTTTGCTTATTATAGGGCTCTTTACCATCAGCAAAAAATCCACCACAAGCATGATATATAGATTCTGGTATATTAGTTATCATAAGAGGTAAATCTGTTCCACAAGATACAACTACGCCGCTATCTAACATTTTTCTACGGTTCCAAAAGTATTTTCCACGTCCAAACCCTACATTTTTTTCAATCATTTCTTTTGTTTCAACTTCTAAATCTAAAGACATTATTTGTGGATAAATTTCTGCTATTACATTTAACTTACCCATTCTCTCTAAGTCATCTGGATGTGTAAATTCCATATCAGTAATTGCATGCCTGTTAATACACTTTCCTTGGCTTCGTTTACATTTCTCATAAATATTTAAAACCCTATGAACAGCCCCATCACCTTGCGCATGGAGAGAATATCTAAAATTATATTCATCAGCTAATAAAACTTCTTTCTCAATTAGATCATAATCAATATCTATGATACAGTTCACATTCTCTAGACATTTATATGGTTTAAGTAAATCTGCTTTTAAACTTGCAACTGTACCATCTGTCATCCTATTAAATCCTGAAAATTTAACGAAATCACTACTGAACTTTTCTCTCATTTTTAGTCCATATGGAATATTAATTTCTTGTCCAACTGGTTGAGACATAAATGAAATTCTAAGAGATAATTCTTTATTCTTTTCTTTTTCTTCTAAATAATCAGTAAAACCATAATAGTCATCAAAACCCATTTCTTTTACTGAAGTAACACCCTTACTATTCATCATTTTCATATATTCTTTAAATTGCTTGTCTATAAAGTTTCTATCATTCAAATACTCTCTCATTATTCTCCAGTAAGCCTCTGGATAACATTCTTCTGGTGTAAACTTGTATGTTTTAATTGCGTTTGTGTTCATAAGACAAGTATCTCTATTAACTGAAAAAACTATTACTCTTCTATCCTGAAATACCTGATCTAACTTTTGTAGTGCCATAACGTTTTCAAAGTTCTTAGGATTCCATCCATGTCCAAATATCGTAGCATTGCTATCAATTAAATTTTCATACTCTTTCAAAATACTTATACATTCATCAATTGATTTTGCTTTGCTGACATCTACTCCAATATGATAAATCACATATCCAGTGAAAAAAGTGTGAGTATCCACAAACCCCGGAGTAACAACGTTTTCACCAATATCAATAAAATTAGTTTCTCTTGATATTAAATCCTTATAATCATCCCCTTCTTCTATAGCAATAATTTTATTGCCCGAAATAGCAACATAACCATCTATAAGCTTATCTGAGATTCCTGTAAAAATGTTTTTCGATTTTAGAATAATATTAGTATTACATTTGCTCATCACTACACCTCCTTAATACATACTATATCATTATATAACGTTATATTCAATAGCAAATTATAAATTTATCTAAAATAATATTGAGAATAAATTACTTTTCTTATTTAATTATTTTTGACAAAAAATCTTTTGTTCTAGGGCTTTGAGGACTATTAAATACTTCCCTCGGAGTCCCTGTTTCTATAATTTTCCCTTCATCCATAAATATTATCCTATCCCCAACTTCTTTAGCAAATCCCATTTCGTGAGTTACAATCACCATAGTCATTCCTTCTTTTGCAAGTTCTTTCATAACATTTAAAACTTCTCCTACCATTTCTGGATCCAAAGCTGATGTTGGCTCATCAAATAGTATAACCTTTGGTTGCATAGCTAAAGTTCTTGCTATAGCTACTCTTTGTCTTTGTCCTCCTGAAAGCGATGATGGGTAGCAATCTATCTTTTCTCTCAATCCAACTTTGTTAAGTAATTCTAACGCTATTTTCTTTGCCTCTAATTTTGATGTATTTTTTACTTTAATTGGTGCCAAGCAAATATTTTCGCACACTGTCTTATTATGAAATAAGTTGAACTGTTGAAAAACCATTCCCATACTTTCCCTTATCTTATTTATATCTATTGATTTTGCCATTATATTTTTACCTTCAAAAATAACCTCTCCAAACGTAGGCTTTTCCAATAAATTTAAGCATCTCAATAATGTGCTTTTTCCTGAGCCTGATGGACCTATTACTACCACAACTTCTCCCTTCGAAATATGTGCATTTATCCCATTTAAGACTTTATTTTGTCCAAAACTTTTGTGCAAATTATTAACGTATATCACTCTTCTTCATTTTCCTTTCTAAATAAACTAGACCTCTTGTCATGGTAAAGGTTAACATAAAGTAAATGACAGCTGCAACTATTACTGGCTCTAATCCTAAAGCTGTATTTCCTCTCACTATTCCAGCATTATACATTAGTTCTGCAACTCCTATAACTGAAACCATAGATGAATCCTTTATAATTGCAATAAATTCGTTTCCAAGTGCTGGCAGTACATTCTTAAATGCCTGCGGAATTACAATTTGAAACATTGCGAGCCTTTTATTCATTCCTAAACTTCTAGCCGCTTCCATTTGTCCCTTATCTACAGCATCAATGCCTGCTCTTATTATTTCAGATACATAAGCTCCCGAATTTAATGACAGTGCAACTATTCCTATAACTATATCTGATAAGTTTAAATTAGTTAACTTAGGTAATCCTATATAAATAATATATATTTGTACTAAAATCGGTGTTCCCCTGATAAATTCAATGTATATTCCTGCTAAAAACCTTACAATAGGAATTTCTGATCTTCTTAAGAATGTCAGACTTAATCCAATGATTGTCCCAAATGTCACTGCAGAAATTGCTAACATTATTGTTATATACATGCCTGTTAAAAAGTACCCATAATATTTTTCTAAGAATATAAATCTCAAAATTATCCTCCTTAAAATTAGAATATAAAATTATTGATGTAAGACATTATTGATATCCTACATCAATAATTATGTAATTTATCAAATCTTATTTAACTCTAATCCATTAGCTTATTTGCCTCTACAACAAATTCATCAATTTTTCCTTCATCCTTTAATCTTTTTATTGTTTTGTTGATTTCTGTTTGCAATTCAGTCGAACCTTTCCTCATTGCTATCGCTGCTCCATCTTCTTGCGCCTCAATAGTTACAGAAGTCAATTCTATATCATTGTTTTTATCACAATTAAATTTAGCCACTGGTGAATCAAGTAATATTGCATCAACTTTTTTATTCTTTAAATCAAGTACTAAGTCAGTAGCTTTTCCTAATCCCTTCACTTCCGCACTTGGTAAGTTATCTTTTACTAAGCCTTCTTGAACTGATCCCTTTTGAACCCCAATTTTCTTATTTTTCAAATCATCCATTGATTTTACCGAATCTGCTTCACCTTTTCTTACTATAAATATATTTTTCTCTTTATTGTATATATCTGAAAAATCAGCATTTTCTCTTCTTTCATCAGTTGGATTCATTGCAGCAAATACTAAATCGGACTTTCCTGCCTGAAGCGATACAAGAAGTCCATCAAAATCCATATCCTTAATTTCAAGTTCTACACCTAAATCTTTAGCAACTTCTTTTGCAATACTTACGTCAATACCTACAATTTGATCCTTACCATCTATTTCTTTATGAAATTCATATGGTGGGTAATCAGCACTCGTTCCAACTACAATTTTGCCTTTTGATTTTATATCACTTAATGATGATGACTTAACATCTGAATTTTTGCCTGAACTATTAGTGTTACTACTACATCCTATAATTCCAAACGCTATACTGCTAATTGCCACAAATACTATTAACTTTTTTAATAAAAATTTTTTCATATATTGTCCCCCTTTAAATTTTATCGAAGTATTATTCTTTAGTATTTTTCTACTAATTGAATAATATTGCTATAAGATAAAAATGTCAATACATTATAATGATGTTTTAATACGTATTAATAAGTAATAGTATTTTATATGCATATTATTTTTTTCTATAACTGTTAAACAGATAGCTCAAATTAATAAAAATAAATAGTTAACAACACGGAAAATAAATCCTTGTTGTTAACTATCTATAAAAATTGTTTAATCTATTCTTTAAATTCATTAAATTTAGAAATTTTACGTTTAACCAGATTTTTTGAAAGAATATTATTTGTCTTATTCTTCTATTTTAACTACATCATAGCCTTCTTCTTCAATAGCTTCTTTTATTTCTTCATTACTATTTTCAGTTTCAACTGTTGCACAATTGTCCTTAAGACTAACTTCAACTGAAGTTACCTTATCCAAATTTTCTAGTGCTTCCTTTACATGAGCAACACAATGTTCACAACTCATTCCTTCAATTAATATTTTCTTTTTCATATCTATTACCTCCCGTTTATTAATGATTAAAATTTAGAAATCAAAATATAGATATTTGAAATACTTTTCTTCAAGCATCTAGATGTAATTATCTACTACCTAAGAAATGTCCTAATATTCTATTTTTGCTTATCATCATATCTTATTGATTAGGCTTTAAAATTTTTAAGTCTTAATGCATTTGTAAGTACTGAAACAGAACTTAAGCTCATTGCTGCAGCTGCTATCATAGGATTTAATAATGGACCTCCAAATACATGAAGTATCCCCATAGCAACTGGTATACCTAGTACGTTATATCCAAATGCCCAGAATAAATTTTGTTTTATATTTTTAATGGTTGCTTTACTTAGTTTTATTGCTGTTATAACATCCATCAAATCGCTTTTCATAAGAACTATATCTGCTGATTCTATTGCGACATCAGTACCTGATCCTATTGCAATTCCAACATTAGATTGAGCTAATGCTGGTGCATCATTTATTCCATCCCCAACCATAGCTACCTTCATGTTCTCTCCTTGAAGCTTTTTGACTTCATTAGCCTTGTCTTCAGGCAATACTTCAGCTAGCACTATATCAATTCCAACTTGTTTTGCTATTGCATCTGCAGTTTTTTTGTTATCTCCAGTAATCATAGCTACCTTTATTCCCATGTTATGAAGAGCTTCTATAGCTTTTTTGCTACTTGGCTTAACAGTATCTGCAACAGCTACTATTCCACTTAATGTATTATCAACTGCTACATACATAGGAGTCTTACCTTCAGCTGCTAATCTATCACTTTCATCTGCAAACATAGCAATATCAATATTTTTTTCTATCATTAACTTCTTATTTCCAAGTAAAATATTTTTTTCTTCTATCTTAACTTCTATTCCATGTCCTGGAATTGCATTGAATTGTTTAATTTCTTTAAGTTCCAAGTTTTTATCATTTGCTTCTTTAACTATTGCTTCTCCTAACGGATGCTCTGAACCTTTTTCGCTACTTGCAGCTAAAATTAATATCTCATCTTCCGATATTCCATTTGTTATTATATCTGTAACCACTGGTTTTCCTTCTGTTATAGTCCCAGTTTTATCAAATACTATAGTTTTTATACTATGAGTAGTTTCTAACGCTTCACCGCCTTTAATTAACACACCATTCTCTGCGCCTTTACCTGTTCCAACCATTATTGCAGTTGGAGTTGCAAGGCCTAATGCGCATGGGCAAGCTATAACTAGTACTGCAATAAATATTGTTAGAGAGAATATTGTTGTTTCTCCTGAAATTAACCATCCTATTGAAGCTATTATTGCTAGCATTATAACTATTGGCACAAAATATGCTGATATAACATCTGCAAGTTTAGCTATTGGAGCTTTAGATCCTTGTGCTTCTTCAACTAACCTAACTATTTGTGCAAGTGCAGTATCTTTTCCAACCTTAGTTGCTTTATACTTTATAAAGCCAGTTTTATTTATACTTGCTCCAATTACGCTGCTTCCTACTATCTTTTCTACAGGAATACTTTCCCCTGTAAGCATTGACTCATCAATAGATGTACTACCATCAATAATTTCTCCATCTACAGGTACCTTTTCACCTGGTTTAACTAAGACTATATCACCAACAATTACTTCTTCTATAGGTATTGTAATTTCAGCATTATTTCTTATTATTGTTGCAGTTTTAGGCGCTAACCCCATTAGTGCTTTAATAGCTTGTGATGTTCTTCCTTTTGAAACTGCCTCCAGATATTTTCCAAGTGTTATTAAAGTTAAAATGACTGCTGCTGACTCAAAATATAAGTGCATAGCATATTCAGTTTCGCCTGTTTGTATTTTATAAATTCCAAATACTCCATATAAAACTGCTGCTAAAGTACTTATAGCTATCAACGAATCCATATTAGGACTTAGTTTAAATAAATTCTTTATTCCAATTAGATAGAACTTATATCCAGCTATCATTACAGGTATTGTTAATACTAATTGAATCACAGCAAAATTCAATGGATTCATCATAGAATCAATAATATATGGAAGAGGCATACCTAACATATGTCCCATAGTTATTACTAAAAGCGGAATTGCAAATATTAGAGATATAATAAATCTCCTTAATAACAATTGACTTGCCTCTAGTTTTTTCTTTTCTTCAACTTGCTCTTCTTCCTTAATTAGCTTATACCCTGCTTTATCTACAGCAGCTTTAATTTCACTATATCCAATTTCATCTTCATCTATATTTATAGTCAACTTCTCTGTTGCTAAATTAACAACAGAATCTTGAACCCCCTTAAGCTTTTTAGTAACTCTCTCGACTCTACTTGCACACGCCGAGCATGTCATTCCTTCAACTTTAAAAGTATAAGTCTTCATATTCTTCTTAACACCGTAACCGGCTTTAACTACGGTTGCTTCTATATTTTCATTATTAAGTTTGTTTTCATCAAACTCTACGTTCAGCGTTTCTGTTGCAAAGTTAACATTTGCGCTATTTACGCCTTCTAACTTTTTAACAAATCTTTCAACTCTATTTGCACATGCTGAGCATGTCATTCCTTCAATTTTAAATGCTTTTTTATTCATACTTCACCTCTTTACTTATTTAGCATATACTTTAAAAATTTACATTAAGCTAATTTTAACTTCACTAAGCAATTTACAACTTTTCTCTATATTTAATTAATGCAATAATGCTTTTATATTTTATTTCATATTGTCATCTCTTAATAATCGGTTCTATTTTGAAAGTAACTTTTCTAAAACTTTATTAAATTCTTCTATTTTCTCATCTGGATTGTTGTTATAGCAAGCCTCTTTTACACAATGACGTAAATGGCCTTGCAAAATCATTAAATCTGCTTTTTTTATTAAAGATTGAACTGCCATCAATTGATTTGCAACATCTATGCAATATCTATCATCTTCAATCATTTTTATTATTCCTTCTATTTGACCCTTCGCTGTTTTTAAAGATTGTAATGCTTTTTTTCTTTCCTCGCTCATTTCTTCCTCCCCTCCCCCTGTGTAGGGGGTCTTATTAATTTCATTATATATTAATAAATTATTTTGTCAATATCATTTCTAATATATTCTTACGATTATCTTGCTCTTCTATCTATTCTTATACTCACCTTGAATACTCATTTTTTTATTCTAGGCACTTAACTCCACGTTCCCATAATGCCGTGATAAGATAAAATGCTGGCTTTAACGTAGAATTTGCTAAAAAAATAAGCTCCATATAACAATGAAGCTTATTTCTATAAATATCTATTTATATTCAATTATAGGGCTTTCTTTAACTTTCATAATTTCTCCGATATGAAAATTTAGAATTTCATGGCCATTTAAATTTGGAATAATAAGCATTGTTATATCTTCTATTCCTTTTTCTTTTAGGAGTTCTTTATCGAATTCTAAAAGTAACTCACCTTTTTTCACGTATTTTTCTTCTTCACAATACAAATTAAAGCCTTCACCTTTCAAATTTACAGTGTCAAGTCCCACGTGAATTAGAATTTCTACTCCATCCTCTGTTCTTATTCCTATTGCATGCTTGCTTTCCTTCATTATTGTAACAATAGTCCCATCACATGGTGAAAATATTTTATTAATACTTGGTTTAATAGCAATACCTTCGCCCATCATTTTCTGAGAAAACACTTCATCTTTAACTTCACTTATATCTACGCTAACTCCATCTGTAAAAGCATATAATAATTTATTTTTATTTCTTTTTAATATATTTTTAAACATTCTCTATCCTACTTCAATTCTGGCCAATATTCTTTATTAGCTTCAATCATATCATCTAAAATCTGTTTTGCTACAAATGCAGATGGAATTGTTTTGTTCATAGTAAATGCCATAAGTGCTTTTTCATATGAGCCTTCAATAGCAGCCTCAACTACAAGTTTTTCTGATGCTTCTTGTTGTTCAATTATTCCTTTATAGAAAGTTGGTATTTCTCCTACACGTACTGGTTCTGGTCCATCTTTAGTTATATATGCAGGTACTTCTACCATGGCATCGTCAGGTAAGTTTTTTATTGCCCCATTATTTTCTACCATAACTAAGTGTCTCTTTCTTAAATCAAAAGCTAAGCTCATAGCAACTTCAACAATAAATTCTCCATGCACTCCAGTAAAGAATTGTGTAAGATCAATTTGCCCTGTAGCATTATATTGATCTACAGCATCAAATATCTTCTTCTCTCTTCCTTCCATTACTTCATTAGCTCTAGTATGATTTTTATCTGCTTCTTTTACAATACTATCTCCTAAAAGATAATATTGCATATACGTATTTGGAAGATATTTAGGGAACATTTGCATTATATGTTTAGCATTATCAAATGTATGAAGCCATGATGCATCATTATGTCTTACTTCACTCCTTGAATCCGGTGGAATATAACCATGTTCCTTTACATATGCTTTTAACTCCTCAGTTTTATCTTCACCACTAACTCTAATTTTTGTAAACCATCCAAAGTGATTTAATCCAAAATAATCTGCTTCTATATCATGTCTATCACAATCTAAGATATTAGCCATATTTCTCATAATTGCAACTGGCATATCACATATATTTAAAATCCTTGCATTTGGTCTTAACTTATACATAGCTTTTGCTACAATAGCTGCTGGATTAGAATAATTAACAATCCAATAATTTTTATTTGCATATTTTTCACAAAAATCTATCATTTCAACCATAGGATATATTGTTCTTAATCCATATGCTAATCCTCCAGGACCACATGTTTCTTGACCAACCACATCATATTTTAGTGGAATTTTTTCGTCTTGTTCTCTCATCTTATATAATCCAACACGCATTTGAGCGAAAACAAAATCTGCATCTTTAAAGCCTTCTTCTGGATCAGTTGTAAGAACAAGCTTCACCTCTGGATCAAACATTTCTACTACTTTCTTTACTATCACTCCTACTTTATTTTGACGTTCTGCATTTATATCATATAATCTTAATTCCGATATCTTAAATTCCTCTTTCTTTGAAAGTAAACTCTTTACGATCCCTGGTGTATATGTGCTTCCCCCGCCTACTATTACTAATTTAAATTTTTTCATTTTAATGATTCCTCCTTCATTTTATTCTGCTCTGTCTAATGCTTCATCTACTATTGTTCTAATTTTATTAATTGAAAGGCCATATACAACTTGTATATTATTTCCCTTTTTCACAACACCTGCTGCGCCTGTTCCTTTTAAAGCTTCTTCATCAATTAAGGTGTTATCTATAACATCCACTCTAAGTCTTGAAAAACAATTTTCTACTGTTACTATATTTGCTTTTCCACCTAATGCTCTAATTATTGTTAATGCTTTTTCATCATCGTTATTAGCTTTACTATTATTTTTATTTTCTGATTTCATATCTTGCTTAACTTTTGCTGCATTCTCATTTAAATCAATTACAGCATCTGTATTATTTTCTTCTCTTCCAGGTGTTCTTAAATTCATCTTCTCAATCATAAATTTGAATACTAAGAAAATCACAACTATTTCAACTAATCCTACTAGTATATACACAGGCCAATGAGTTTTACCTATACCTGCTGGCAAGTTTATTACTAAAAAATCTAATATTCCATTAGTTGCACATACTCTTACATTTAATAGGTATACAAACATTTGGAATAGTCCATCAATCACTGAATAAACAAACCATAGTAATGGTGCAGCAAAAATAAATGTAAATTCTAATGGTTCTGTGATACCTGCGATTACTGCTGTTAAAGTTGATGGTATTAATTGTGCCTTTAAATTACTACGCTTTGCTTTTTTAGCAGTGAAGTAAAATGCTAAGGCAACTCCAATTACACCAAAAGTTTTAACTAATCCATATGTTAAAAATCTTGCTGAATCAGGCATAATAGAGATTGTTGAATCATTAAGCAATGCTAAGAAAACTGGTTTTGCTCCAATTACATTTTGGCCATTTATTATCATCTGATCCCCAACTGCTGAATATAGGAATGGAGACCAAATTAAATGATGTAAGCCTGTTGGAACTAAGAATCTATTTAAAAATCCATAAACAAACACTCCAGCCGCCCCTGCAGAACTCATAAATCCAGTAAGAGCTGTGATTCCAGCAGCTATTGTAGGCCATACATATGTGGTACCAATACTTAATATAGCTACTACAGGAATCATGATAACGAATACAAACTTACTATTACCGTATGGAGCCATAGCGCCACTAAATTCTTTATCTATATATTTGTTATGAACTATAGCAACTAGTACTCCTAGAATCATTCCTAGAAACACTCCCATATCTGTCACATGGAATCCTAGTTGGATTGTCTGCCCAGTTCCATATAAAGCTGATGCTGTATCACCTTTAATTATTTTTCCAGATAGCTCTAACCACTTACTATTCGCGCCTAGGAACAAAATATATGACATAATGGAAATGAATGCTGCTTCCGCTTTTTTCTTCTTTGACATCCCCATCGCTATTCCGACACAAAACAAAATGCTTAAGTTCCCCATAATCGGTGATAACATTCCATTAAAGAATTTTCCTGTTACCCAAATTGCTCCGCCTTCTTTTACAAATGTTGTATTGGTGAAAACTGCTGTTAATGCAATCAACATACCTACAATGGGTAAGAATAAGACCGGTCCAATCATAGCTTTGGCAAATTTCTGCATACTATTTAAAATCTTATCTTTCATTTAAATATTCCCCTTCACTATTTTATAATTTTCTTTGGGTAATTACCTGTGAGAATAGGATATCATTATTAATAGATATTGTTAATAGTTTTAAACGTTTCAGCAACATGTTGACTCAAAAGTAAACATGTTTACCTTTACACTTTAAAAAAGCTATCTCATTAGTTAACATCGAGATAGCTTTCTATATATAATTTCAGTAAGTTTCCACATGGGTATGATTAGTTTGGATATCTATATTTTATAAATTACTCATTACCTTATCTAGCAAATATTCCATTACAATCATTACCCTAGCATAAAAATAGTTCGCGGTAAGATTTCTATCATCTAATTCTTTATCATCTAATATCATAAAATTTAAGGTTGCCTTTTTAGCCATGTGATTCTCTGACTTACCAGTAAAAGTTATAATATCCAATTCATTTTTTGATGCATAATCAATCACTTTTGTTATACTTTCCGTTTCTCCACTTTTAGATATTCCAATAACTAAGGCGCCTCCTATTTGATTGCTGTCATATACTCCATAAGAATTTGTTTTAATGCATTTAAACCCAAGCACTAACATCTTTCTCCAAAAGAAATCTGCAATCGAATCAGAGAATCCAGTGGCTGTTATGAAAATTATATCTTCTCTATGTTTAATTATCATAGAAATGAAATCTTCTATTTTCTTATTTTCAATTTCTGATATGAAGCTAGTAATATCAGAGATATGTTCTTGATTGTTTTGATGATTTTTTACTATGAAGTTTAGTCGATATATCATATCGACATAGCCTGTATAACCTAGCTTCTTTGATAGCTTTATTATTGTTGCCGCCGATGTATAATTAATTGTTGCAACATCTCTTACACCTTTAGTTAAAACAGAATCAATATTAGTCAATATGTATTGCAAAACCTGTCTCTCTGTTTCTGAGAGCTTGTAATTATCAGCTATTTTATAAATATCAAATTTCATATCACACCTCCAATATAATGTAATTACTTCATATGATATCATACTTATATCTTTATTACTTAATGAATACATAAAAAAATCCCTTAACGTAGGGATTGTAATCAAAAATTGCAGCTTTCATTAAGTTAATTATATCTCACATCATGAATATCTTCTCTCTTATTATAAATTCCCAATAGATTTTATTATTCCTCAGTTTCTTCTAAGTATTCTATAAATGCCTTAACTATAATTGGATCAAATTGCTTCCCTGAACATCTTTTTAATTCTTCGATTGCTTCTTCTTTATTCAAGCATCTCTTATAAATACCATTGTTAGTCATAGCATCATATGAATCCGCAACACTAACAATTCTAGATACTAGCGGTATTTTCTCGCCCTCTAATTTAAGTGGATAGCCATTTCCATCCCATCTTTCATGGTGAGCTAAGACACCTTTTGCTACATTATCTAATTGATTTGATGCTTTTACTATTCTATATCCTTTTTCTGTATGAGTTTTAACTACCTCGAACTCATCTTCTGTTAGCTCACCCTTCTTAAGTAATATTTCTTCATTTATTCCTATTTTCCCTATATCATGAAGCTTAGCAACTATTGTTAGCTCATCCATTACCGACATTGGAAGCGATAACTTTTCTCCTATCGCAATAGAATTTTCTAATACTCTATCTGTATGTTCTTCAGTTTCCAAACTCTTAGCTTCTAAACCCATTTGCAGAGAATACATTATAGAACTATTAAGACTGGTTTTTTGTAGCAACTTTTGCCTATATACCTTATCATCTGCTTCTTTTAATGCTTGATATATACTCTTATTCAAGCTATCCGCTACTGATGCACCTAAAGATATGCTCACATTGATTAAATCGTGCTTATACATTTTGCAACGATCAAATATATTTTTAATAATGATTTCACATTCCTGTTCAGTTGTATTTTTACTTAAAATTACGAATTCATCTCCACCAGTTCTGAAAATCAACTGTTTTTCACCACATACATCTTTAAGTGCTTGGGCTATTAATCTTAAAAGTTCATCGCCTTGATCATGACCTAGCGTATCATTTACTAATTTTAGTCCATTGGCATCCCCCATTATTACTCCTACCGGAAGATACTCTTCACCTTGGAACTCTTTCACTTTTTCTTCAAAATATGTTCTATTGTATAAACCTGTTAAAATATCAGTAAAACTTAATTGCCTTAATTTTTTCTCTGCTTCTTTTTTCTCAGTTATATCTAATACTAATCCTACAACACCTGAAACATCACCATTCTTATCGATTACAGGCACTTTTACTGCTTCTGTATATATTTCCTCTCCATCTTCTGAGTAAAGTATTGTTTCAGCTTTTATACTTCTTTTATTTTTTATTACTTCATTATCTTCTCTTGAATATTTTGCAGCCAATTCTTCCGTTGGATGTATATCAATATTTGTCTTTCCTACTACTTCTCCTATACCATCCTTATTATAGAATTCATCAAATTGCTTATTTACATATACATATCTGCCTTCTTTATCTTTAAAAAATACTCTTCCTGGAAGTGTATCCATTACAACTTTTAATATGTTTTCTTGTTTCTCTATAATCTTATCTTTTTCTTTTATAATATCTAAATTTGCATATATGCCAGCTACAGCAAATACTTTTCCCTCATCAATTAGCGGAACTATAGTAATTTTTCTGCGCTTTCCATCAAGGTACCCTTCTTCAGTTAATGGCTTTAAGGAGTTTATAACTTGATTGCAATATTTAATACATTCCTCTCTTACAACACCATCAAATATCTCTGCATCATTTTTTCCAATAAATTCTTTATTTATATCTTTATATATAGCTTTGTATTCTTTATTTACATATATAAATCTCAATTCAAGGTCTTTTATCCATATAGGCTGTGGAAGATTATCTGCTAATGATTTAAATAGCTTGTACTCCATCTCCTCATTTTCCCTCCTTTGAATTCCAATCTGCCGTAATAATTCTCAGAAATGATTCATCATAATAATCTCTAATAAACTATTTGGAGCATTTATGCAACTATTTCCTCAAATTTTACTAATTACAACCAACTTATCACACTTTGTAATTTCTTTCAATCATTGCAATCATTTGTTAGGGACTTATTTTTAAAATTGAAATTCAATTTCTTTATTAAACTTAATCACTAGTAATGTAGCTTTAAAACTTTTAATTCTTTACTATATTACAAAATAAATATTTAAATTAAGTACCTTTATCTACTTAATCTTATGTTTATATTTCTTATCTATTATCTCTTTTAAAGCACCTTCTGCCAGTTGTGCAAAATATTTCGAGCTATTTAAAATTGCCTTCTCATCAACTTTATATTCCGGGTGATGGTGCGCATAAGATTTTCCTGTTCCTACAATTATAAATGCACCTGGTATTTTTCTTTGATAATACGCAAAATCTTCACCCTCTAGACCCATAGATATTCTTCTAACATCATATCCAGATCGTTTTCCAATTTTAGTGCTAAACTCTACCCATTCTTCAGTATTATTTGTTGCCGGAGAACCTGAATGCCAAATAAGCTCTGCACTTCCACCAAAAGATTGTGCTATTCCTGATACCATTTCATTCATTCTCTTAGCTATTAATTGACGTATATTCTCATCTAATGTTCTTACTGTGCCTTCAAGATATGCTGATTCTGGAATTACATTCCAAGTATTTCCTCCTTCTATATGAGTCACACTTAATAGCGCTTTTTCTGTTGGACCTATATTACGACTGATAATTGTTTGAAGTGATGTAACTATGTTACTGGCAATTATAATTGGATCTATTCCTTTTTCCGGCTTAGCAGCATGGCTACCAATCCCTGTAATATTTATTTCAAACCTATCGACAGCAGCTGTCATTGCTCCAGTTTTTATTCCCATTATTCCAACTTCTGAATCTGAAACATTGTGTATTCCAAAAATTGCATCCACATCATCTAAAACACCTGTCTCTAAAATTTTTTTAGCTCCATCCGCACTTTCTTCACCCGGCTGAAATATAAATTTTACTGTTCCTATTAATGACCCTTGATGCTTTTTAACTAAATATGCTGCACCTAAAATCACCGCCATATGAAAATCATGACCACAAGCATGCATCATACCATCAACTTTAGACTTATAACAGAGACTTGTCTCTTCTTTGATTGGTAATGCATCTATATCACATCTGATAGCAACGACAGGACCATTAGGATTTCCTTTTACCTGTGCTACAAGGCCTGTATCCAAAGGTAAATCAAGAATATCTATATCTGCTCTTTTTAGCAAATCTTTTATCAGTTGTGTAGTTTTATATTCCTCATTAGACAATTCAGGATTCTCATGTAGTTTGCGATATACTTCTATAAGCTCATCATTTAAATTCTCTATTATAGATAACAATATTTTATTTATCATATTAATCCTCCTTTAAATTCATAAAATAACATTTTGTCCTTTATAGTAGATTACTTTGCTAAATTAGTTGCTGCCATAGTTACAACAATAAATATTATATAGAATACTATATAAGCCCTCGACCACGCTCCACTAAAAGAATATCGTACTTTCTGGTGAGTCTTTAATATTCTTGTATCCTCTTTTACTATTTCTAAAAATTCGCTTTTATACTTACTAATAAATAGCAATAATGCAGCTACCCCAACTAAAAAGTACAAAGTTCCAAATGCATACTCCAATATAGGCATCTTTAATAAAGATATTCCTGTTGTAGCAAAAGTTATCGTATTATTAAATATATGAGCTATCATCGACGGTATAATAGATTTTGATTTAATTGCAATAAATGCTAAAACAATTCCCATAAGTATTGGATTGATGAATTGAACTAGGTTTAGATGAAACATGGAAAAAAGAATTGACGAAACAATCATTGCTGTTAGATTCCCATACTTCTGCATACTTCTGAGTATAAATCCCCTAAATATAATTTCTTCTAAAATTGGTCCCACTAAACATACATATATTAAAAATAATATTAAAAAAGTGTTTTGTTTAGGGAAACTAAAATCTGGCTGTGGAATGTTTAATCCTAAAATCTTAAAAATTGTTGAGTATATCATATATACCATGCTTGAAATCATTCCTACCCCTATACAAGAAGTTGCTCCTAATAATACAAACATTTTATTTGACTTATTCTTTGAAAATATTTCTTGCCTAAATTTCACCTTTATAGTTTTTATTGCTATTAGAATTGCTATAAGATCCCCAACTATACATGTAAAATATCCAGCAAAAAAATTATATGCGTCACTTGAAAGTCCTAAAATTATATTTTCCTTTAGATTAGTTACTACATTGAATCCTATCATTGGTCCTATAAATTTTATAGAAAATGTCATTATGAACACTAATCCATATGTTGATAATACTAACGCAAGAAGTATCCTTGCACAGTTTCCGCCACTTTTTTTAATATCCTTTTTTAATGCGAGCTTTCTATATTCAATTTCTTCTTGAAAATCATTTATCATAGCTTTACCTACCATTCATTACTTTAATGTTAAATAGAATTACAATTACTTATAGCTTTATATAAATCTTCTCTTCTATCCTTCTTTATATCAAACTGTTCTTTAATCGCTCTTATCATATCTATTTTTAACTCTTTTATAATTAGTGTTTCTTTCTCAATTACCTCGTTCAATATATTACCATCTGGACTTATAAAAACTGATTTTCCATTATAATGAAGATCATTTCCAATTCCTACTCTATTTATCCCTATTATATAGCATTGGTTTTCTATAGCCCTAGCTTTCAATAAAGTTATCCAATGCTTATCTCTTTCTTTAGGCCAATTAGCGGCTATAGTTATTATTTGCGCTTCTTTAGATGCTATTTGAAATATTTCTGGAAACCTTAAATCATAGCAAATAAATGGAGCTATTTTAAATCCATCAATCTCACATGTGAGTATCTTATCTCCTTTATGATATTTATCATCCTCACCACTGTACGAAAATGGATGTATTTTCGTATATTTAGTTAAGCATTTCCCTTCTCTTGACATAATAATATATTTATTGCTACCCATTTTATCACTTTTTACCGCAACACCAATTCCTATATTTATATTATTATCCTTAGCATTTTTTCCAATCCATTTTATTATTTCATCTTCAGATAATACAAGCTTGTTTATATTCATGGTAAAACCCGTTAAAGCCATCTCAGGAAATAGGATTAAATCAACCTTATTTTTCGAAGCTCTTTCAATGAATTCTTCAACTTTCTTCATGTTTTTATTAATATTCTCCCAGATTATATCCATCTGTGCAATTCCTATAATCAAGTTGTACCTCCTTCAATATTATAAATAAAGGATACTATGTGCATTGTTACATCAGAGTACCCTTTACTTTAGGTCGCCTATATCCAATTACCAGTCGTGGTTAAAAATTCTTTCCATTCCATCCCCAATTTGCAACTTCCTCATACTTCACGTATATCTTATCTTGAGGTATGTCTAATTCCTTTTCATATATGTTACAAATTTCTGCTGTTAAAGCATCATATGCATCCTTATTTGATTTTCCAAATATTTTTACTTCTATAAATGCACCCTTTTCTAATTTTTCTCCTCCGAAATATAATGAGTAGTCATCTTCGAAGCCTACCATCAAAAAGGTTTCACTTTTTCCCGGAATCAAATTTATTGCTTCCCCTAATTTTTTCTTTATAATTTCCTCTTTTTCCTTTGAAATTTTCACACTAACTTTTGATCCTATAAATGGCATCTCTTGTTATCTCCTTTCTACATATACATATACATATATAAATATACTAAATTATACCATAATTCTATATATTTTATTATTATTTGCAAGTACATACTTAATTTATATCATAATTCTTAATATCACATTCATTTTTATTACTCCAATAAATACTACATTAAAAATTGATTATTTAGTTTTAATTATATCACATCGTGTACTCGACCTTACTACTCTGTTTGATTCCCCTTTCCTAAGTTTTATATGAATACTATATTAACTTAGGAATACTATAAATATTCTAATCTCTTATCTTCTAAATATAGTATGTATATATTTTAAATATATAATTTATTCCTTTTGTATATATTTATCACTTCTCTTATTTTTTAGTTGTTGAACTTCATTTATTAATCTCATAATTATTTTAATATTTAGATACTGAAATAATTATAATAAAAAACTAAAATTTGGTTAAACTTTTTTCTAAAATATGTTATATTATTCATAGTAGGTATTAATTTTGTAAGTATTTAGGTGTTGACTTTTAAGTTTTTTTGAGAGGGGATTAAATTATGAATGTCGATAAATCAATGTCAAAAATTTTGATAGTTGATGATAATATTGCTAATGTTTTACTACTTGAAAGAATGCTTAACATATCTGGTTATAAGAATATAAAAACATTAACAGATTCTAGAGAAATTTTAAGATTATATTCTACATATAAACCTAATTTGATACTATTAGACTTTAGGATGCCATTTGTTGATGGACTTCAAATTATAGATGAACTAAATCTTATAAAGTATGATAATAAACTATCTATAATTATGATCTCTGCTGAAAACGATAAGGAATACTATGATAAAGCGTTGGCTAAAGGTGCTGCTGATTTCATTACTAAACCATTTAATTATGATGATATAATTTCCAAAATCACGAGTACCTTACAGTGTTTATGATTACTAGGCATAATGGGTGAGGTGATATTATGAATAAAGCAAATACTCATAAAAATTTTTCTCTTTATAAATGGATTTGGCAGTCCTATATTCGTAATGCATTAATTCCATTAATAATTATTGAAATAATTTTTATTTGTATATATTTCATCTCAAATTACTGGTCTCATAAAAGTTCGGTTGCCTTTTACAAAGATCAATCAAAAAGTGAACTTAATAAAATTATTAAACAAGAAGTTAACTTAATTGATCAGCACTTATCATCTATTTCAAATTCTACAATGTTTTTCAGTTTGCAAATGGGACATGCTTTATCAACTACAGTTTCTTTAACTCCTACAGAATATAGTAGGTTATCATATTCAAATGATAATATTTATTATACTAAAGAGAACAATTCAGCTGATGAGGCAGCAATTTTTTATAATAATTTTCTACCTGCTACAAGAGATGATAAAGAAAAGAAAATAGCCAAGGTATTAACACAACAAAAATTAATGGCAGATATTAAGAATTCTTGTCCATTAGTTAATTCCATATATTTTAATACCTTTGATTCCTTAAATATAACTTACCCATACGTTGATGTTTTTAATAGCTATAATTATTCTCTACAAATACCTTCTAGCAAATTTTATTATGAAGCTGATGCTAATCATAATCCAGATCAAAAAGTAAAATGGGTGGCTCATGATTTTAATTCAAGTAACAACAATTTTATAAGTTCTGCTATATGTCCTGTTTATAACGGCAATTTCTTAGAAGGTGTTGTAGGCATTGATATAAATATGGATTCAATTGTCAATAAGGTTTTAGAAATTGATATTCCTTGGAATGGTTATAACTTATTGATTGGAAAAGATGGTAATATTCTTTCACTTTCTGATGTTGGAAAAAGTGATTTGAATTTAGATCAACTCGTTTTAAAATATGGAAACGGGTATTATCAGTATAACTTGTATAACAATAATGATTTATCCACATTAATGGATGAAATTCAAACTAGCGAAACTGGATTTTCAAATTTCACACTAAAAGAAGAACCTAGAATTGCATGTTGGTCTGCTATCCCTAATACAGATTTAAAATTATTAATAGTTGTTCCAACAAAAAATATATACTCTAATGCTGATATGCTAAGAAATAATTTATTGAAAATTGGAATCATTACAATATTAGGATTAATTTTATCGTATCTTTTATTTTTCTTAATTACTTATAAGAAAGTAAAAAATATGAGCCATATTGTTTCTGGCTCTCTGCTAAATATTAATAATATTGTTCAGGAGATTAGTAGTGGTAAATATGATATAGCTGATCCACTATTAAAGATCTCAGAATTAGAAGATATAGCATTAAATTTGATAGAAATGGGACATCATATTGGTGAAACAAATAAAAATTTATTAGTTACCCAATCTGAACTCAGAAAAAAAGAAGTTGATTTCAGGTCACTTGTTGATTCAATTAATGACATAATCTCAGAGATAGATATAAACGGTTATATCACTAAGTTATGGTCCAGCGTCCATACTTATTTGTATAAACTACATATGCACGGTCATCTTAATTCTATCTATGATATTTTAGATGAAAGTACAGCTAAAATTGCTAAAGAGAAGATACATTATGTCATTAAATCAAGAAAATCTACTACTATGGATTTTAATATCCAATCCAAAGATGGATTAAAATGGTTTGAGGCATGTATCTCTCCTCATCTAAACTATAAAGATAGAGTAGTAGTTCTAACTCGTGATATTACAGAACAAAAGAAAATGGCTCGTTCTATTATTACTGCAAAAGAAGAGGCTGAAAAAGCTAGTAAAGCAAAATCCGAATTTTTATCTAGCATGAGTCATGAGCTTAGAACACCATTAAATGCTATATTAGGATTTTCTCAAATTTTAGAATTAGACCCTGAATCTCCATTAAATCCTTCTCAGAGTCAGAGTGTTAAGGAAATATCCAAAGCTGGCAGTCACTTACTGGAGTTGATTAACGAAATATTAGATTTAGCAAAAATCGAATCAGGAAAACTTAGCATTTCAATTGAATCTGTTCCGATTAAACATGTAATAGAAGAGGCTATTTCCATAATAAAACCATTTGCGGATAAACATAAAATAAAAATTATTAATTATCCTATAGATAATTCAGATGAATTTGTTTCGGCTGACCATACACGATTAAAACAAATTTTGCTCAATTTGCTATCTAACGCAATTAAGTACAACAAAAAAGATGGCCAAGTAATCTTTTATCATGATAAGGTTAATGATAAGTATAGATTTCATGTTATTGACACTGGAATTGGCTTATCCAATTCTGATTTAGAATTGATTTTCAAACCATTTTATCGTCTAAACAGAATTAATAACTCAATTGAGGGGACTGGTATTGGGCTTGCAGTTGCTAAACAACTAACTGAATTAATGAATGGTGAAATATTTGTAACTAGCGAAAAAGGTGCTGGCAGTCACTTTTGGATTGAACTTCCTTGCATCGAATCGTCTATTTTGCAAACTTCTGAAAATATGATGACATCTGAAAATAGAACTTATTTCCCTAACGATAAATTTCGTACAATATTATATGCTGAAGATAATCCTGCTAATTTACGACTTGTTGAACGTGCTCTATCCCAAATTAGTAATTTAAAAATGCTTTCAGCAAATTCTGGTGAGCTGTGTTTAGATTTAGCCATTGCCCATAAGCCAGATATTATATTACTAGATATAAATTTACCTGGAATAGACGGTTATGAAGTCTTCAAAAGACTCAAAATGCATAAGGAGACTAAAGATATCCCAATCATCGCTGTTAGTGCTCATGCAATGCCTAGAGATATAGAAAAAGGATTATCATTAGGATTTTCTGATTATATTACTAAACCAATTGATATTCCAAACTTTATCGAAAAGGTATGCATCCTATTAGCTAGAATTAATAAAGAAGATATCAATTAATAGGACATACTATATTTTAAGAAAGAGGAGCTATATAATTTATGAATTACGACAAAAATTATGACATAATTGGTTTTTCAAATGATTTAGGACTTAATCTTCAACAAGTGTCAGAACTTTATGCTGAATTGATTAATGAATTTAATCTAGCACTATCAGAGTTAAAGACCGCCATGATTGGAAGTGATTTAGAAAATATTCAAAAAATAATTCATAATTTGAAAGGTCTTTCCGGAAATTATAGAATAGCTGATCTCTATGAGGAAACTACTAAAATTAATAATTTATTGAAAAACAGCAATTATAATAATATCGAATCGCATTTAAGTAATCTACTTACTGTCATCTCCATAGCCTTAAAAAAAATCAGAAGCTTCTTTTATCAGAGATCTATACTAATATAAATATATAATAAAAAAAGACTGTACTAAAGAATTATTATTTAAATAGAACCTATGAAATAGCTCTTTTCTGAGTATCTATTTCATAGGTTCCATTTTCGTTCTTAGTACTATCCTTTTAAATTATCAGCTAATTTCTACGACTATTTATTAGGAATTCTCCTAGATCTTTATCTGCGGTTAGCATATGTTTTCTACACCATTTAAATATTTTTTGTTGCATATGTATAATAAATAATGTTGATATTTCTCTGGTTTCTAAGAAGCTTCTTATGTCCCTTAAGCAATCTTTGAATTCTTCGTGCTGCATCTGCTGAATCTCTAATCCTGGATAGTTATTTTCCTTTTGAATTGCTTCTTCTTCATTAATATGACGAATTGCATGTTCTTCAAGAGAATCCAACGCCTTAATAATCTCTATCTTGCTTTTTTCTTCATTCATAGCACTTACCAAATTATTAATTAATCTAAATAATTCTTGATGCTGTCTATCGATATTATCAACTCCAGTGGATAACACAGCATCCCAATTTGAATTCATAAAATGCATAAGTACCTCACCACTAATATTGATTCTGCTAATATCCATAATAACCGAATCATTATCTTCATGAGTAAACTTTACCATTGATGACGCTATTTTATTATTTATTAATCCTCTTTCATCCTTTTTCAATACTTCATACATATTTCATACACCCTCTCATAATTTATACTTCTATACCCAAATATCATTATCTATATATAATCCTCACCCTAAGATTTTAAATGTTTAGCATAATTAATCTACACAAATATATTCATTAACAATTTCTTCTGGTAATTCTCTGTAATCAAATGGTGATATATCATCAATTTCAAATTTGACTAACTCCATAACCTTTATTAATACCCTATCCATTTTTACTAGAAATTCTTCCTTTTCTTCTGCCTTAATAACAAAACTATTGAATGGAACATTATATTTATTTACAAACTTCAAATTTAAATTTACAACCCAACTTCTCATATATGTATCCCCCTTATCCAAAATATCTTAATATTATTTAGAATTTTCTATTAAAAATTTTCCTAAATCCTTATCTAGATCTCGTATATGACTCTTCCACCAAGTTGACATTCTATTTTGTACCTTTATCACAAATAATGCAGATGTTCCAGTAGTTTCAAATGTCCTTCTCAATTCTTTAAGTTCTTCTTTAAACTCTTCATGCTGTTTATGTTGAATGCTATATTTAGGATAATTATTTTTCTTTTGAATTTCTTCTTCCTCAGTAAAATGCTTTATAACATAATCTTCAAGGAAGTTTAAAGTTCCTATAACCTCATCCTTACCCTTTCCTTCTTTCATGGCAATCAATAGTTTATTAATACGATCAAATAGTTCTTTGTGTTGATTGTCGATATTTACAATCCCCGTTGCTAAATTATTGTCCCAATTTAAATTCATAATAAAACACCCTCTCATAAATTACTTTTAATAAGTTGCTTTCTTTATATAAAGATATCTTCTGTACGAATACAATTTAAAACACCCTTGCCTATACCAGATACCTATATAATTTAAATTATTTTTTATCATCTATATCTAAATTTAATTTCTTCATAACTTCGATTAATTTATCAGTATTTATTGGCTTAGTTACATACACTTCACACCCTAGTTCAAAAGCATTTTGGACATCTTTTGCATTATCTAAGGCCGTAATCACAAACTTTTTAGACAAATTTTCATAGGTTATTTGTTTTTCTTTCTCAATTGAATTAATCATCTTCAGTGCTTTTAACCCATCTAACTTTGGCATCATTATGTCAAGACATACAACATCATATGGATCTTTCTCCTCCACTGAAAACATAAATGCCTGGACAGCTTCCTCTCCGTTAACTACCATATCGCAATCACCATATTGTGAAAAAAACTTAAATAAAAACCGTCTATTTACATAATCATCTTCCGCAATAAGAATTCTCATATACCAACCTCTTTTCCACCCAAATTTTATATATGCATTAGACTAATAATGCGTTCTCTCAATTGCTCAAAAGTCACTTTTACTTTTTCCTCATTTCCCCTTCGTGCATTTGCTTTCAACTTAAATCCCATCATCACTAGTTCATCAAATTTAGAAATAACTATAGAGTTATTTATAATCTCTGCTATCTTTTCAATTTTGATTAGATTATTATTTGCCTCGTCCATTTTTTCAACTAATCTTCTTAATTCTGTGTTTAAATCTGTGCTTCTATTTATTTCATTCGAATTTTCGAAATTTCTTTTCTCTTGTAATTCATATGAATTAATATTCACTTTTCCTCTCTTTACTAGTCTGAAAGCCGCTGTAAAACTAAAGGTGCTTCCTAGTCCCATATGACTTTCAACGCAAATCCCTCCCCCTAATATTTCAACCAATTGTTTTGACAATGCAAGTCCTAATCCAGTTCCATTATATTCACGGGAATAAGAATTATTTAATTGACTAAAACTTTTAAATAATAAATTCTTATCTTCTTCATTAATTCCTATCCCGGTATCTTTAACTAAAAACCTTAAAATAATCTTTTCTCCTATTATTTGCTCAGCCTTAGTTATTAATGAAATTCTTCCTCCATCTGTGAATTTTATTGCATTACTTATCAAATTGTTAAGTATTTGTTGTAACTTTTCAGAATCTCCATACAATAAATCCGGAATTTCATCTGAATCATTATATTCTAAAGTAATTCCTTTTTTTCTTACATCGTATGAATAGATTTTAAGTGTGTTATGTATTAGATTTTTAAGATTAAAATTTGATTCCCTCAATTCCATTTTTCCTGCTTCTGATTTTGAAAAATTCAGTATCGCATTCACAATATTAATCAATGAATAAGCACTATCTTTTGCAATTAGAAGATTTTCTCTCAATTCATCTTTTAACTCGCTATTCATTAATGTAAGCTCAATCATCCCTATAACACCATTAAGTGGCGTCCTTATCTCATGACTCATATTTGCAAGGAAATTACTTTTTGCTTTATTTGCTGCTTCTGCTTCTTCCTTTGAGCTTATAAGAAGATTTCTCATCTCTTCCTCTACTCTTTTTCTCTCAACTCTTTCATGCAAATCCTTAAGTTCTCTTTTTACGACCATTCCAAGACGTGCCATTTTATCCTTCATGATATAATCCTTACATCCAGCACGCATGGCTTCAACAGCTGTCTCCTCCCCAATTTCACCTGATACTATAATAAATGGTATATCTAACTTTGTTTCATTTAATATTTTCAATGCTTCAATAGAATTAAAATTTGGCATTACATGATCAGATAAAATTATGTCCCACTCCTTACAATTTAACGCCTTTCTTAAATCTTCTGCATTTTCTATTTGCTCATAGTCTACATTGAAACCACTTCTTTTAAGTTGTGCTACCTCAAAATTCAAAGAGGCTTTTGAATCTTCTATTATCAAAACTCTAATATCATTTATCATAGGCTTCACTCCATGGCACTAATTTTAAATCATTCATATTTTTACATCATATCAAAATCTATGTTTTTAATTGAATTATTTACTAAACAGCTTTTAGTTTCCCTTAATTTAAATTTTGAAACTTGATCTTTCAACATCTCTGCTTGAGATGCCAACTCTTCGCTTGCAGATGCACTTTCTTCTGCTGTCGCTGAATTAGTTTGCACTACTGCTGATATTTGAATAACTCCTTGATTAATTTGAGATATTCCTTCTGCCTGTTCATTTGAAGCTACTGCTATTTGATTTATGAATTCAGCAACTTTCACAGTATCTTCTACAATTTTATTTAGTGCTTCAGATGTCTGTTTTGCTATCTTAGTTCCCATTTCTGCCTTTCTAATAGCGCCCTCAATCATCTCTGCAGTTTCCTTTGCAGCTTTTGCAGATCTTGCTGCCAGGTTTCTAACTTCCTCTGCAACCACTGCAAAACCTTTTCCATGCTGTCCAGCCCTTGCCGCTTCAACCGCCGCATTTAAAGCTAAAATATTAGTTTGAAATGCAATTTCATCAATAACTTTTATAATCTTATATATACTTGTTGAAGCATTGTTTATATCTTCTACCGCTATTTTCATTGCTTTCATTTGCTCATAGCCTTCTTGAGCATTTATTTTTGCACTAACAGCAATTTCATTAGCATTTGTGGAGTTCTCTGCATTCATTTTTGTTTGGGCAGATATCTCTTCAATAGATGCTGTTAATTCTTCAATGGAGCTAGCCTGTTCCATAGCCCCTTCTGAAAGTGCTACACTTGAATCAGAAACTTGTTTTGCCCCTGCTGAAACTTGTTCTGTTGCTGAATTTATATTGCAGATAGTATTATTTAATTTTTCAGCCATTCTTCTAAAAGAAAGAGCCAATAATCCGATCTCATCTTTGCTCTCTATATTAACACTTATATTGAAGTCTCCATCTGCAATTTTATCTGCTATTCTTATTATCTTATTAACTGGTCTACTTATAGATAAAGAGATAAATACTCCTGTTAGTATTGATAAAATCACTCCTATAATTAAGATTATTGCTGTTAGTAATGTTGTGTTATCTGCTGTTTTACTATTACCATCCGAAGTTTCTTTAGCTATCTTCAGTTTTAAATCTGTATATGTTTTTAAATTTGACTGTAACTTTTCTAAAACTGGTTTTCCCTCTGAATATAAAATATTAATTGCTTCTTGATTTTTATTTTGATTCTTTAGTTGAGTTATTTTACTTATAAGATTCATATATTCTGATTTAGAAACCTTTATCTCCTCAATAGCCTTTTTTCCTTCAATAGTTAATGTTGTTTCTGACAATTTATTTAAGCTATAATCAAACTTATCGCTATTATCCTTAATTCCACTAATATAATCTTGAATTTCCCCTGTATTATCTGAAAGCAAAATGTCTCTAGTATTAGCTCTTATATTATTAAAGTCATTTGAAACCTCAATAACATCTCCCAATGGCTGAGTCATTTTATCATATAATTTAGTATCAAGATCACTAATTTTATTTATATTAGAAATGCAATATATCCCCGTAATACCTGCAATAAAAGCTGCAAATAAGAATCCCAGAAGTATTTTTAAACCTATTTTCATATTTTTGAACCATTTCATAATAATGTCCTCCCTCTATTGTTCAATGTTATTTAGGGTTTCAGCATCCTCATCGTTTATTAACTTATTACAATCTAAAATTAATTTAACTTGATTATCTATTTTTCCTATTCCCTTTATGTACTTATTGCTAACTTTGCTTAGATTAGGTGGAGGTACAATGTCTTGATCTGGTATTATTAGAACCTCAGAAACACTATCAACAATAAGACCTATTGATAAGTCATTAATATCTATTACGATTATACAAGTCCTATCATTATACTCCCTGAAATCCTTCTTAAATCTTAATCTCACATCCATCACCGGAATTATCTTTCCTCTTAAATTAATAATTCCTCTTATATAATCTGGAAGTTCTGGAACCAAAGTTATAGGTTGTATTCCAATAATCTCTGTAACATTATTTATTCCTATACCATAAGATTCATCATCAAGTATAAATGTGAGGTATTTTCCCTTCTGAGTATCTTCTTCCATATCTGCATTATCATTAATTATGTTTGTATTCATGCTACCACTTCCTCTCTTCTACTAGAAATCGATACTAATACTTTCCAAACTCTGTGTCATCTAAATTAATACTAATTTTTTTTCTTATATTAAATGCTTGTCCAAATTCTCTCTCCTCTATGGCATTTTCTAGCCTTGATGCTTCCTTTTCTTCTATGCTGTCTAAAAATATTTTATTTGAACTTCTCTTTTTTAGATTGAATTGAGCAACCCTTTGTTTCAAAGTTTCTGCCTGGCTAGACATTTCTTCACTCGAAGAGGCAGTTTCTTCGGATGTCGCAGAATTTATCTGAGTAACTCTCGATATTTGTTCAATCGCTTCATTTATTTGTGATACTGCAGTTGCCTGTTCGTTACAAGATGCTGCTATTTTTCTTACTATCTCAGAAGTACTACTGATATCGTTAACTATTGAATTTAGTGATTCTGCTGTATTGTTAGCTATTTGAGTTCCAGAATTCACTTTTCTTATTGACCCTTCTATCAAAGCTGTTGTTTCTTTAGCCGCATTTGCACTTCTACCTGCAAGATTTCTAACCTCTTCAGCAACTACCGCAAATCCCTTCCCATGCTGTCCTGCCCTTGCGGCTTCTACCGCTGCGTTAAGAGCCAATATATTAGTTTGGAAAGCTATTTCATCTATCACTTTTATTATTTTAGAAATATTTTCAGATGCTTCATTAATCTCATTCATGGCCTTTAGCATAGTACTCATTTCTGTATTTCCATTAATAGCATTCGTTGTTGCTTTTGTAGCCAGCTCATTAGCTTCATTAGCACTTATAGCATTTAATTTTGTTTGTTCTCCTATCTCTGAAAGCGAAGCAGTTACTTCCTCCACAGCACTTGCTTGTTCCGCAGATGCTTGCGATAGGTTTTGGCTTGCATTTGAGACTTGTATTGATGCCGAAGCCACCTCATTTGCTGATATATTTATATCAGTAAGTACTTGATTAATTTCTTGTACAGATAGATTTAAAGCGTTCATTATATTTCCATAATCACCTTTATAAGAATTCTCAATGCGAACATTGAGATTACCTTTTGACATCTCTTCTAAAACACTTTTTATTTCTCCTATTGGCTTGGCAAAAGCATCAACAGCTTTATTTATTATACTTATGAGTTCTTTAAAGCTTCCTGTATATTTTTCACTTTCACCTCTAATATCTAAATTTCCTTCAGCCGCTGCTGAAAGAACCATTATTTGTTCATCAACAACTTTAAGAATATTAGATTTTAATCCATGCAGACTTTCATTTGCAATTCCGTATCTTCCAGGCAATTTTTCAAGCTCAACTGAGAAATCTCCTTCTGAATAAGATTTTAATACTGCAAATATTTTTATTAATACATCTATAGATATCCACATTCCATCATTAACACTTTGAGCCATTTGCCTATATACCCCATCGAATTTTGAAACATCTATTCTATCTCTTGTATTACCTAATTTAAATGTATCATTCATCCAATTAACTTCTTTAACAAATAAATTTAAAGTATCAATTAATGTATTCAGATTGTTCTTTATTTTATTAAATTCACCTTGGTATTCATTTTTAATCTTTTCTGGTACATCCCCATTACTTATCCTTTTCACGTAATCAGCTGTGATATTAATAGGTTCAACAAACGCATCAATTACATCATTAATTCCATCAATCATTTTAGCCCATGATCCATTAAACTTGGATGAATCTATCCTTTTTGCTAAATTTCCTGATTTAATTTCATTGGCCATATTAATCTGTTCCTTAGATATATTTAATAAATTATTTTTTAAGTCTTCTATATGCTCATTTACCAATCCATACCTTCCTGGGAATTTTTCAAGCTCAACTGTAAAATCTCCTTTTGAATATGATTTAAGCACTGCAAATAACTTAATAAATACTTCTATCGATATCCATGTAGTATCATTAATACATTCCAACATTTCTTTATAAGAGCCTTGAAATTTTGTAGCATCTATTTTATCTCTTGTATTCCCTAATCTAAAGCTTTCTTTGAACCAATGAATATTTTCCATTACATTATTGAGATTATCTATAAGTTTATTAATGCTTATTTTTATAACATTAAATGATCCTATTTCCTCCCTAGTGTATTTCTCATTGAATTCTCCTTTACTTATCTTTTCTATGTAATGTGAAGTTGCTCTAATATTCTTTATAAACATATTCATTGTTGCTAAACTCTTCCTATGTACATTTCCCCATGCCCCTGAGTATTTTGATAAATCTAAAGCTATATCAAAATTACCTTTTTTAATGCAATCTTCAATTAAATTAGAATCATCGATCAGATTATTTATATTTTTTTGTATCTGTTTAAGTGAATTAGCTAGATCCCCGAATTCATCAATAAAATCTACCTGTATATCTTCGTCAAATTCTCCGTTAGCAATTTTCCTTGCAATATTATTAATTTTTCTTATATGTTTGTAGATGAAATTTATTAGTAATAATCCCATGATTACTGTGATTATTATAGAAAACAGTAATATTATTATCATATTAATTCGCATTTCTTTTATATCTGCCACGTTTCCCACTCCGATATTAAATGCGGCAAACAAAGCAATTTCCATAGCTATAATACCTGTAAATATTAACCCAATTTTATTTTTTATTTTCAGATTACTTACCTCAAACATCTTAATCCATCCCATCTAACAAAATTTACTCTTATGATGTTATCTTAAATTTCAAGTTAATTTCCTAATGCTTTCAATTACATGCTTATCTTAAAGTTTTATTTTCTAATATTTCTTTCAATATTTAATAGTTGTTTAGATACAATGTCCTCCCTGAAAGGTTTTACTATAAAAGATATAGCTCCTGCTAGCATAGCCTCCTTAACTTGGATTTCATGCGATAATGACGAAATTACTATAATCTTTGCATTTTCATCTATTGACTTAATGATCTTTATTGCCTCTACTCCCCCAAGTTCTGGCATGGTCAAATCCATTGTCACAATATCTGGTTTTAATAAATTATATAGTTCTACGGCCTTTATACCAGTATCAGCTTCACCTATGATCTCAAATCCGCAATTTTGTAAAATAGATTTTAAAGCGAGTCTCATAAATTCCGCATCATCTACTACTAAAACTCTTTTCATATAATTTCACCCCCATGAAATGCTATAAAAATACCACTTTTCCTTTAATTTTATTTTAAATGTTTTTAAAATTGGTTTGTAGTACCACAAGTCATGTAGTATCATGCAAATTGCACAATTAATTTGTATAAATATGCCGATTGCATTTTTATTTAAAATCCACTTCATATAGATGACATTTATAAGGATTTTCACCATCAATAGTTCCCTAATCTTTACAATTGCAATTTAAAAATTAAACTAATAAAGTTTACACACAAAATTTTATTAGTTTAATTAAGATTAGCTTTATACATTGTTCATGTATTTGTAAAATGTTATAATTTATATTAGAATCTACAAGCGGTTAATCTGTGTTTTCATTAGATTTAATAAATATTATTTGTCTATTTTTCACGAAAATTTAATATATTGCTTATTTGGGTAAAGAGAGGGTTCGTATATGACAAGAGTAATTATTGCAGAAGACCAGAAACTTTTACGAGAAAGTTTTAAAAACATAATTGAAAATAACAGTGATATAAAAGTTGTAGCTTGCGCTACTAATGGAAATGAAGCTTATGATCTATGTAAAGAATATATGCCTGATGTTGTTTTAATGGATCTGTCTATGCCTATATGTAATGGTACGGAAGCTACAAAACTAATAAAAGCAGAACTTCCATCAGTTAAGGTACTAGTTTTAACTGCATCTAATGATAAATCTGATGTCACAGATGCTATAAGTAATGGTGCTGACGGATATATCTTAAAAGATATAAGTACTGAGGAACTTATACTATCTATAAAAAGCACCTCACTAGGACTTGGCATAATTACTAAAGATATCTTAAGTCCTATGATATTAAATCTGCGTAAAGAAAATAAAAAAGCTAAGAAAAAAATTATTGATATTAATGGTATAAATATCTCATTAACTGAAAGAGAACTAAAAATAGTATCTATGATTGTTGATGGAAAAGATAATAAAGAAATTGCATCATCTTTATTTATTGCTGAAGGTACTGTTAAAAATATTATTACAGAAATAATTTCAAAGCTTAGTTTGAGAGATCGTACTCAACTTGCAGTTTATGCTGTAAAAAATGGACTAGTATAAATAGTCCATTTTTATTTTAACATATCGCAAATAACACTAGGTATATTTGAAATAGCCACTTGCTTTTCAACGGCTCCAATTTCAAAAGCAACTTTTGGCATACCATATACAACAGAGGATTTCTGATCCTGCCCTATAGTTCTTGCCCCTGCTCTTCGCATTGACATAAGCCCTACTGCTCCATCATGCCCCATTCCTGTTAGAATAACTCCTATAGCATTTTTTGACGCCACCTTAGCCACAGATTCGAAAAGCACATCTACAGATGGACAATGTCCATTAACTTTATTACCTTGAATAGTTTCTACAATGTACTTATCCGCAGCCTTCTTAAGTTTCATATGTTTATCTCCTGGTGCTATCAAAACCTTACCTGGCTCAATAGTATCTCCAGCCTGAGCTTCTTTAACAGTAAAATGTGTTTGCAAATTCAATCTATCTGCAAACATCTTAGAAAATACTGGTGGTATATGTTGTACTATAATTATCCCCGGAATATCTTTGGGAAGATTTTTTAATAGGTTATAGATAGCTTCTGTTCCTCCAGTCGATGCTCCTATAGCAATCACTTTATTTCTAACATTTATGCTCTTTTCCATTCCCCTATTACTACCACTCTTTGGAATTTGCCCTAAATTAGCAGATAGATTTACATTTACTGCTCCTCTAATTTTGATTATTAACTCATTAATAAAAATTTCAAATCCATTAGGAGTTCTAGCATCAGGCTTACTTAAAAAGTCTACTGCTCCTGCATCCATAGCATCGAAGACTACATCGCTTATAGAACTTACAACTATTATTGGAATTTTATATTGAGGAAGAAGCCTTTTAATGAATTCTACACCATTTAATTTTGGCATTTGTACATCACAAATCATAACATCGGGATTTAATTCTAATAGTTTATCTCTAGCATCATAGGGATCTACCGCTTTTCCAACAACCTCTATATTAGGTGCCGTTGATATTCCTCTTGATATTGCTTCCCTAAATACTATACTATCATCAACTATTAAAACTCTAATTGATCTCATTAACTTCACCTTCTTAGCCCTTTAAATTATCTTAAGATAAGTCTATTCCTTTCTATATACAGATGGCATTATATACTTAAATCCAGCTGTATCACCACTTAGTGATTCCGAATGCCCTATAAAAAGATATCCACCGTACTCCATGCTGTTATAAAATTTACGGATTAGCTCATTCTTTGTTCTATTATCAAAATAAATCATTACATTTCTACAGAAAATAACATGGAACTTTTTCTTAAATGGAAATACATCCTCCATTAAATTAAATTTTCTATATATAATTTCATTTTTAATATTCTCTGAAAATACGAAATTTTCCTCATCGTATTTTTTTAAATAAATCTTCTTCCACATCTCTGGTAATGGTGCGATTTGTTCTTTATGATATATTCCATCTTTAGCAATGCTTAATACCTTTTCGGATATATCTGTCGCTAGTATTTTTTTATCCCACCATAACTTTTCTTGTTTAAAGAATTCGCTTAATATCATAGCAATGGTATATGCCTCTTCGCCAGAAGAACACCCAGCTGACCATATTCTTAAATCTTTATCCCTTACTGAATTAATCAAATAAGGAAGTACCTTTTCTCTCAAATAGTCAAAATGTGTTTTCTCACGCATAAAATATGTATGATTTGTTGTAATTTTATTGAGCAGTGTACTAACTGCCTTTCCACTCTTATCAGAAACTACATATTGATAATATTGAGAAAAATCTTCTATATTATGCTCTGCTAACACATTATGGAGCCTTCCAATTACCAACATTTTTTTTTCTTCCCTGAGATTAATCCCATAGTTCTCTTTTATATAGTTGGATAATTGAGCAAATTCTTTTTCCGTAATTGAAATCATATAATCACCTTATCTCTAATATTTTCCAAATTCATTATCGCTAAGTATTATTTTTTTAGAATTTGATACTTTTCTCTCTAAGTGTTTATCTCTTGTTTCACTTAAATCTCTTGTGTTCTTACTAATATCATCATGAATACTATGGTTCATATAGCTATTGTTCAAGCTAGTCATTGAACTTCTAGCACTTGCTAATTTAAACATTTGAACTTGTTCCTTTAAAACTTCTGCCTGTCCTGCTAGTTCCTCACTTGCAGCTGCACTTTCTTCTGAAGTTGCTGAATTGCTTTGTACAACTTGTGATATCTGTATTATTCCTTGTGATATTTGTGAAATTCCTGTAGCTTGTTCTTCAGATGCATCTGATATACCATTAATTATTTTTGCAACCTCTTCTATATCACTAACAATACTTTCGAGCGCATCTGCAGTCTGATTTGCTATATTAGTTCCATCTTGAATTTTAACAATTGATTCCTCTATTATTTCTGTAGTTTCTTTAGCTGCCTTTGCAGATCTTGCTGCTAAGTTCCTAACTTCTTCAGCTACGACAGTAAAGCCTTTTCCGTATTGACCTGCTCTAGCAGCTTCTACCGCAGCATTTAAAGCAAGTATATTGGTTTGAAATGCAATTTCATCAATCACCTTGATAATTCTTGATATATTATTAGAAGAAACATTAATTTCATCCATTGCCTTAAGCATTAATTTCATTTCATTATTTCTTTTCCCCGCATTTGTTTTAGTACTATCTGTTATAATATTAGCCTTTTTAGCATTTTCAGCATTTACTGATATTTGAGAAGATATTTCTTCGATAGAAGCTGTCAATTCTTCAACAGCACTTGCTTGCTCTGTAGCCCCTTGTGATAAAGCTATAGTTGAGTCTGCTATTTGTCTAGATCCAACTGTAACTTGCTCTGCCGCAAATCCTATCTGACCAATTACTTCATTTAATCTATATTTCATTCTTTTCATTGATTCTGATAATATTCCAATTTCATCTTTTGAATCATTAATAATCTCTACGTCTAAGTTCCCTTTACTAATTTCACTTGTTACAGTCATAAGCTTCGCTATAGAGTTACTTATAGCTTTTGAAATAATAATTCCAAGTAATAGGGCTATAATTATAGCTGCAATTATTACAAAAATCATAGTCACAACAGCATTATTAACCTCTGCGGAATACTCATTTGATTTACTAAAGCCTGCTGATTCCTTTAATTGGAACAGATTGTCTACAGAATCATTTATTTGGTCAGATAGTTTTTGCGTTGAATCCTGCCCTATTAACTCAAGCGCTTCATCTCTCTTGCCTGAAAGAGATAACTCTATAACTTTATCCTTTATTACATCATATTTACTTAAAAGTGTATTAAGATTAGAAAACTCAGCTTTTGCTTCATCACTTTGAAGTGAACCTTCAAACTTTTTTAAACTCTCTTGAATTTTTACATCGTAATTTTTTATCCTATTAACATAATCGCTCATGTCTCTTCCATCTCTATACATTGTAATATTATTCAAATTTATTTTAAGTCTCTGAAAAGATATAGATGCACTAGCAACATCAGCAATTGATGCCCCATAATTTGTATACAAATTAGTATAGTTCTGATCTATTTTTTTTATTTTTGTAATTCCTATAACACCAACTATTCCAGCTAATAAAGCTACTACTATAAACCCAATTATTAATTTTGCTCCAACCTTTATATTGTTTAACCACCTCATATTCTTTCCCTCCATTAACCACTTATTTTAATTAAACTTAAGTTTTTAATATCTATACTGTTGTCATCAATCCATCCATGTCAATTATTAAACTTATATTTCCATCTCCCAAAAGAGTACATCCAGCTAAATCCTTGATATTTCTAATATTCTTTATATAATCTGGGAGAGCTTTAACAACTACTTGTTGTTGTCCTAATAACTCATCTACTAAAATGCATACCCACTTTTCATCCTGCTCTATCATTATTATAATTCCATCTGACAATTTATCTGTATCAGTTCTTATAGAAAAATGCTCGTTTAATCTAAGTATAGGATAGCATTGACCTCTAACCATAATAATCTCATTATTATCTGGATCTTTTATAATATCACTTTCTTTCGGTCTAAAAAATTCTTTTATAGAACTAGTTGGAAGAGTGTATCTGGAATTTCCAACTCTTACATTCATTCCGTCTATAATTGCAAGAGTTAATGGTATCTTAATGGTGATACTTGTACCAAATTCCAACATACTATCTATACTGACCGTTCCCCCTATCTTTTCAATATTTTTTACTACAACATCCATCCCTACTCCTCTGCCACTAAATTCTGATACAGCTTCTTTAGTGGAGAATCCCGGTAAAAATATTAGATTAAATATTTCTTTTTTACTCATTTCACTTTCATCTTTAGTAAGTAATCCATTGTTTCTTGCTTTTTCTAATATCTTTTCTTCATTTAGACCCTTTCCATCATCTTTTACTATAATTAAGACATCGCTACCTGCATTTTTAGCCTCTAACACCAAATTTCCTACTTGCTGTTTTCCTTTATCAATTCTTTCTTCTACTGTCTCTATTCCATGATCAATAGAATTACGAACTAAATGCATTAAAGGGTCTGATATATGTTCAATTATATTTTTATCTACTTCTGTTTCTTCCCCTATAATCGTTAATTTAACTTCCTTATCCATTTTCTTGCTCATATCTCTGACAATTCTATTCATCTTTTGAAAAGTTGCAGAAAGTGGAACCATCCTTATTGACATTACTGTATCCTGCATCTCTGCTATAATTTTCCGAAGTTGCCTTGCTGACTTTTGAAAATTATCTATTTCAAGTCCAATTAAATCTGGATTTTGTGTAACCATTGATTCAGAAATTACTAACTCCCCAATAAGATCCATAAGCCTATCTGCCTTAGCTACACTTAGACTTATAAATCCTTGATGCGAAGATGTTTTTTCAGTTTTCTTTTCTTCTGCTATATTTTTCTTTTCATCTTCCTTCTTACTACATTCTTTTTCTATAGCAACTTCTTCAACAACTTCTTTATTATCTAAAAAAGCATCATCGTCTTCTCCCATAAAGCTAATATCAAGTGAACTTAAAAAAACAGTTTCATTCAGAATTGTTTTTACATCCTCTAGATTTAAATCTGAAGAAAAATATATCTTAAACCCATTCTTCCTGATTTCTTCACAGGCTTTTTCATCATCATCTATTATATTTTCTGGTGAGCTACATATTATTTCAGCTACTTCTGATAGTTTGTGAAGAATACCAAAACACCTTATATTCTCCATTCCGCAATCTTCTGCAAACTTAAATTTAGCTTTATATTTTTTATTAGATACGTCCCTTTTACTTTTAGCGCTGGTTATAAAAAATTTTTGCTGCTCTAGATCATTCTCATTAGGCTTTGTATCACCATCAATTGTTTCTGTTCCTTTGAGTTTATTTAGAAAATCCTTTATTCCAGTAATTTTATTTGCGCAATCTCCATCTGGTGTATTTCCTTGCTGAATTTTAGAAATTTCGCCTTTGATAAAATCAATTGAATCTAACACAATATCACTTAATATATTGTTATCCACTTCATCTGGCTTATTTTCTCTAAGATAATAAAACAAATCTTCCACAGAATGAGAGAGTCCAGAAATGTTATTAAAAAGCATCATAGCTGATGATCCTTTGACCGTATGCATAATTCTAAATATTTCATCTATCGAATTTGAGAATCCATTTTCTTTTTCTCCATCAATAACTAATTGCTCTAATTGCTCTATAAGCTGAGTTGTTTCAAAAATATACATATCTAACATAGATTCATTTATAAAGCTTTCCGACATCTTAATTCCCTCCTTTTTTTACATATTTCCTATAAAACGTTAATCTCTCTATATTCTATATTAAATTTTTTATTGCAATCTTTTAAGTACCTTAAGTCATTGATTTTGATGCAAAATGCACTACTATACTACATATAAATGCAAATTGCACAAAATATCTTGAAATTTATATAAAAAGAGCATTCAATCTCTATGGATTAAATGCTCTGAATTATCTATATGTAAAATTTCTTATTAATCTCTTAGCTCTTATCTAGTTAATTTGATTTCTCCTCTGTAGGTACTGGGTATTTACGTACCACAAAGATTTCTACTCTTCTATTTTTAGCTCTTCCATCCTCTGTTGCATTAGATGCCTTAGGCATATGTTCTCCATAAGCCTGTATTGATATCTTCTCCTGATTAATACCTCCTGTACTAACCATATAATTCAACACATTTATAGCACGCATAGCACTTAAATCCCAATTGGAACGAAACTTCCCATTATTAATTGGCACATTATCAGTATACCCTGCAACTTTTATTTCATTATCTAGCCCATAAAGCATATGCGAAATTTTTAGAAGCAATTGTGATACATCTTTTAATACATCTGCTTCACCTGAATTAAAAAGTACAACATCTTGTATAGAAATTGCTAATCCCTCACTATTAAGATCAACTTTAACTTTATCAGAATAGCCTTCTTTTTTAATTTCCTCTTCTATCATTTTTTTAACTTCAGTCATTTTGTCTTCTTCAGCCTTATTATCACTAACACCAGATTCCTCCATAGAAATTGCAGAGTTACCATCTTGATGCATAACACCAGTCCCTCCGGCAAATATCATATTAAATTCTTTAGCCATTGACTGAAATTTTGCTTTATCTGTTTGTCCCATGGCAAACATAACGATAAATAGTGCTAGCAGAAGTGTTAACATGTCTGAATATGGAAGAAGCCATGCTTCATCTACATGCTCTTCATGATGTTGCTTTTTCTTACTCATCACTTTTCTCCTTTTAACTAATTATCATTATTATTTTCTTCAAATCTTACTCTTTGTTTTGGTTCAAGCATTCCTACTAGCTTTCTTTCAATACTCTTTGGATTATTCCCTGCCTGAATAGCTAAAATTCCTTCAAGCATAATGTTCATATTTTTTATTTCTTCTTGAGATTTTCTTTTTAACCTATTTGCAAATGGATGCCAAATTAAATATCCAGTAAAAATACCATAAACAGTTGCAACAAAGGCTGATTTTATACTTTCTCCAAGTTTTTCAATGTCATTAAGATTTCCAAGAGCACCTATTAATCCTATAACAGCTCCTAAAACTCCAAGCGTTGGTGCTGTACCACCTGCTGTTGTAAACGCTGTAGCACCAAGACGATGTCTCTCTTCCATACTCTCAATCTCTATTTCTAGAACTTCTTTTATAAGATCTGGTTCTAAACCGTCAACCACCATTTCTAATCCCTTTTTCATAAACTTATTTTCTAAGCCTTGTATAGTACTTTCAAGAGATAATAATCCATCCCTTCTAGTTGTCTGAGACATCTCCACAAGTTGTGCTATAATCTCAGCAGGATCTTCTTGCCCCTTAGCACTAAAAAGAACACCAAAAATCTTAGGAAGCTTAGTGAACTCTCCTTTTGGAAAAGAATTTAGCAAGGCTATTACAGTACCACCAATGATTACTAGTATGGCCTCTGCACTCATAAGTACTTGAAGGCTTGCTCCCTTTTCTAGCATGGCTGCAACTACAATTACTAACCCTCCAATAAGACCAATTACTAAAAATATATCCATGTTTGTCCCCCTTTATTGTTCTTCGCACGTCATATGATTAAATGTTATCTTTTTATTAGTAATATAACATATAATTACATTTTCTGTCGTTTTTCTTAATGATTTGGAATCTACAACCTATAACTATAATACCATAATCTTGAACAATCGAAAACTATATTTTGACATATTATATAACATAAATTCTATATATTTTGACTATATAGCATCTTTATTTTCCATTATTCATTTAATTTGTTAAACATGCTAAATTTAAGTTAAAATCCATTTATCAGCGTTATCTTTATTGTCGAAATAGAACTCGCTTTCTGTTATATGAATACAAAAATGCTGCTTTAATACATAGATTATTTAAAAATCTATACTAATTTTATTGAATATAAAACATTTACAAGCCTTACTAAACAAAAAAGTAGCTATTGGAACACTTTACTAATTCATCAAACACTAATTAATACCCCATTATGAATTAATGTACAATTCATCTATGGTTAATAATCACTTCAAGTAATTAAAATCTTTTATATGAATTGTACATCTATTTCTTCATATTTAATAACTAAAATTCCTAGAAACTATATTTTAAATTTGTCTATGGTCTCTTCTAATTTCTTTGCTAGAGTAAGCTGTTCTTTTGCATTAACTGAAATATTCTTCATAGAAGAGATTGAATTACTCGAACTATTTTCTATGCTGTTAGTGCTCTCAGAAGATCTTTGAGACATTTGGGCCATATGTTGAACCGCATCTGATACTTGACTTATTACTTCATTAATTTCCTCAGACATCCTTGCTAATTCGGAGGACATGGAATTTACGAAGTCTGCATCCTTATAATACTGCTTTCCTATATGCGAAAATTCCTCAAACTGTTTATTTACATCCACATCCATGAACTGTAAAAGTTCATTACTACTTAAAGATAGGTCATTGAAAGATTTTTCTACTTTTCCAATAACTTTTTTAACATTTTCAACTGCTTCTGAAGATTGATCTGCAAGTTTTCTAACTCCTTCTGCCACTATAGCAAATCCTCTTCCTTGTTCTCCTGCCCTCGCAGCTTCTATTGCGGCATTTAATGATAACAAGTTTATTTGCTCAGCTATTGCAGAAATAGCATTAGCCATAATCCCAATCTCATGCACTACCTTTCCTTCTTCAATAGCTTTAATGATCTTTTCTTCCTTCTCATGATATACTTTACTTATAGATTGAATTGCCTTATTACTACTATTCTCTACGGTATTTGCACGTGCTTTTATATTTGTGACATTACTTGTTCCATCCATTGCCTTTTCAGATAATATATTAACGGTCAAGTTTACTTCTTTTACAGATGCAGATATCTCCTCTGCAATTGCACTATTTTCTTGAACACTCGTATTTATTTTCTTTGTTTCTTCATTTACTGCAATTAAATTACTACTTATTTCATTTACAGATATAGTCAAATTTTCACTGGACGAATTTACATTATGTATATTTTCAGTTATTGCACTTATAAGTTCACGTACATTTTGCTGTGCCTTATTCAAAGTATCTGCTGTTTGTCCATATTCATCATATCTCTTTAAAACTAAATCCTCTGAAAAATCTTAATTCGAAAGTCTAGTTGCTAAATTCTTTATTTTAAATAACACTTTTGATGAATCTCTTGATATTGCTATTCCAACAAACAAAGTTATTAAAACAGAGAAAATTCCCAACACAACAAATTGAATTTTAGTAAAATCTATAGATTCCTTCATGTTGACCTGAGTTTCACTTGCTGCCTTTTCCATTACATCTGTTATCTGATTTATATCCTCCCTAGATTCAGCAAACTTTTTATTAAACTGTTCCTTATTTTTTACCTCTCCTGTATCTACATCAAAACTATCTAACCAGCCTTGATAATTGCTTTGAAATTCATCATAAAGTTCAAACACATTTTTGTTGCTTTCATTATGTTTAATATCTTGTAAAGATGCCTTAATTGGAAGTAACATATTTATAGCATTGCTTGTTCTATCTTTTGCCTGACCTATGTTATCTTTTAAATCTTTTATATTCTTATTCTTATCAGATTCACTTATGTTCGTATTACTTAAATTATTCTGAGCAACAAGCGCCTGATACATATCTCTATCTGCATTTAGTATAAGGCTATTTACCTTATATAATTTTTCATAATACATATCTGTTAATGTTCCATAAGTGTTTGTGATTTTTAGTATTCCTTCTATAGACAAAAATATAACCGCAATCAATGGTATTATTACCATCAACATCAATTTTGTTCTAATCTTTAAATTCTTCAATAAATTCCCTCCCTTTAACAACAAATTTCTTATTTTTTATTTTCAAATTCCTTCTATTTTTCAATAATAATATTATTAAAATAAAATATAGTTATTAAATTCTACACAATCTTACTAATTCCTTTCCATTTTTGTATTCTATTTTAAAAATTTAGTATTTATAATCTTATATAAAGTTATTAATCAGCTAATTCTTTTTAACATTAATTTATAAAACAAAATAGATAAGTTTAAAGGAGTTATTGATAAAATCAACAACTCCTTTAAGCTTATCTATAAACTTACATATTTTATAATTCTTCTCCATTTGTCTTTATGACATTTTCATACCAATAATAGCTATCCTTCTTATAACGATTCATTGAAGCGCCTTCTTCTTCTTCACGATCTACGTAAATGAAACCATATCTTTTTTGATAGCCATTCAACCAACTTAATAAATCTGTTATAGACCATGTACAATATGCAATCACTTCTGATCCCTCATTAATAGCTTCTTTTAATTCTTCTATATGTGCCTTCAAGTACGCTATACGATAGTCATCATGAATTTTATTATCCTCAGTCTTTTTGTCAAATGCACCTAATCCATTTTCAGAAATAACTATTGGTAAATCATATCTACTTGTAATAGTTCTACAGCACATTCTTATACCCATAGGATCTATTGTCCAATCCCAGTCTGTAGTTTTTAAATATGGGTTTGGAGGATTTTTAAATAATCCAGGAGTTCCACTAACTTGTGCTGATCCTTTTTTTCCTGTTGTATTCATTTCAGCCATTCCAACGCCATCAATTGGGTTATACTCAACGACTGCTGTTTGGTAGTAATTAACTCCCATAAAATCTACTTGAGCTGCTGCCTTCATAAGTTCCGCATCCCCATCTTCAAATACAGGTGCTACCCCTTGACCTTGTAGATATTTTAATGCAGCTTTTGGATATCTTCCGTATGCATAAACATCCATCCACCAAAATGATTGTAAATCATCATAATCTGCTTTTGCTATATTATTTACTGGATTGCAGTCTATTGCATAGCTAGGTGAAAACGCAAAGCTTGCCCCTATCTTACCATCTGGCACTATTTTTCTAAAAGCAAGCACTGCTTTTGCATGAGCTAAATTTGCATGATGATTTACTTGATAGAACATCTTTAAATCATTCTTCTTTCCTGGTGGATGCACTGCCATTACCCATCCAAGACTTGTAAATATGTTTTGTTCGTTTAATGTTATCCAATACTTTACTTTATCTTTATAGCGCTTAAACAAAGTAATAGCATAATTCTCATAATCATCAATTATGTTTCTACTTTCCCAACCATTATATTCTTCCTGTAAAGCTATAGGTAAATCCCAATGATATATTGTAACCATTGGCTCTATTCCATATTTTAGACATTCATCAATTACATTGTCATAAAATTCTAATCCCTTCTCATTAACTTCACCTTTTCCTTTTGGATAAATTCTTGGCCAAGATATAGAGAATCTATATGTTTTTAATCCCATTTCCGCCATTAATGCAATATCTTCTTTATATCGATGATAATGATCAACAGCTACATCACCATTTGTTCCTTTGAATGTTTTTCCTGGAATTCTTACAAACTCATCCCAATTACTTCTTCCTTTTTCATCCTCTTCTGCAGCCCCTTCTACTTGGTATGCAGCAGATGCACTTCCCCATAAAAAATCATCTGGAAAACCATGTTTTTCTTTAAAATACATTCCTTTATCCTCCTACCAACAAACTTTCTATTATATCTTTATTAAAATTCTTTCAACAAAATACTATCCTTATTATTAACGACTACTTACAACTCTAGACTACCACAAACTTATTGCACTTGTCCATATAATTTATAACTTTTATTTTAAAATGTAATGTCATTTACTTAATAATATTATTATTTAATACGCTTTTATAAAACTCTACTATCCTATATATGTTGTGATAGTAAATTTACATTTAAGTCTCTGGTAAGCTACAAGCTGCGTTATTAATATAATTTATAAGCTTAATCGCAATATATATTAATTTTTCAAAGTACAACTTATGGATTTTTTAATATAATCCATTTACTTCAATATAATAAAATAATCCTATGCAAAATTAATAATACATAATTTCGGCATAGGATCTTTATATTTGCTAAGACCTAGTAGTTTTCCTACTATTTTCACGTGGATTTTTAAAGCTAGGAGGTGTTGGCTCAGGATTGTCAAAATACCTTCCAGGAGTTGATAAGTCAAAGTATAATCTAGAATCCTTTGTTACACCAAAATCTTTATTTGATGCTCTATCTTGCACCTTATTTAATGCTTCTCTAAATAGTGCATTGTGTGCTTCCTCCCTGTTTAATAGAAAATCTATTGTCTCTTTTACGTATTTATCATTAATTTGACGATATAAATATTCATATACAACCTTTGCTCTTTGCTCAGCTGCTATATCAGATAATAAGTCTGCTGCAATGTCTCCTGTAACATTAACATAATCTGCAGTCCAAGGATGTCCTGATGCATTAATAAGTCCTGGTGCAAGACCTGTCAATACGTGAGTTTCTATTTCTCCTCCAGGAGTCTTAGTATAATCAACTTCATGTCCATTTAGTAAATTTATAGTTTGTGCTACCATTTCCATATGGCTTAACTCTTCAGCTGCAATATCTAAAAATAAATCATGAATTTCAGGATCTTTTACCCTAAAACTCTGTGAAAGATATTGAAGTGCTGCCTTTAACTCACCATTTGCACCACCTAGCTGTTCTTGCATTAATACAGCATATTGTGGATTTGGTCTCTCTACTTTTACATCTCTAAGTAATGGTTTTTCGTGTTTAAACATTGTACTTGCCTCCATTCATCTCAGTTAAAATTATTTACAAAGTTAGTATTTAATAATCCAATACTTATTATTCAAAACTCTAAATACATAACTGTGATAAATTTACATTTGGTATTCTAGAACGTTATCACTTTTAGTAGAATTACAATACTGAAACTAAATTACAAAATGTATAACGCTTTTCTACTTGATTTAATGTGTATTTTTTTAATTTATTAAACAAAAATACCCGCATCTCTGCAGGTATAAATTTATATTTTTTTATTTGTGGCTTACTAAAATTAAAGCATATAATTTCTAAAGCTTCAGAAATATATTTATCTCTAAATTGTTATCAACTCATATTCCTTACTGCCTAAGCCTAATTCCACAGCATAGTCAATAGCAACTTTCCAGTCTGTTTCTGGACTAACATTAGTAAAGTGATCATTGTGCTTACAACCGCTCTTTTCAAGAAGGCTACCTTTCATAACTGGCTGCTTATTTACTGCGTCTGCACAGGCTACATCTAATGCTACTGGATCAAAGGATGCAAACATACCTACATCTGGAACAATCGGTACATCATTTTCCGCATGACAATCACAATATGGTGATACATCAATTACCAAGCTGATATGAAAATTTGGTCTTCCATTCAATACTGCCCATGAATATTCAGCTATTTTTTTATTTAAAATATCATTTGATTCATCTGATGCTGGCATAACCGCATCCATTGGACAAATTCCTATGCAACGACCACATCCAACACATTTGCTATGATTGATGAGTGCTTTTTTGTCTGTTAAACTTATTGCACTATGTGCACAGTTTTTAGCACACATACCACAGCCAACACATTTATCTTCATAAACGCTAGGTTTTCCACTACTATGCATTTCCATTTTTCCTGCGCGCGAACCGCATCCCATACCTATATTTTTTAAAGCGCCTCCAAAACCTGTTAACTCATGTCCTTTAAAATGATTTAATGATATGAATATATCTGCATCCATAATCGCATGACCTATTTTAGCTTCTTTTACATATTTTCCACCAGTAACTGGAACTAAAGCTTCATCAGTCCCTTTTAACCCATCTCCAATTAATATATGGCAACCTGTTGAAAACGGACTATATCCATTTTCATATGCTGAATTTAAATGATCTAAAGCATTCTTTCTGCCTCCTACATATAGAGTATTGCAGTCTGTTAAAAATGGATTTCCTCCTAATTCCTTAATAGTATCTACCACAACTTTAGCAAAATTAGGGCGCAAAAATGCTACATTTCCTGGCTCGCCAAAGTGAATCTTAATTGCTGCATATTTCTTCTCAAAATCAATTTGATCAATTCCTGCACTCTTAATTAAACGTTTTAACTTCTGTAATAAATTTTCCTTAGCTGTTGCTTGCATATTAGTAAAATATACTTTCGATTTTTCCATTCTAAGTCCCTCCCAATTATTTATAAGCTAATGTACTAATTTAATTATAGATTTTAGAGTTAACTCTAAGTCAATACATATAGTAAAAAAATCTGATAAAATGAAAATTTAATTTCTTGTCGGAAAGGATAAATTCATCTTAGCCGAAGTTAGTCTTGCACTATTTTTTGTAAAATGAAAAAGTAATACTCCTTAAGAAAACTGGTAATGTTAAAGCTGGAGACATTGTTTTAGATATTAAATAATTATTGAGAGCGAAATAATATTTAACTAAACATATAAGAAATTTTAGCTGCTATTATTTTAAATATAGAAAATCACGACATTTGATTATTGATTGTCGTGATTTTTTTAATTTGCTCATTATAATATTACTTTATATGATTATTTTCTATTTCTTTCAATCCATTCAACTGTAAAATCTACAATTTCTCGTTGCCTCATGAATCTTACATCCGCATTCCCTATTTTTGTATTTTCAACTCTATACTTTTTCTCAAAATCAATTCCTATATCTATAAAATCTTCACCATCAACATATAACGTTGAATACGTAACCCATTTACGCTCGCCATCTTTCATCATTGCACAACTGTTTTTCTCCATATGCTTTGATGGATAATCAGCTCTTTCATCTGCTAAATGAATAGATGTATTTTTATCGTATCCAGTTCCTAATAGTAATACATATCCATCTAAATCATATAATTTCCCAATTGGAGAACTTTCGCCAAAAATATCGCTTAAATCATGGTTGTTTATTAAATATTGTGCATTTTTTCCCCATGCAGCAAAAGACCTTACAGGATGATCACTTCTTAAAACACCTGGCCACTTTCTAAACATTTCTGCTACTGCTCCCATTGTATTTGTTGGAGTAATATCCTTATCATAAGCTGGCCAATTATCTCTTATAATATCCCACCACTCTATTGGTTCCTCCCAATGTACACCATATGTTGGGTCCATGTTTTTCCATGTCTGTGTAGGCATAATTATAGTTCCATCTTTTCCAACTAAGTCTATTAACGCCTCAATTATGATTTGTGGGCCTCCACAAACAAATCCAAAGCTTTTCATTGAAGTATGAACTATAATATTTTGTCCATTTTTTACACCAAGTTGTTGCAGCGCATTTACTATATCTTTTTTAATTACAATTTTTCTGTCACCCATACCCTTTCCCTCTCAATTTAATATTTAGTTTTTATTATCTCTTCTATATTTCATAGGCGTGCAACCTACTATATTTTTAAATAGCCTATTAAAAGTTTTAATGCTATTAAATCCACAGTTATAGGCTATCTCTGCAATAGTTTCATCTTCCTCAATTATACGCCACTCTGCTTTTTTAATTCTATAATTATTTAGATAATCTAAAAATGTCACTCCAGTATTTTCTTTGAAAAACTTTGTAAAGTAATATTTACTAAATCCTATGGACTTTGAAATGTCATCTAAGTCAATACGCTCTTGATAATTAGTATCTACATATTGAAATACACTATCCATTTTCTTTAATCTTTCCTTTTCACGGCTTAAGTCTTCAGATGAATATGATTGCTTAGGCATATATCTAATTAGTATACCTGCCAGATCATATAATCTAGCTTTTATTATTAACTTATATCCTTCCTCAGCCTTACTATATTCATTGATAATCTCATTTATGTGCCTCTCCATTAGTGCGTGAATTTCATTCCCCATAGTTAAATGTATTGATTGATTCCACATAGGTTTTATTATTTTAGTATCTTTCGTTCCAGAAAGAAAATTATCATATATGGAAGTTCTAAATTGTATTACAGCTCTATTACTGAATTTTTTCTCTTTAAAAAAACAATGTATTTCTCCACCACCAATTATAAGTATGTCACCTTGCGTTAAATCATAAGTATCTCTGTTAATACATGCCTTTAGTGTACCTTCCACAAGATAAATAATTTCTATATCTTCATGCCAGTGATGTGGTGTATTAGAATACCCATCATTAAAAAACAATCTAAAAGGAAATTCAGATTCTAATACTGTTTTTTCAAAACTCCCATGCATAAATATCTCCTCCAAAATAATTACAATTAAGCTTCTTGATTAATTTCTATAACTCTATCACTTTCTTCTTGATAACTGATTCACGAATACTCTCCATAAGCTTAATAACCCTCATTACCTCTGTATTCTTTACAAGAATTTCTTCTTCTCCTCTTATAGCTCCCATAACATTTCTATAAAAGTCCTTAACATCAGAATTAACAATTTTAAGTGCTTCTTCTTTAATTGTTTCCTCTGTCCTAGGCGCCATAGTTTTTGTTAATCCGGCAGCTGTTCTAATAGGAATTGCATCATTTTTACTGCTATCAGTAATACGAACGACTTTGCCTCTTAAATTCCAATCATCTATTACAGCTGTGCCATTTTGACCTAACACATACCAGCGCGGTAAATTTATAAAATTACTTGTTCCAACTTCTACAACGTAAATTAATCCGCTTTCAAATTCTAACTCAGCAGTAAATCCATCATCCACAAGTTCATTGGTAACATGAGTAAATCTAGCATATACTGATTTTATCCTTTCATTAATCATCATGCATGCCTGGTCAATAATGTGAACACCCCAATCTAAAAGCATTCCACCACCATGTTCTTCTTCTTGTCTCCAATCACCTGGTATGCCACGAGATCCATGTACTCTGGACTCTATTCTAAAGACATTTCCTAAGATAGCTTCATCATATATCCTTTTTACAGTTAAAAAATCCTCATCCCAACGTCTATTTTGATGAACAACCAAAACTTTATCCATTCCTTCTGCTATATCTACCATCTTCTTAAATTCTAAAGATGACATTGCTGCTGGTTTCTCACAAATTACATTTTTGCCAGCTTTTAATGAACTGATTACTATCTCTTTATGTACATCATTTGGTGTTGCACATAAAACAATATCTACTTTCTCATCTTCTAAAAGCTCTTTAAAAGAATTATACGGATTTATTCCATGCTCTCTAGCAAACGCTTGTCTATCTTCTTTAATATCATAAGTACCGCAAACAGTCAAATTATCAATTCCTTCAATTAGCTCACGATGCCAATTTCCCATGCCTCCCAATCCAACTATTGCTAAATTTAACATCTCATTACACATTATTTTATTTCTCCCTATTAAATTTTTATAATTATGCCCAAAACATATCACCTTTAGCTTCAAAAATAATTGCATCCTTTAAACAATTTATTGCTTTTATCAACCCTTCTTCTGTTGTCATCAAACTATCCTCATGTTCTATACTCAACGCATGATCATACCCAACCATTCTCAATGCAGAAACAATGTCCTTCCAATAGCCAACATCATGTCCATAGCCGACAGAGCGAAAAATCCAAGAACGTTCAATTTCCTTACCGTAGTGGCCTACATCTAGCACACCGTTTATTGGACAATTGATTTCATCCATCTTTGTATCCTTTGCATGAAAGTGGAAAATGGCATTATGCTTTCCGAGCTCCCTAATTGCTGCCACTGGACTAACTCCTTGCCAAATTAAGTGGCTTGGATCAAAATTAGCACCAATTTCTGGTCCTACAGCTTCGCGCAATCTTAATAAACTTTTAGGATTATATACACAAAAACCAGGATGCATTTCAATAGCTATTTTATCTACGCCATGAGCCTTTGCAAATTTCACTTTTTCCTTCCAGTAAGGAATTAAAACTTTATTCCATTGATAATCTAATATTTCAATAAAATCCTCTGGCCATGGGCAAGTAACCCAATTTGGTTTTTGGGAAGTTTCACTGTCACCAGGACAGCCAGAGAAACAGTTTAATATTCTTACTCCCATTTTTTCGCACATTAAAATTGCATTAGTCAAATCATCATCGAATTTTTTTGCTATTTCCTTATTTGGATGAATTGGATTGCCATGACAACTAAATCCACTGATTTCTAAACCGCTTCTTTCTAAAATAGATTTAAATTCGGCAAACTTTTCTTCATCTTTTAATAAAATTACTGGGTCACAATGGCGTTTCCCTGGATAACCTCCGCAACCGATTTCAATTGTTTGTACACCTTTACTTGCCAAAAAAGAACAAGCATCTTCAAAAGATCTATCTTGTAAAACTGGATTAAATACACCTAATTTCATATAAATTCATCTCCATAAAATATAATATTATTAATTATTTAAAATATACAGCCTTACCAGTTTTAGCAGACTCATATATTGCTTCTAATATTTGAGTAACTATTAAAGCTTGTTCAGGCCTTACCACTAATTCATCACCATTAATAATTGCATTATAGAACGTACTTTGTTCTATATCAGGAGCATTATCTTCTTCTCCATCATAAAAAGCAACCCCAGTAGCATCTAGTGCAGGCTTTTCTATACATTGTTTATTATACTTAACAGAATTTATCCTCAAACCATCTTTCATATCAGCACCAGCTTTTGTACCACATAAAGAAGTTTTAGCTTCATCAACATCAAGACTATTTAGTGCCCAGCTTGATTCTAGATTTATTGTAGCGCCATTTTTCATCTTAATAAATCCAAAAGCTGAATCCTCTACTGTAAACATCTCTTTATCCCAATCGCCCCAAGCATTTCCTGTACATGTTTGATCCCCTAACTTGTGGTATACAGATCCTAGTACACACTCTGGTTCATAATTATTCATCATCCAAAGTGTTAAATCAAGAGCGTGAGTACCTATATCGATTAATGGACCTCCACCTTGTTCATCTTCATTTAAAAATACTCCCCAAGTTGGAACAGCTCTACGTCTTATTGCATGTCCTTTTGCATAATAAATCTCACCTAAATCACCATTTTCGCATGCAGCTTTTAAATATTTTGAATCTGCTCTGTATCTATTTTGATAACCTATAGTTAGGATTTTGCCAGTTTCTTGCGCTACTTCAAGCATAGCTTTAGCTTCAGCGTATGTTTTAGCCATTGGTTTTTCACACATAACATGCTTATCAGCTTTCATTGCTTCAATAGATATATAGCTGTGTGATTTATTTGGAGTTAAGACGTAAACGGCCTTAATATCTTTTTCTTTTGCTAAAAGAAGTTTGTAGTCAGTATAAATCCTACTTTCTTCTTTGCCATATTTAGCTTTTGCTTCTATAGCCTTTTCCTCTATCAAATCACAAAATGCTTCTATTTCTATATTTTGATTCTTTTTTATTGCTGGTAAATGCTTTCCGTTTGCAATACCTCCACATCCTATAATAGCAACCTTTAATTTCTTTTTATTACATGTATTCTCCATAACCATTCCCGACTTTCATAGCTTATTAAACCTTAAAGTTTGAAGTCAGTTTTTCACTTCCTTTCATAGTAAATTATCATAATTTATTACTCTTATGAATGATACGTATCATTGTCTTTCATAAATAATTCTATACTTAATTTTGTCTATTTACTCGCCATTAATTGCTTAGTTATTCTCAAATATTGTTTTGCGCATATTCTTTGAATGCTATGATACATTAATTTACCACTTTGGGTTGAAATCAAAATATATATTATCTATATTATAAATATTAATAGTTCATCCGATTTTATTTTCTCAAATATAATTTCCTTCCTCCATACATAATCCATTATTTAAAACCACATAAAAAGAAAAACCTTATTTTATTAAAATAAAGTCTCTTCTTTTCTCTTGCCTTATATTTTATTTTTTCTTATTTAGCGACGCTTATTAAATTAATTATTAGTGGTGATAAACTGATAGAATTGCCTCCACATAATCTTATGACTCGCTCATAATCCAAGCTATTTTCTAATTAATTTAGCTACTGTTTCCACATGTTTAGTATTTGGAAACATGTCTACAGGCTGTACTTCTATTGTTTTAAATCCCAACCCTTCTAAATGTTTTAAATCTCTTGCTAAAGTACTAGGATCACATGATACATACACTACTCGTTTAGGCTTAGCTTCTCCTATAGCATTTAGCAAATTGATATCACATCCCTTTCTTGGGGGATCCACAACTATTATGTCTGGTTTGATTCCATTTTTTATTAACTCTGGAATCACTTCTTCAGATTTTCCCACATAAAATTCCGAGTTGTCTATTCCATTTATTTCTGCATTATCTATCGCATTATCTATCGCCTGTTCTACTATTTCAACTCCATAGACTTTTCTTGCATTCTGAGATAAAAATAATGTTATTGTTCCAGCACCACAATATGCATCAAAAACAATCTCGTCTCCGCTCAGATCTGCATATTCCAAAGCTTTATTATAAAGTACTTCTGTTTGAATAGGATTTATTTGAAAGAAAGATAATGGCGAAATATTAAATTTATATTTACCTATATAATCAGATATATAATCCTGCCCCCACAAAGTTATACACTTGTCACCGAGAACTAGACTATTATTTTTAGTACTTATATTCTGAATTACTCCCTTTAAATTTTCAACCTCTAACCTAATATCCTTTATCAGTTCTTCTTTCTTTGGAATTTCCTTATCGGTAGTAATCAAAACTACCATAATCTCATTAGTTTTAAAACCCTTTCTCACCATTACATTTCTAATTAGTCCTTCACTAAAAAATAAATTATCTTTCCTAGCAGGTAATATAGAATACTTTTTCATCCAATTTCTTATTATTTTTATGATTTTATCAGTTTCTTCATCTTGAATTAGACACTTATCCATATCCACTACTTCATGTGTTTTTTCACTAAAAAAGCCCATTGAAAGTTCATTGTCTGTCAATGCAATTGAATATATTCCCTTATTTCTATATCTGTACGGAAATTCCATCCCTATAGTATTTTTAACTATATCCTCCGATAATCCACCAATTCTTTCTATGCAATCCTTAACTCTATTGTATTTAAATTTTAATTGTGAATCATAATTAGAATGCATTAAAGTACAACCACCACATTTTTCATAATAATTACATTCAGGTATAATTCTTTCGTCACATTTTCCCACTATATCTATAAGCTTTCCATAAGAATAATTCTTTTTATTCTTGATTATTTCTGTCTTTACAGTTTCCCCTATTAAAGCTCCTGGTATAAATATTGGATACCCATCTATCTTTGCGACACCCTCACCTTCATATCCTAAGGAATCTATTTTTACAATATACTCTTTATTTCTCTCTAACACATGTACACATCCTTCATTGTTAGTATCATTTCCTAACTATAATTTTCAAATCAATATTTAAAAATACTTTCTACATTTTATCATATCTTATTCATTTATTTAAGATATTTATAAATTCTTATATACAATTAAGAACAAACTCTAAACTATTAAATTCTCATTTATAATGGATATTATATTTAGACTTAACATTTCAATAACTTCCCATAAAAATCAAATAATTTGCTCATGCTAGAATTTATTTTATCAGGTAATAAATAATTAATGATAATTATGATATCCGATTTAATCAACCTCTTAGCGCCATTAAATCATATAATTTTCCTAAAATAAAAAAAGAGCACCTTGCGGTGCTAATACAGAATCAGTTGCCATTTAATTCCATAATCATTAAATTATTATTTCTCTTTTAGAGCAATAATATACATTATATATTAAATATCATATCTTTAAATGTTAATTTTTTGTTAACTTTATATATTCTTTAAAATTTGATTACATATTTATTATCTTGAGTGCATGTATATATTGGATTTTATGTTTATCGATCATTTAAAACCTTCCATGTAAAAAGGGACTTTGGTAAGATTCTTACCAAAGTCCCTTTATATATATTAAAAAATTATGTTTCAAATATTATTTTACTTCGCTAATCTTTAAAAGATTTGTTGCACCAACTTGGTCTACAGGAACTCCAGCTGCTAATACAACTATATCTCCTGATTTAACAAATTCATTATTTTTAGCTATTTCAACTGATCTTTCTAACATTTCATCAGTAGATTCCATTTTATCAGCAACTACTGGATATACTCCCCATGAGAATGCTAATTGTCTAGCAACTATTGGATCTGGAGTAACAGCTATAATTGGGCATTCTGGTCTACATTGAGAAATTCTCTTAGCAGTTGCACCAGTTTGAGTTGAAGTAATTACTGCTGCTGCTTCTAATTCATTAGCTGCATTACTAGCTGCTCTTGAAATAACTCCTGCTATAGCTGGAATATGTGTTTTAGCTTGAGAAACTGCTACTTTATATTCTAAAGATTTTTCAGTTTCTTCAGCAATCTTAGCCATTGTAGCTACAGCTTCTACTGGATAATCTCCATTAGCACTTTCTCCTGATAACATAATTGCATCAGTACCATCTAAGATAGCATTCGCAACGTCTGAAACTTCTGCTCTTGTTGGTCTTGGATTTCTCATCATAGAATCTAACATTTGAGTTGCAGTTACAACTGGTTTACCAGCTGCTTTACATTTTTTGATGATCATCTTTTGAACTGCTGGAACTTGTTCTATTGGAATTTCAACACCAAGATCTCCTCTAGCTACCATTATAAGGTCTGAAGCTTCTAAGATTTCATCTAAGTTATCAACACCTTCTTGGTTTTCTATCTTTGAACAGATAAGGATTCTTTCTCCACCATTTGCATCAAGTATTTCTCTGATAGTCTTTACATCAGATGCTTTTCTTATGAATGAAGCAGCTATCATAGTAACTCCAACTTCACAACCGAAGATTAAATCTGATTTATCTTTTTCAGTAAGAGCTGGTAATTGGATTGATACTCCTGGTACGTTAACTCCTTTATGAGTTCCAACGAATCCAGTGTTTTGAACTTCACACTTAATAGCGTTACCTTCAACAGATTTAACAGTTAATCCTACTAAACCATCATCTATTAAAATTGTATTTCCTGGCTTAACATCATTTGCTAGTCCTGCATATGTAACTGAACATTTAGTAGTATCACCAACTACATCCATATCTCCAGCATATACTGTAAATTCAGAACCCTTAGCTAATTCAACTTTCTTTGGTTCAAATTTACCAGTTCTTATTTCTGGTCCTTTTGTATCAAGAATTATTGCAATTTCTCTATTTAACTTCTTTGATAGTTCTTTAACTTTCTTAATTCTTCCACCGTGTTCTTCATGGTCTCCATGTGAAAAGTTATGTCTTGAAGCATTCATTCCTGAAAGAACAACCTTCTCTAATATTTCCATATCTTCACTTGCAGGGCCAATAGTACAAATCATTTTAGTTTTTCTCATTAAACTAACACTCCTCTTTCTTCGATTAGGCACATAAAATAAAATAATGTTACAAATATGCAAAATAAACAAGCATGTTGATTCATTATTTTTTGATTGTACCTTATTTATAAAATTTATATAAATAAACTATAAGCTAAATTATTATGATAATACTTGAGCAATATCATAAAGTTCTTTATCAAATTTGCTTTCCATATCAAGAGCTTCATCTATATCTTGGTCTATTATTTTATTATCTCTAATTCCTATTACTCTTGAAGTTCCACCTTTTAATAATACTTCTATAGCCTTTGCTCCCATTCTTGAAGCTAAAACTCTATCTGTAGCAGTAGGACTTCCTCCTCTTTGAATATGACCTAAGATTGTTGCTCTTGTTTCAATTCCCGTTACTTCTTCAACGTACTTTGCAAGTTCAAATGCTCCTCCAATTCCTTCTGCAAGCATTATTAGATTATGCATTTTTCCTTTATTTTTACCTTCTAAGATAGTTCTACAAAGTGCATCTTTATCAAATTCCATTTCAGGAATTATAATTGCTTCTGCGCCTCCGCAGATACCTGCATATAAAGATAAATCTCCGCAGTCTCTACCCATAACTTCTACAATTGAAACTCTTTCATGTGAAGTTGAAGTATCTCTAATTTTATTTATAGCATCTACAACGGTATTTAAGGCTGTATCAAACCCTAAAGTGAAGTCTGTGTAAGCTAAATCATTATCAATTGTTCCTGGTAAACCTATTGTTTTAATTCCAAGCTTTGATAATAATTTTGCACCCATAAATGAACCGTCTCCACCTATAACTACTAGAGCTTCAACACCATAAGCTTGTAATATTTTTGCAGCCTTTTTTCTTACTTCTTCATTCTTGAATTCAGGACATCTAGCAGTTCTTAAAATTGTTCCACCTCTTTGGATTATATCAGATACTGAATTTCTATCCATGCTGAATAATTCTCCATTAATAAGTCCACTATAACCTCTTTGTACTCCCATAACTTCAATTCCGTTATGAAGCGCAGTTCTTACTACTGCTCTAATTGCAGCATTCATGCCTGGTGCATCTCCACCACTTGTTAACACAGCTATCTTTTTCATAATATATATTTCCTCCTTAAAATACCGCAAAGGGACCTTAAATGACCCTTGTGTACATAATATAACCATAATTTATTAATCAAGAATTATTGTACATAAATTTGAACCAATTATCAATGATATTTAACCATTTTCTGATATTATTCTAAAATAAATGTCTAAATTTTATGAAAAATTTCACAATACAAATAATTTGAAAATTATTTTACTGAATTTATGACTATACACCGCTAAATATCATATTTTTTCATATAAGCTATCTTCATTTATAACAAGGATAGTAACTGCATTTTTATAATAGTTTTAGTGTTATAAAACAATGAACGTAATTTGTCTTCTCTATTATAACCAATAATCGATAAATTTATATAAAATAATATAATTTTTGTGATATTAATTTTTGTAATATTTTTCATTTGTATATTTACTAAATTTTTAATCGCATCTCGTTTCTAATTATGAATCTAATACTTTAACATTCTCATCTCCTAAAGTTTGTCTCAATAAATTCATAACATCGCTATCTAGGGAAATCCATCTATCTCTTGGCACCCTGAACTTTTGTTTTCCTTTGCTCTCAAATATATAAATAGGCGTATCTCCAATATATTCTTTTATCAATAATTCTTTTAATTTTTTACTTAGAACAGTAGCTGCCACCTTATCATCAACTCTTAAATATACTTTTGAAGTATTGACCTTCTCTAAAGGTTCTATACTTTCACAAATAAGTTTTGGTGGTTCATCTTCTTTCAAACTTAATCTTCCTTTAACTATTACCAAACTATCTGTTACGCATAATTCTTTTACTTTCTCCAAAGTTTTAGGGAACACTATTACTTCAATCGTTCCAGTTAAGTCTTCAAGTTTTAGGAATGCCATTATAGAATTATTTCTTGTTACCTTCTGATTAACACTAGCAAGTATTCCTCCAAGGATTACTCTATCATTATCTTGTAAGGCATCCTGCCTGTTAAACATATTAATTTCACCCATATCGCTCTCTAGAGAATCATCTAAGGTTTCCTGTACTAAAAATATTTTAGAAATCTCATTTGTTGTCTGCATTTTCAGACTTTGAGCATAGTCATCTAGGGGATGCCCAGTAATATAAAGTCCCGTCATCTCCTTTTCCATAGCTAATAAATTACGCTTAGTAAATTCCTTAATATTAGGATAGTTTACTTCTGGATTCTTTAATTCTTCACTTGCAAATAAGCTTATTTGCCCATCAATATTTCTTCTCTTATCACTAGATATATTATCAATTAATTTTTCATGAACAGCTAACATCTTAGATCTGAAAACATCAAAATCATCTAGAGCCCCAGCCTTTATTAAACATTCAACTGCACGCTTATTTATTGATGATGGATCCATTTTATTTATAAAATCAACTAATGATTCAAATTTACCCTTTTCTTCTCTTGCTTTCACTATGCTTGCTACAACATTAGTTCCAACATTCTTTATAGCCGCTAATCCAAATCTAATCTTGTTCTCTTTAACAGTGAATTTTGAAAAACTTTCGTTTATATTAGGTGGTAAAACTTGTATTCCAAGTTCCTCTGCTATGCCGATATAGTATGCTACCTTTTCACTGATTCCCATGATTGAATTAAGCATTGCTGCAATCATCTCTACTGGATAGTACTTCATAAGATATGCTGTTTGATATCCAACAACTGCATATGCCGCTGCATGGGATTTATTAAATGCATACGAAGCAAAGTCCATCATAGAATCGAAAATTTTATTAGCTATTTCCTCTGAAATTCCATTTCTCACGCATCCTGGCACTATTACTTCATCATTTTCAACAATACCATGAATGAAATTTTTTCTTTCTTCCTCCATGACTTTATGTTTTTTCTTTGACATAGCTCTTCTAACCATATCACTACGTCCCATGGAGTATCCAGCTAAATCTCTAACAGCCTGCATTACTTGTTCCTGATATACTAAACATCCATACGTAACACCTAATATAGGCTCTAATTCTTTAGTTAAATACGTAACTTTTTCTGAATTTTTCTTTCCTTCTATGTATCTAGGAATTTCAGCCATAGGCCCTGGCCTATAGAGCGATATTCCCGCAATAATATCTTCCAATGAATCAGGTTTTAATTCCTTCATGAATGAAGTCATTCCTGGCGATTCAAGCTGGAACACTCCAGCAGTCTTACCTTCCCCTATCATTTTATATACTTCTTTGTCTTCAAAATCTATTTTATCTAAATCAATATCTATCCTTCTATTTTCTCTAATCATATTAATAGCATCATTCATAACCGTTAACGTTCTAAGTCCTAAGAAATCCATCTTAAGTAGCCCAAGCTCTTCTAATGTTGTCATTCCAAATTGGGTTACTATCATTTCTTCATTCTTCTGTAATGGAACATATTCAACTAATGGCTTTGATGCTATAACAACACCAGCAGCATGAGTAGAAGAATGCCTTGGAAGCCCCTCTAAATCCTTTGAAACATCTATTAACGCCTTTACTCTTTCATCTGTATCATAGGCTAATTTAAGCTCTGGATTTAAGTCTAACGCCTTCTCTATAGTTATTCCAAGCATTGTTGGTATCATCTTAGCTATTCTATCAACCTCTGCATAACTATAATTCATAGCTCTTCCAACATCTCGTATACATAGTCTAGCTGCCATTGTACCAAACGTTATTATCTGCGAAACATTACTTGCTCCGTACTTCTCAACTACATAATCAATGACTTCTTGTCTTCTTTCATAACAAAAATCACTATCTATATCAGGCATGGATACTCTCTCTGGATTTAAGAAACGTTCAAAGATTAAACTATACTTAATCGGATCTATTTTGGTAATTCCTAACGTATATGCAACTATTGAGCCTGCTGCTGATCCTCTACCTGGCCCTGTAGGTATTCCACTTTCATAGGAAAATCTAACAAAATCCCATACAATTAAAAAGTAGTCAATATATCCCATTTGCTTTATTACTTGAAGCTCATATTCTAGTCTATCAACATATTGTTTAGCTTCTTCATAATTTGCTACTACTTCTTCAATTTTACTATAATCCAAATTCTGATCTCTAAGATTTTCAAATACACTATATCTATCTATCAGACCTTTATAGCAAGTATCTCTAAGATAGTCATAAGGATCTTGACCTTCTTCTAGCGGAAATTTTGGAAGCTTAGATTCGTGAAACTTATATTCATAGCTACACTCATTAGCTATCTTAATGGTATTCTCCAAAGCCTCAGGAACATAGGAAAACATATCCCACATTTCATCTGCTGATTTTAAATAAAACTGATCTGAAGGATATCTTCTTCTATGAGGATCATCAATGGTTTTAGCTGTTTGTATACACATTAGTACGTCATGTGATCTAGAATCTTCCTTGCTTATGTAGTGAACATCATTAGTAGCAACTAGTGGTATACCAGTTTCATTAGATAACTTTATATTTTCTTCATTTACTCTCTTTTGTTCTTCCATTCCATGATTTTGTAACTCAATATAAAAGTCACCGTTAAAAATTTCTTTGTATGTTAAGGCTGTCTCTTTTGCTTTTTCATAATTACCTTTAAGATGGTAAGATTGTACTTCACCACCTAAACATGCACTCAAAGCAATTAATCCTTCACTATGTTTTCTTAAATATTCATAATCTATTCTGGGCTTATAATAAAATCCTTCAATAGATGCAACTGATACTATTTTCATTAGATTTTCATATCCAATTTGATTCTTTACTAATAAAACCAAATGATAAGTTGAATTCTCTTTGTCTGGCTGCTTTATATGTCTAGACTTTGGTACGACATAAACTTCACATCCTAAAATAGGTTTTATATCATTTTCTTTTGCTGCCTTATAGAAATCTACAAGCCCATATAAAACTCCATGATCAGTAATAGCAATACTCTTCATGCCTAATTCTTTTGCCTTCTTCATGAGCTTTCCTATTTTTCCTGATCCATCAAGTAAACTATATTCTGTATGCAAATGTAAATGACAAAATTGTTTTTCTTCCATTATCCTCACCTCCTCTTTAAATTAACAGTTAATTTATAGTTTAAAATTTACAGTTTCTTTAGAATTTTTCTAACTAAACTATAAATCTTAAACCATATGTTATTTAGAAATCTAAAGTTTTACTGCCTTCCATATATGGCCCTATAACCTTTTTAACTTTTTCAACATGAAATTCGTTCACGTCATAAGATAAATAATCTTCCTTGTTATCAAATCTTGTTATAATTCCAACATCATAACTTCTATCACTTTTTATTACATCTACCCCTACTTCTAGCTGCTTTAATTCCTTGATCATTCCATTCATAGATAATAAAGTCTTTTCTACAAATTTCAAATTTTCTGTTGTTGGCTCTTTCAATTTAAATAATACAATGTGTGTAAACATAATATCCTCTCCCTTTAATTTTATTATTTGCTTGTTCGTAATTCCTCTGCTATCTTTTCTATCTTTCTTAATCTATGATTTATTCCCGATTTTCCTACTGGAGGATCTAGCATTTCTCCTAATTCCTTCAGAGATTCATCTGGATAATTCAATCTAAGCTCTGCAATTTCTCTTAAATTATCTGGCAATCTTTGCAGCCCAATCTGTGATTGGATAAGTTTTATGCTTTCAACCTGCCTTACAGCTGCATTTACAGTTTTAGAAAGATTCGCTGTCTCACAATTCACAAGTCTATTTACATTATTTCTCATTTCCTTCATTATTCTTATATTTTCAATCTCTAAAAGCGATGAATGAGCTCCTATTACATTAAGCAAATCTACTATTTGTTCTCCTTCTTTGATATATACTATGAAACTATTTTTTCTCTGTATAACCTTGGAATTTAAACTGAAAGTATTGATTAAATTCGATAAATCTTTTGCATATTCTTCACTATGAGTTACAAATTCTAGATGATAAGTTTTTTCTGGATTACTTATGCTTCCTCCGCCGATAAATGCGCCTCTTATATATGCTCTTTTTATATCTTCATCTTTAAAAATATACTCCTCTATTCTATAATCTAAGCTCATTATTCCATCAATTTCTTTGAGTATTCCTGTATCGCTTAATAGTCCCCTAACACCCATTTCTTCAGAAATTACTACCATATAGATATTATTCTTCTTTAAGGAGTTACTCTTTTTCACCATTAACTTTGAATGTATATTAAAGTGATCCTTTAAAAGTGTAAAAATCAATCTAGCACTAGCTGGGTTTTCTGTGGTCATTTTAAAACTAAGTCCACTTCCACTAAAAGCTAATGTACCACTAACCTTCATAATAGCCGATATTTCTGCTAACGCCTCTTCTTTCGAAATATCTATATATCTGCATATCTCTCCTTTAACTTTAGATGAAAATGACATTCTGTTTCCTTCCTTATCTATAAATTTTCTTATAGTTTATAATTAATCAATTACTTTTCCTTTTTCTTCTCTGACTCTTTCCTTAATACGTTGCGATAAATACATATATTCAATTATCTTTTTCTTATCATATAAAAGTTTCTTTTCCATTATTGTATCTACTAATATTTCTGCCAACTTATCTGAATCGTGCTTTATCAATCCATTTTTAACTTTTACTAAATCGTCCCCAACTATTTTTACGCCTAGACTATTAATGTCTTCTCTATCTAATTTAACAAGCTCCGCATCATCTTTTTGATATTTTTCTTTTAATTCCTCTGTTATTTCTCCTGTATTAGCAATTACATAATCAACAATATCTTTCCCACCATATTTGAATAAAACCTTTAAATGGTCTGACACTTTAAAACCCGTAGTCTCTCCAGGTTGAGTCATTATATTTGAAATGTATATTTTGATAGCACTACTCTTCCTAACTTCTTTTGCAATATCTTTAACAAGCAAATTAGAAGTTATACTTGTATATAAGCTACCTGGTCCCATTACTATAGCATCTGCTTCCTTTATAGCCTCTAATGCCTCTGGAAGAGCTTTTGCATTCTCAGGAACTATTTTTAGTTCTTCTATTCTAGATTTTTGTTCAATAGCTTCTTCTGGAATTTGCGATTCACCTTTTACTATATTACCATTTTGTAGTTTTGCAACTAATTGCATATTATCCAAAGTAACAGGTATAACTTTACCTGTTACAGCTAATACAGAACTCATTTTCTGAACTGCTTCCTCAAAATTGTCAGATATTCCAGCCATAGCTGCCAAGAATAAATTTCCAAAGCTTTGATTCTTTAACCTTCCATCAGCAAATCTATACTGAAGTAAATCCTCCATTATTGGCTCCGTATCAGCTAATGCCAAAATACAGTTTCTTATGTCTCCAGGAGGCAACATTCCTAAATCTTCTCTTAGATCTCCAGATCCGCCCCCATCATCTCCAACCGTAACTATTGCAGTTATATTTGATGTATAGTACTTCAACCCTCGAAGCATTGTAGATAAACCAGTTCCTCCACCAATTACAACTATCTTAGGACCCTTTACTAATAATCTTTTTTCATATATTAGACTTTCAATTTTTCTGCTATCTAGAGAAACTTTGATATAGCCTCTATTTACTAAAGCAATTATTGATTTCATCGTTTCAGTAATTGATATATATAAAACAAATATTCCTGTAATATTTAAAAACACATAAAAAACCTGGTAATATAAATTGTAAACCCTATGGTTAACTAGTTCTGTAAATCCAAATGATATTAATAATATTCCGAAAATACCAAACGCTAGCCATCGTTTCACTTTAATTCCAGCCTTAAGCCAATCTTTTATCCTCATAGCTTCTTTTCTCCTTTATGAAGATCTTCAGCTACATCTCTATGCTCTATTTTAGAATTATAGTTTTCTTTATTTAATCTTTCATAAACTTCATTTGCTATTGCAACTGAGCGATGTCTTCCACCTGTACATCCTATAGATATAATTAATTGACTCTTTCCTTCTTTTATATAATTAGGTATTAAATATCTTAACATATCTACTAACTTTTCTATAAAATTCACAGTCTCCTCTTGTTTTAAGACATAATCTTTAACTGGTTCATCATTACCAGAATACTGCTTTAATTCAGGTATATAAAATGGATTTGGTATAAATCTAACATCAAAAACCAAATCTGAATCCACTGGTATTCCATATTTAAACCCAAAGCTTAATACAGTAATTGATAATTGCTTTTCAGGATAAGTATGATCTCCATAATTCTTGTTTATTTTTTCTCTTAAATGCCTTATTTCGTATTTAGATGTATCAATGATAATATCAGCTATATTTTTAACTTCTCTTAATTTCTCTCTCTCCTGAGTAATCCCAGTCAAAACTCTTCCATCTGGAGATAATGGATGGCTTCTCCTTGTCTCCTTAAATCTCTTAATAAGCACTTCATCAGTTGCTTCTAGAAATAATATTTCGTATTTAAATTCATTTTTCTTTAAGTAATTTAGGGCTTCAAAAAAATCATCAAAGAAAATTCCGCCTCTAATATCTATAACTAATGCTACTTTTTCAATATTTCCGCCACTTTGCGTGCATACTTCTGCAAACTTAGAGATTAACTTTGGTGGAAGGTTATCAACACAAAAATATCCTAAATCCTCCAATGTTCTTGTTGCTTGTGTCTTTCCTGCTCCTGATAATCCTGTAACAATAACAAATCTCATACTACACACTCCCTTTTGCCAAAGACGTCTTCTAGGCACAACTATTACTTCTAATTTACCTTAACATCAAAATTATATCACACTATTATAATTAAATCATAAAAAACCCAAAAGTCTCTAAACTCTTGAGTTTTATATAATTTAGTGTTTATTTTACAGATATATTTAACATCTTCAACTTCTATTTTTATTTATATTTTCAAAACTAATATAATCACTAAAATGCTTAATCTTCACCCCAAATTCTAACTTCAGGATATAAATCTACTCCAAATTGTTTTTTCACTTCATCCCTAACATGATATATTACATCTAATACATCCTTAGCTGTTCCGTTCTTACAATTAATAACAAATCCAGCATGCTTCTCCGAAACACACGCTCCGCCGATAGCAAATCCCTTTAATCCTGCATCCTCAATTAATTTTCCTGCGAAATAGCCTTCTGGTCTTTTAAATGTACTACCTGCTGAAGGATACTCTAACGGCTGTCTTTCTTCTCTTCTTTTAGTTAATTCATCAACTCTAGCTTGAATCTTTTCTTTATCGCCATTAACTAAATTAAAAGTTGCGCGTAATACTATATATCCCTTTTGCATAACTACAGACTGCCTATATCCTAAATTCAACTCTGATTTAGGAATTATTCTAATTTCTTGATTGTCATCAAGTACTTCTGCACTTTCAATAACAAATGAAATTTCTCCGTCATAAGCTCCTGCATTCATGAATACAGCTCCACCTACGCTACCCGGAATACCACAAGCAAATTGAAATCCTGCTAGTGATCCTTCTGTAGCTGCCTTCGAAACGTCTTTAAGTAATGCTCCACATTCTGCAATAATCTTGTTACCTATACATTCTATTTTATTGAGCTCGCATAACTTTATAACAACACCTCTAATACCACCATCTTTAACTAAGATATTAGACCCATTTCCTATTACATAAAATGGTATATTATTTTCTTTACAAATAGTAATAGTTTCTTTTACCTGTTGTATACTGTTTGGAGTTAAAAGTATGTCTACTGGTCCTCCAACTTTAAAGTATATATGTTCACTCATTTTCGCATCTAATTGAATTTGTGACTCTTCGTATAATTTGCTGAACAAATTCTTATATTCTCCATAGTGCTTCATGCCAAAACTCCTCAAACATTTATATTAATCTGCTTTTTGTTTACATGATATAGAATAATTTAAATATTAATCTAAGACAAGTAAATTTTTATTCCGTACTATTATAGCATAATTTATTTATTTTGTTCATGTTTTTAATATATATTCAAAAAATAACATAATGTATTTTAATTATACATCATTGGTACAATAATCTAAGGCTAAAAATTAGGTTGAGATACCCCAACCTGATTTCTTTTATTTTGTATTTCTAAAATACTCTAATACACTATTAGCTGCTTTCGTATCAATTGATTCTGTCTCAAGAAGTTCGTCTAATGTAGCTTTTTTAATATTATCGATACTTCCAAATTTCATTAAAAGAGACATTCTTCTCTTCTGCCCAATATTAGGTATATCATCTAATATTGAATGAAGCGTTCTCTTATCTCTTAAACTTCTGTGGTAAGTTATTGCGAATCTATGAACTTCATCCTGAATTCTTCTTATCATTTGCATCAAATTAGAATTTCTATTTATTATTAATTCATTATTATTATAAATAATCCCTCTAGTTGCATGATAATCATCTTTAACCAATCCACATACAGGTATATCTATTCCTAATTTCTCTAATACTTCAAGAGCTATATTAACCTGACCTTTTCCACCATCCATCATAATTAAATCTGGAAAATTCGAAAACTTTCCACTAGAAAATTTAATTTCTTTATTTTGAATCTCTTCGATCTCTTTTAATCCATGAGTGAATCTTCGGTCTAAAATTTCTCTCATACTATCATAATCATTAGCACTTTTTACAGTTTTTATACGAAATCTTCTATAATCGCTATTCTTAGCTTTACCATTCTCAAATACAATCATTGACCCAACGGAATCTACCCCTTGTATGTTGGATATATCGTAAGCTTCAATTCTAAGTGGTATACTATCAAGTTCTAATAATTCTTGAATTTCCTTTAGCGAAATCATATTAATCTCTTTATCTCTCAAAATCTTATCCTTAAATTGATCTAAAGTGACTTTCGCATTATTTTTAACTAGCTCCAACATTTCTTTTTTCTCGCCTTTTATTGGCACCTTAACGAAGACCCTTGAGCCACGCTTTATACTTAAAAATTCTTCCAAAGCTTCAATTTCATCACTTTCCGGAATGTATATATTCTTTGGAACTTTTGGTGTTCCTCCATAAAATGAAATTATAAATTGTGAAATTATTGTTGTATCTTCCTCATGGGAACTATTTTCAATCATAAAATGTTCTCTTCCAGTTATTTTTCCATCCCTTAAAAAGAATACTTGAATACAGCAATCTTTCTCATCTTTATAGATATTAATAAAATCTTCATCATTCTCTTGAGATTTAAACACCTTTTGTTTTTCTGCTATATTTTCTATAGCAATCATTTTATCTCTTAATGATGCAGCTTTCTCAAATTCTAAATTTCCTGATGCACTTTGCATTTCTTCTTTTAACTTATTTAGAAGGCTCCTATCCTTCCCACTTAAAACTTCCATTATTTCATCTATCATTTTTTTGTATTCAGTTTTAGAAATACGCCCTTCACAGGGTGCATTACATTTTTTTATATGATAATTCAAACATGCTCTTGTCGGCTTTTCGCCTTCTATAATAGATTTTTTACAAGTTCTTAATGGAAAAATTTTTCTAATCAAATTTATTGTTTCATGTACATCTCCTGCATTTGGATAAGGCCCAAAATACTTATTTCCATCCTTGGCATAATTTCTTGTTATAAAAACTCTAGGAAAATCCTCATTAGTAGTCACTTTTATGAATGGATAAAATTTATCATCCTTTAGTGAAATATTATATTTAGGGCTATACTTTTTTATTAGATTGCATTCTAATATTAGAGCCTCCATTTCAGAATCTGTCACTATGTATTCAAACTCAGCAATATTTTTAACCATTGCCTTTACTTTTTCCGAATGATTTTTAGAATTTTGAAAGTATTGGCGCACTCTATTTTTCAATATTTTTGCTTTTCCCACATAGATAATCTCTCCAAGTGAGTTTTTCATTAAATAAACCCCTGGTTCATTTGGTAGAATTTTTAATTGGGCTTTAAAATCAAACATTCCAACACTCCTTCCTTTAAATTCAAATATAAAAAAGTGAAGAGTTTATAAGGAAAATCCTTTTATTATTTCCAATTCAGTACTTTTAAGAAATTTCAACGGTTCTCCAATAACTATTCACTTTTTATCTACCATATTTAATTTTAATTTCCAATAACCGCTTGCCTAATTAATTTTCCTGCTATCGGTGCTGCCGCACTCGCTCCGTATCCTCCATTTTCAACTATTACAGCAACTGCAATCTTAGGATTGCTCGCTGGTGCAAGCCCAATAAACCATGAATGCGGTTTAGCGCTCTCTCCATTAGCAAGATTATAATCAGCTGTACCAGTCTTACCTGCTGCATCAGTTCCTTGGAAATAACTCCAAGTAGAGTCGATTCTTGAATCAACTAAATTCTTCATATAGTCTTTTATAATTGCAGCATTAGCTGAACTTATAACTTGTTTATTCACCTTTGGCTCCACTGTCTTAACTACATTACCGTCCTTATCCACCACTTGGCTAACGAGTCTTGGCTCCATCATCTTGCCATCATCAGCCACTGTACTTGCAACCAAAGCCATCTCCATAGGCGTAGCTAAAATACTACTTTGGCCAATTCCAGATTGAGCTATGCTACCAATTTCCGCTTTAGATAACTTTGGAAATTGACTCTGATCTATTTTAAATCCATCAGATTCTACTGTATTATTAAAACCAAACTTCTCCGCAGTAGCTTTTAACTTATCATTTCCTAGCTCCATTGCCAATGTACCAAATACAAAATTACTTGATAATCTATAAGCATCCTTTAAATCTATTTCACCATTAACTTCTCCATTATCATTGCTCAATGACTGTTTATCGTTAAATACTATTTTACCTGTATCATTAAAAGTTCTATTTGTAACCCCAGGCATATTTTCTAATGCGCTGCTAAGAGTTACTGTTTTAAATGTTGATCCTGGCGGGTATTTTCCTGATACTGCTCTATTTATAAACGGACTATCTTCATTAGAAGCTTTCATTGAGCCTTCCAAATCATTTGGATTGTACGTTGGCTTAGAAACCATAGCTAATACTTCTCCTGTTTTTGGATTTAAGGCTACCACTGCACCCTTATTACTTCCAAGTGCATCATATGCTATTTTTTGAAGTGTTGGGTCTAATGTAGTTATAACACCATTCCCAACTTTAACCTCATCTTCTTTTCTATTCTTAAACATTGATTTTAACTTATCTATGCTAAAATCTTTAGTTAGATTTAAAATATTGTTAGTAAGCTTGTTGTATGTGGTTAACTCACTATCATAATTTGCCTCTAATCCTGTCAATCCATATCTTGGATCTACATATCCTAGTGCGTGAACATATAAATCTCCGTTAACATAAGTTCTTTTTTGTGTTAGCGCATCTACCCTTGCACTTGTTGTAAGCGGATTTTTATTTCTATCATATATGGTTCCCCTCAAAACTTCATTTCTTCTTGCCCAAAGCCTTTGATTACCTTCACTTTCAGCTATAGTAGGCGCCGAAAAAACTTGAAAATATGCAATATACGAGATAAGAGCTACAAAGCAAAATAAAAAAACTACCATTACCTGTTTTATACTATTAGAAACATTTTTCAATTTTTAGCCCTCCTCCGATATCTTTTGAAGTATTGCTAGTGCAAAAAACATAGTTATTATTGAGGAACCTCCAGCACTAATAAGAGGCAATGTAATCCCTGTCAAAGGTATTACTGCGAACACTCCTCCTATTATAACTAGAACCTGACATGCTATCATAGCACTGAGGCCTATGGCATTAAGTTGTGAAAATCTATCTTTGATTCTAAATGAAGCCCTCATTCCTCTATAGAAAAACAAGAAATATATTATCATAATTCCAAGTCCAAATACCATTCCCAATTCCTCACAAATTACTGCAAAGATTAAGTCTGATGTATTTACTGGCATAAATCCTGGGTATCCTTGACCAAGTCCACTTCCAAACATTCCACCAGAAGAAATCGAATATAATCCTTGAACTATCTGATATCCCGTAGTATCTTTATACTTCCACGGATCCCTCCATATTAATACTCTTTGCTGTACGTGCGGAAACAGTTTATATGCAAAAATAGATCCCAACACAAATAATATAAATGTTATTACCACATACTTTTTCTTTCCAGTTGCAACATACAACATTGTTAATGAAATACCAAAAAATATTAACGCAGATCCTAAATCCTTTTGCCCAACTAAACATCCTAATGAGTATACAACAACCAGTGCAGGTTGCCAAAGTTGTTTGAAATCTTCTATTATATTATTTTTGTCTTCATAATCATGTAAAGCTGCCGCTAAGTATATGGCAAATGTTATCTTACCAAATTCCGATGGTTGAATACTAAATCCACCAATTCTAATCCAGTTAGTTGCACCATAAACTTCTTGATGCGCGAACAATGCTAGAGGCATTATAAGCAGAGTTGCTATCAGATATACCTTCTTGTACTTAACAAAATCTCTTATATCTGGAATTATCACTACTAGAGCAATAAATACAACTATTCCAGCTGCAAAATACATTAACTGTTTAATAGCAATATCAGTATCCAATCTATATAGTACAGCTATACCTATTACTGACAATATACATGCAAATGTAATCAAAAATTTATCCCCATGGGGATAAAACTTCCGTATTAATATTTGGGTAGCAGTTATTAAGCCACATACTATCAACCCCATGTATATAGCGCCTTTATCCATGTCATCTTTCAATATTGCTAAATTTGTAAAAAGCGCTATACATAACAAATAAGTTAACAGTAATAGCTTTATTTCATCTCTTTTTATCTTCAATCCATATCACCCCACCGTGCTATTCCTTTGATATTTAGATTTCTAAAATACTTTTGTAAAGCCCAGCGGAAAATATAGCTTTACAATACTTCCCCGCTGAGCCTAATTTTTTCAATAAAAAATTCTTTTAATATTCTCTTTATTCGAATATTCTAAATTAAAATCTTAAAAATTGCCGTACCAATTCTTACCTCATCCTTATTAGACAGTTTTGCTTTGCCACTTATCTTATTCTTGTTTAAGTAGGTACCATTTGTGCTATTTAAATCTTCTATAAATAAGCTACTATTCCTTATGATAATTCTCGCATGACTTCCAGAAACATGTTGATCACATAATACAATAGAATTATCATCTTTTCTTCCTATTGTCAAATCCGATCTGATAGGAATAATAGATCCATCTTTTAAATCTTTGCTACTTCCAGAATCTATAATTTCTAAGCCATAACTTCCTTTTGCTGAAGTAGGCCTTCTTTTCTTCCCTCCGTTTTTAACATCCCTATACATTATCTTTAGCGCATAGTATATTATTACATACAGTATAATAATAAAAACAATTCCAAAAAAACCAGCAATTATTCTCGAAAAACTCATATTTTCACCTCAATATTCATTCCTGTATCCATTATATATGTAAAATAACTTTCAGAAATTTATAAGTTATAACTTACATTTACCTCATTAATGATTATACAATAAAAAAGTAAGTATGGCATGCAAAAGTGCCACTTAATTAATATATATTATTATATCATCTATATTATTTTAATATCTACTTATCATATTCTGTCCTATAATGCCCCAATTGTCAATTTTCAATATAATTTCTTCATAAAAACTTTATTATTTTTAATTTTATATTATATATATATTGCCAATTGAGCATTATAACTACCAATTATAGGTTTTAATATTATATAGTTCTAAATATGAGTACCTATTCATTAATATTCATAAGTTTTATTTAAGCACATCTTTCAAATATTTGCCTGTATAAGATTCTTGAACCTTACATAATTCTTCTGGCGTTCCACATTTTATGATGGTTCCACCCTTATCTCCGCCCTCTGGACCTAAATCAATCAAATAATCTGCACATTTTATCATATCTAAATTATGCTCAATTACTACTACAGTATTTCCTGTTTCAACTAAACTTTGAAGTATTTCTATTAATCTACTAACATCATCTACGTGTAATCCTGTTGTTGGCTCATCCAATATATATAGAGTTTTTCCTGTGCTTCTCTTTGATAATTCATATGCTAACTTAATTCTTTGAGCTTCTCCACCTGATAATTGAGTTGAAGGCTGACCTAATCTAATATATCCAAGTCCTACATCATTTAATGTCCTCAACTTATTCTCAATTCTAGGTATATTTTCAAAGAACTTCAATGCTTCTTCAACTGTCATTTTTAATACATCATCTATATTCTTCCCTTTATACTTTACTTCTAAAGTTTCTCTATTATACCTCTTTCCTTTACACACTTCACATGGAACATAAACATCCGATAGAAATTGCATTTCTATTTTTATTATTCCATCTCCAGAACAAGCTTCACATCTTCCACCTTTAACATTAAAACTAAATCTGCCTTGCTTATACCCCCTCATTTTAGCTTCCGTAGTTTGTGAAAATAACTCTCTAATTATATCAAATGTGCCTGTATAAGTTGCTGGATTAGAACGAGGTGTTCTCCCAATCGGACTTTGATTTATATCTATTATTTTATCAATATTCTCATAACCAACTATTTCTTTATGGTTTCCTACTGGATTTTTGCTCTTATTTACTAATCTATTTAACCCTTTATAAAGTATTTCATTTACTAGAGTACTTTTTCCGGACCCAGAAACTCCTGTGACCATAGTTAAAGTACCAAGAGGAATTGAAACATTTATATTTTTTAAATTATTTTCCTTAGCGCCTACAATTTTTATTTTTTGTCCATTACCTTTGCTTCTCGCTGCCGGAATTTGAATTGATTTTCTTCCAGTTAAATATTGACCTGTTATTGATTTTTCACATGCCTTAACTTCATCAAGTGTTCCAGCAACAACTACTTCTCCTCCATGCTCTCCTGCACCCGGTCCAATATCAACAATGTAATCTGCTTCCTTCATAGTATCTTCATCGTGTTCTACAACTACTACTGTATTTCCAACATCTCTTAGATTTTTTAAAGTATGTATTAGCCTATCATTATCCCTTTGATGCAATCCAATACTTGGTTCATCTAATATATATAGAACTCCCATAAGTGCTGAACCAATTTGTGTTGCAAGCCTTATTCTTTGTGATTCCCCACCTGATAAGGTTCCAGAATTTCTTGATAAACTTAAGTAATCTAAACCAACATCTAGCAAAAACTGCAATCTATTTTTAATCTCTTTTATAATCTGCTTACTTATAAGTTTATTTTTTTCTGAAAATTCTACTCCATTTATAAACTCTAATTCTTCTTTTATTGACATACTTGTAAATTCATATATATTTTTTCCACCAACAGTAACTGCTAGCACTTCTTTTTTTAATCTAGCGCCTTTACATTTTGGGCATGAATCATTGCTCATGTATTGCTCTATTTCGCCCTTTATAATATCTGAATTACTCTCTCTATACCTTCTGCTTAATGCATTAATTTCCCCTTCGAATGCATAACTATAAATAGCTTTAACTCCATCTTTCACATATTCAATTTTAAGTTTTTTTCCACCTGTTCCATACAACAATAAATCAACATGTTCTTTATCCAAATCTTTTATAGGCTTGCTTAAATCTAATCCATACTCTTTAGTTAGAGCCTGAAGTATTGCATATGTCCAAGAATCTTCTTTTAGTCTTCCACTTCCCCAGCTTGCTATAGCGCCTTCCATAACACTCAACTCTCTATTAGGTATAACAAGCTTTTCGTCTATCTCCATAAGACTTCCAAGCCCATCACAATGATCGCACTTTCCATATGGAGCATTAAATGAAAATAATCTAGGCGATAGCTCATCAATACTTATTCCGCAATCTGGACAAGCAAAATTTTCGCTAAATAAAGTTTCTTCTCCTCCAATAACGCTAATTATAACTAATCCTTCGCCCATCTTTAAAGACGCTTCTACAGATTCCGTAAGTCTACCTTCAATCCCTTCCTTTATAACAATTCTATCAATAACAGCTTCAATATTATGCTTTTTATTTTTATCTAACTTTACTTCCTCTTCAGTTAAGTCATAAATTTCCCCATCAATCCTTGCTCTAACAAAGCCGCTCTTCTTTATATGTTCTAATATCTTTTCATGAGTTCCTTTTCTCCCTTTAACTACAGGTGATAATACTTGAAGTTTAGATTTATCTCCATAACCCATAATTTTATCAACAATCTGATCAACAGATTGTTTAGTAATTTCTTTACCGCACTTTGGACAGTGAGGAATTCCTACTCTTGCATATAATAATCTCAAATAATCATATATTTCAGTTATTGTTCCAACTGTTGATCTCGGATTTTTACTTGTAGTCTTTTGATCTATTGATATTGCCGGTGATAATCCTTCTATATATTCTACATTCGGTTTATCCATTTGTCCTAAAAATTGCCGTGCATAAGAAGATAAAGATTCCACATATCTTCTTTGCCCTTCAGCATATAATGTATCAAAGGCCAAAGATGACTTACCTGAGCCTGATAATCCTGTAAGTACAACTAATTTATCTCTCGGTATTTCTAAACTTACATTCTTTAAATTATTAACTTTCGCGCCTTTTATTACTATCTTATCGTTCATTAAACTAACCTCCTACTTAATGGACAATACATAATTCATAGTTTTATGCAATATATCATATATTGATTATTACCCATTACTTTCCATCTTTAATTTCATTAATAATATCTCTAAGCTCAGCTGCTCTTTCGAATTGAAGATTTTTTGCCGCTAAAAGCATTTCTTCTGTAAGATCTTTAATTAACTTATCTTTTTCTTTCTTAGTAAGTTTTTTCTTATCCGCAGCTTTATATTCTTCGACTTCTTCTGCAACCTTTGTTGCTTCAATAATATCTCTTACATCTTTAATTATTGTTGTTGGTACCATTCCATGTCTTTCATTATAATCTTTTTGTATAGCTCTTCTTCTTTCCGTTTCCTTCATTGCTTTATCCATAGACTTTGTTATATTGTCAGCATACATTATAACCTTGCTTTCTGAATTTCTAGCCGCTCTTCCTATTGTTTGTATTAATGATGTTTCTGATCTTAAAAACCCTTCTTTATCGGCGTCTAAAATTGCAACTAAAGCTACCTCCGGTATATCTAATCCTTCTCTTAAAAGATTTATTCCTACAAGTACATCGTACTCACCAAGCCTCAAATCTCTTATTATTTTCATTCTTTCTATCGTATCAATATCTGAATGCATATAAGTTGTTTTAACACCAAGTTCTATTAAATATTTAGTTAAATCTTCTGCCATACGCTTGGTTAATGTAGTTATTAATATTCTAAATCCACACTCTATCGTTCTATTAATCTCTCCATATAAATCATCAATTTGTCCTTTAATAGGCCTTATAATGATTTCTGGATCTAACAATCCTGTAGGTCTTATGATTTGTTCAGCTATTTCTTCAGAATTATCTATTTCATAAGCCGATGGAGTAGCACTTACAAACACTACTTGATTAATTTTCTTTTCAAATTCCTCAAATTTTAGCGGTCTATTATCATATGCACAAGGTAATCTAAATCCATAGTCTACCAATGTATTTTTTCTTGATCTATCTCCTGCATACATTGCTCTAACCTGAGGTAATGTCACGTGGCTCTCATCTATGAACATAAGAAAATCTTCCGGAAAATAATCTATTAATGTTTTAGGTGGTGTTCCTGAAGCTCTACCATCTAATATTCTAGAATAATTCTCAATCCCACTACAATATCCCATTTCTTTTATCATCTCAATATCAAAGTTAGTTCTTTGCCTTAATCTTTGAGCTTCCAAAAGCTTATCCTGGGCATTAAGTTCTCTAAGCCTCTCCTCTAATTCTCCTTCAATTATGCCAATTGCTTTATCAACAGTCTCTCTAGATGTTGCAAAGTGGGATGCTGGAGTTATGGCTACATGATTTCTTTCTCCTAGGATACTTCCTGTTAATACATCAAATTCTCTTATTCTATCAATTTCATCTCCAAAAAATTCAATTCTAATCCCTTTATTTGAATACGAAGCGGGAATTATATCTAAAGAATCTCCTCTAACTCTAAAGGTTCCTCTTGAAAAATCTATATCATTTCTTTCATATTGAATTTCTATAAGTTTCTTTATAACCTCATCTCTCTCTTTTTCCATTCCAGTTCTAAGACTTATAGTTAACTTTTTATATTCATCTGGATTACCTAGCCCGTATATGCAGGAAACAGATGCGACAATTATTACATCCCTTCTTTCAAAAAGAGCTGAAGTAGCTGAATGCCTTAATTTATCTATTTCATCATTAATTGATGCATCTTTTTCTATAAATGTATCTGTTTGAGGCACATATGCTTCTGGTTGATAATAGTCATAATAAGATACAAAGTATTCTACTATATTATCAGGAAAGAACTCCTTAAATTCCGAACATAATTGCGCTGCTAAAGTTTTATTATGAGCTAACATTATAGTAGGTCTTTGTAATTTTTCTATAACATTTGCCATAGTAAATGTTTTTCCTGAACCTGTTACTCCAAGCAAAGTTTGAGCTCTATTATTGCTTTTTATGGAATTCACTAATTTATCGATTGCTTGTGGTTGATCCCCTGTAGGTTTAAATCTCGATTGTATTTTAAATTCTCCCATTATATTACCTCCAATCCGAACAGACATTCGTATTATATATCTATTTTACTTTTCCTTAAGTATTAAGTCAATAAATTATCCTATTTATTTTAAATGCTTACTCATGTCTTTAATACTCTCCATATATCTAAAATATTATAATTATTAGATGTTTACTTTATTTAAATCAGTTGTAATTAAAATTATTTATTAAAAAAGATAAAATTCATCTTAAATATCGCTCAAATAAAAATATTATTATTAGTTAAAGAAAAAAGTGGCCAAGCCACCTTCTAATTACATTTTATCATCTTTATTCTTAACATCCTTATCATGTTTTCCATCATTCTCTTTTTCTATTTTATATTCAACTTTATTTTCAGACCCCTTTAATGAATTCAAAACATTTTTAAAATTTCCTCCATCGACTGGCACAATATCTTCCTTGCTTACATTTCTAGGTACTACTAAAATTCCAAGCCTAGTATTTTTATTATGCCTAAATTGAATATCTTTTACCATTCCATGAGAATCCTTTATCTTTAAAACTGCATTATATAAGTTTTCCTTTAAAATAGAATACACTTCCGCTTCGGAATTAATCTTTTTACCATTCACTGATAAAATTTTACTTTGAATATCAACTCCAAATTCCCGCATCCTAGAATCCGCTGACATTTCTAAAACTACCAGACCTTCTTCATCGCTAACAAATTTAGCCACTTGCTTTTTCTCTCGATCTGTCTGAAGCTTAAGCATTAACTCATGAGCTGCTGGCATAAAAATCACAACAAATACTTCACCAATAATTCCAAACCTAGCAATCTGAGCCGAAATTGTCAGAAGAATTCCATAAGCTAGTATGTGTACTCCTGAAGATATAGCTTTTTCTCTTTTACTTTTTGTAAATGTAATTGATGAATAACCTAATACCATATAAAAAGGAACTATAGAAATAATACTTCCAGCTATTAATGCGAGTCCATATGGTAGTTTAATTAATGGCCACCAATCTGGATTAGATATAGATTCTGTCATATAATTCAACATCGAATTATTCCCATTCATAGCAATAATTATTGCTATTGGCAATGCCCAATATCTTTTTAATGCATATCCACCTAAAATTTTATTATCTCTATTTGTAAATACAGGTACAGCTCCTCTATCTCCATCGACAATTACTAATATCCCTTCAATAACATGGAATACTCCTATAAGAATTGCTAAATAAAATATATTTAGATCAAAAACGCCTAAACTATAAGGAATGAATATATTAATCAATTTAATTATAATTACTATACCACCTAGAATTGCTCCCGAATAAGAAAAGCATATTAACCTTGGTCTTATAAGCATTAATAATATTGATATAACAAACAAATACGATATTCCAGAATTTTCACTAAAAACTACACCTAAACTTGTAAGTATTATGCTTCCTATAATTCCACCTATAATTCCTAAAACAAGTTGAGATAGTGTAAGTTCAATAGATGAATTTACACTACCTCCTAAAATTATTTTTTGCATAGTTACTACTTTTTTGTTCTTTGAATGTAGTACCATTATTAAGAGTATTAATAAGAATACTAATGGAGGGGTTACTATAGCACCTGATACGCTCCGTAGCGTATATATAAATAAACCCATTTAATCCCTCCCTATTTAATCTTTTCTCCTATTTTTTCAACCGCTGTCTTTAGCTGCTCATCAGCATTTTTATCATAGCTCTTTTCATCAATACCAACAGGTGTTGTAACATCAAAATCTGGGGCTATCCCTTTTTTATGAATATTCTCTCCATTTGGAGTATAATATTTAGAAATAGTTACTTTAAGTCCACCAATATTATCATCAAATTTAACTGTTTGCTGAACTATACCTTTCCCAAAAGTAGTTTTTCCAACAATTGTTGCTGCGCCATAATCTCTTAAAGCACCTGTAACAACTTCTGATGCACTAGCGCTATTTTCATTAACTAGTAAAACCAATGGCATGCCTTCAGCATCTCCACCAATTGATAATGAATCATTTCTGTTTTCATATTTATCAATTGTGTAAGTTATTATCTTTCCTTTCGGAATAAACTGTGATGCAACGCCTACTGCTTCTGTTAATAGCCCACCAGGATTTTCTCTCAGATCTACTATCAAGCCTTTCATCCCTTGAGATTTCAATTCATCAATTGTGTTTTTGAAATCTTCTGCCGTATTTTCATTCATGAAAGTTTTTATACGAATATACCCTATTGAAGAATCTAGCATATTCCCTTTTACTGATTCAATCTTTACTTTTTCAGGTGTTACATTAACATCAAATTCATTAGTATCTGCTCTCTTAATAGTCAGTTTTAACTCTGAATTATTTGCCTCTGCAATCATAGACGTTGCTTTTTTTAAATCGTCACCAGACACATCGATATCATTTATCTTTTCTATTATATCATTTTCCTGTAGTCCAGCCCTATCAGCAGGTGCTCCTTTAACAGTATCTAAAATTGTTACCTGTTTATCTTTTAACGTTACAGTAACACCTATTCCTGTCATACTTCCACTACTTTGTTTCATTAAATCATCAAATTCGCTTTGATTCATAAATACAGTATATTGATCATTTAAGGAATTAGTCATTCCCTTGATCGCTCCTTCTAAAAGAGCATTGTCATCAATTTCACCATCAAACTTTTCAATTAATTTATCTCTAACTGTAAAAAGTGCTGAATATTTACTCTTATCATTTATCTGAGAAGCTGTACTCTTGACTTCTGGCGATGTTCTTACTAGAAATATCCCTTTAGTAGCAATATAGTTTCCTCCTAAAAAGGATACACATATAAGAAATACTATAAAGATTACTGTTGGTATTAAAATTATTTTTCTATTTTGCCTTCTATTTGCAAATATGTATTTTCTTGATTCCTTCACCTATAAAGACTCCCTTTCATATGCATCATACATATAATCCCAATATATATCTTTATAGATTAAAGTGGATTATATTGTAAAGTTTTTCTCAAGATTTCATAGTATAAAATACTATTTTTCTTTATTCCTATTTTTATTATATTTACACTTATTTGCAAAAATTATACCACTAAAAATTTCCTTAATGAAATTATACTAGCAATTCCACCAACTATAATACCACCAAGCATAAATTGCCATAATAGAGTTGAGAATATAAACGTTGCTGGTACAAGGCTTACAAATACCAATTGCGAAGCAATCCATCTAACTAGTCCATTATATGCTGCAAATAAAGCTCCACATGCTAATGTTGCTCCAATAAACCCTATTACCATTCCCTCTATTACAAATGGCCATCTAATGAACCAATCAGTAGCCCCTACAAATTTCATAATTCCAACTTCTCTTCTTCTTGAATATACAGTTAGTTTTGTAGTATTCATTATTAAGAATATTGAAACACCCACTAATATTATAAATAACCCAAAACCAACTACTTTTACACCATTTACTATCCCTACAATCTTGTCTACTAATTCTTGTTGATCACCTATAGTCTCAACACCTTCGAAGTCTTTTATTCCTTCACTTACGGCTGACGCATATTCTGGAGATTCTAATTTTACTGTAAATGATGCTGAAAAAGGATTATTTTGCAATGTATATCCTTTTAGTAATCCTTCATTTTCATTCGTAGTACTTTGAAAATTCTTATACTCTTCTTCTTTTGATTGGTAAATTACATCTTTAACGCCTTCAATTTCTCGTAATTTTATTTCTATCTCCCTTTGGTCAATAAGTTTTATATCATCCTTAAGAAATATCTTTAGTTCTACTTTATTCTGAACAGTATTTATTCCTTTGTTTATATTATTAGCAACTAATACGAATATTCCCAAAACAAAGAAAGTTATAAGAACAGTAATTACTGAAGCAATACTAATAGTCTTATTTCTTTTTAAGCTTGTAAATGCATCCTTAATAAAATGTGCAATAGTATTAATTTTCATCTTCGTACTTACCTCTTTTCTCGTCTCTAACGATTTCTCCTTTTTCAATAGCTATAACTCTTTTTTTCATATAGTCAACAATTTCCTTTGCGTGTGTAGCCATAAGAACTGTAGTTCCAGACTTGTTTATATCCTCAAGTAATGACATTATTTCTCTAGCTGTATCTGGATCTAAGTTACCAGTAGGTTCATCAGCAATCAAAACAGATGGATTATTAACTAGTGCCCGTGCTAAAGAAACTCTCTGTTGTTCTCCTCCTGATAATTCATTAGGAAACATTTTATATTTATGAGATAATCCAACTAACGATAATACCATTGGAACTCTTCTTCTTATATCTTTTTGAGATGCTTCTACTACTCTCATAGCAAATGCAACATTTTCATATACGTTAAGAGTTGGTATCAATCTAAAATCTTGGAATACCATTCCTATCTTTCTTCTGTAATAAGGTATTTGCTGCCTAGTAATAGATGATAAATCTTTATCTCCTATTAATATTTTTCCGTTGGTTGGTTCAATTTCCTTCAAAAGCATTTTTATAAAAGTAGATTTCCCAGATCCACTTGGGCCTACTAAAAATACAAATTCTCCTGCTTCTATCTCAACATTAATATCTGATAAGGCTTTTACATTATTATTGTAAATTTTAGATACTCCTCTAAACTCGATCATACTCAAACACTCCTTCTTTATTGTATATTCCGCAAATTAATTGCAAAACCTACAAAATTAATTATAACATAAGAATACTTTCTAATGTTATACAATTTTATTAAATTTGGAGCCATTTGTTGGTAATTAATGTTGTTTTATATCATTAAATCCTTCACCTAATACTTCATGAACTTCCCCCACTGTTATAAATGCATCAGGATCTACATCTTTTATAAACTTCTTCAATTTTATGAATTGATTCCTACTTAAAACGGCATAAAGTATATTAGTTTCCTTCTCTGTAAATGCCCCTACTCCATTTATAAATGTACAGCCTCTATCTAATGTATCTATTATATATCTACTTATCTCATAATTACTTTTACTAATAATAAATATACTTTTACAAGCATTAAATCCTTCTATAACTCTATCAACTATTAAACCAAGTAGTATTATACTTAGCATAGAATACAACGCAACATCCACTCCAAATACAAACGCACTTGCTAAGGTTATTACAAAATCTACTACCAATAAAGATTTTCCTATATCTAAATGAAAAAATATATTTAGCATTTTTGCTAATATATCTGTTCCTCCTGTTGATGCATTTTCATTAAATATGATAGCCATTCCGAATGCTGAAATTAATGTTCCAAAAATAGTTGCCATCATTAAGTCATTTGTGATTGCCACTGGCTTTAAGAACCTCTCAATTGCCCATATTATAACTGATAATCCTAAACTAGCATAAATCGTCTTCACACCAAATTTTCCATCAATGAATATAAGTGCAACTATAAATAACAATCCATTTAAAATAAAGCTCACTACACCTATTGAAAAAGATGGTATGACCGCATTAATAATTATTGCTATTCCTGTTACTCCACCTGCTGCAATATTGTTTGGAGCGTAAAAGTACTCAATGGAAAGCGCAACCAGAATTATCCCAAATGTTATTATTAAATATTCTCTAAATTTTGATTTTTTCATTGTCATCTTCCCCTTTTAATTTTTATTTATATTAGAATTTCTCTCATAGTTTTCCTTGTTTATTTTTGATTATTCAAAAATAGAAAATGCAAGATCCTCAGCTATTTCATAAGCTTTGTATCTTGCATTTTCGGTATGTTATATTCTATTATTCTGGGTTGATTATTTCTTTAATGAAATAGCTTTCTTACTATGCTCTACTATGGCTTCTACTGTTAATCCATACGCTTTTAATAGTTCGTTTGGCTTACCACTTTCACCAAAAGTATCTTTTATCCCAACTTTTAATACTGGTACTGGACATTCTTCTGTTAAAACTTCAGCGACTGCTGAACCTAAACCACCAATTATACTATGTTCTTCTGCTGTAACTATTGCTCCTGTTTCTCTCGCTGCAGTAGCTAATAGTTCTTTATCAATTGGTTTTATTGTATGTATATTTATTATTCTAGCATCAATTCCATCTTTAGCCAACTCTTTTTTAGCTTCTAACGCTAATTCAACCATTAGTCCTGTTGCAACTATAGTAACATCGTTACCTTGTGCTAATGTCACACCTTTTCCAATTTCAAACTTATAATTATCTATGTTATTTACAGTACTAACAGCTAACCTTCCTAATCTAACATAGCAAGGTCCATTGTATTCTGCTATGGCTAATATTGCTGCTTCAGTTTCTATATCATCTGCCGGATTAATTACAGTCATATTGGGAATACTTCTCATTAGCGATATATCTTCGATGGATTGATGAGTCGCTCCATCTTCTCCAACTGTTAATCCTGCATGGGTTGCACAAATTTTAACATTCAACTTTGGATAACATATAGAATTTCTTATCTGTTCAAAAGCTCTTCCCGCTGCAAACATTGCGAAAGTACTAGCAAACGGAATCTTCCCACAAGTTGAAAGCCCTGCTGCAACTCCCATCATGTTTGATTCTGCTATTCCCATATTTATAAATCTTTCTGGTGAAACAGCTTTAAAATCAGCTGTTTTAGTTGATTTTGATAAATCAGCATCTAGTACTACAACATCTTTATTTAAATTTGAAAGTTTTACTAACGCTTTACCATAAGCTTCTCTAGTTGCTACTTTATTTCCCATTAGTTTTCCCCTCCAATTTCCTTTAATGCTTGCTCACATTGTTCTTTATTTGGAGCAGTTCCATGCCATCCTGCTTGATTTTCCATAAATGAAACACCCTTACCTTTTACTGTGTTGCATATAATTGCAGTTGGTTTTCCTTTAACTTCCTTTGCTTTTGCGATAGCATTTATGATTTCATCATAATCATGACCATTTATAGTCAAAACGTTCCATCCAAAAGCTTCAAATTTTTTATCTATAGGACCAGGATTCATAACATCTTCTATGTTTCCATCTATTTGTAGTCCATTATTATCTATAAATGCAGTTAAATTATCTAATTTGTAATGAGCTGCAGACATTGATGCTTCCCAAACTTGGCCTTCTTCAAGCTCTCCGTCTCCTAAAATTGCGTATACTCTATAATCCTTCTTATCAAGCTTTCCTGCTAATGCCATTCCAACTGCCGCAGAGATTCCTTGTCCTAGCGAGCCCGTAGACATATCAATTCCTGGTAAATCATTCATATTAGGATGTCCTTGTAATCTTGAACCTGTTTTTCTTAGGCTCTTTAACTCTTCTACTTCAAAATATCCCTTTCTAGCTAAAGCACTATATAATGCTGGTGCCGCATGGCCTTTTGATAAAACAAATCTGTCTCTATTTGGATCTTTTGCGTTAGATACATCTATGTTCATTTCTTTAAAGAATAATACAGACATAATATCAGCTATTGACAAAGAACCTCCTGGATGACCTGATGATGATTCTGTAAGCATAGAAACTATATCTTTTCTCATTAACTTTGAGATTTCTTCAAGTTTGTATTCATTATTCATTATACAACCCCCTATTATTAATTTACTCATTTATATTATGTTTTATTTTAACATATTTATTCTAGCATACAAAATATATTTTGTATACCTCATTCATTAATGTGATATACTTTTAAGCATATTCATATAATATAGAGTATTCTCACGCACAAAAAGAGTAGTACAAATAAAAAAAATTATCTATACCACTCCTAATATTAATAGATATAAAACCCTTTTGTTTTCTCTTTAGCTTAAATTCAAGCTAACCGCTAATGCTTTATCAACCTTTTTCATGTCTGCTTCAGTCATATGTCCAATTTTTTCTTTAAGTCTTCTCTTATCTAATGTTCTTATCTGTTCTAATAAGACAACAGAATCTCTATTTAATCCATACTCTTCTGATGAAATTTCAACATGAATAGGAAGCTTAGCCTTATTTATTTGAGATGTTATTGCAGCTACAATAACAGTAGGACTATATCTATTTCCAATATCATTTTGTATTATAATAACAGGTCTTATCCCGCCCTGTTCGGATCCTATAACTGGACTTAAATCCGCATAGAAAATTTCCCCTCTTTTTACCACAATGTTTGCCATTCTAAATAATCACACTCCGCAAATCCATGCCTCATACTCATTAACATCATCTAACATATATTCAAAACCTAATTTAGAATATTCCAAGTTTATTTCAGCCATTTCTTGATAACCATTTTTCATTAGTTTTTCAAAATCAGCTGAAAATCCTTCGTTAATATATTGTATTAACGATTTCTCCATAATTCCACTATTTTTTTTAATTTTATTATTCCCTGAGTTAACTATTTTTTTATTTTTCATGTTATTTAGATTAATTATTGACATCTTTTCGCCTCCATAGCAGTAAAAAGTTCTTATAACTATGATTATATTGCAAATTATGTCAATTTGTCAAAGGATTTGTATTACTTCTTTACCATTCTCTAGATAATTCTTATTAAATGTTTTCTCTACAAAATTTCTAATATGTACTTTAATTTATATTTAGATTTAGTATATCGTTTTTTAATATTAATGTTGGCTTGATTTCTAATTAATAAATTTATTTAAATCAAAATAAATCATCACTTAATGTTTTTTCTTTTTTAAAATCACTATACTTTACTATTACTCTCTCTTTATTATCATCATCTAAAATCTTTAATAATACTGGAACCTTCTTATCCTTATCTACATAGAATTCAGCTTTATTTAAATGCTTATTCTTGCTGTTAAATTCTATATCTATTTGTAAATATACTCCTGGTCCCCAATCTGCTTTAACCTCTTTTATTTCATCAGCTTGCTTATTAGATAGTATATTTTCTATGAATGCCAAAGGATAAATTACGTCTATATCCTTATCAAGTGTATATCCCTCTTTATCTTCGTCACCCTCAACTTTTATCTCTGAACCGTTATAAACCTTAACTCTGTTATAGTCATTTCCGAATTCTATTCTTGACCCCTTATCAAAACTATAGTATTGCATTGTATTTTCCTCGAATTCCGACTTAGAATTCTTAAACAAATAATCAACTTTACTACTGTAATACTTTGTATCTTTCAGTTCACTAATTATATCTTCATTTGAAGGGGTAATTACGTCTCTACATAAAATAACTAACAAAATCATAAGTACTGGAATAAGCACCAAAATACCTATAATTATTTTTTTATTGAACAATACTTTTCTAAAATCCATAAGGCCTCCTAAGATTTATTACTACATATTACTATTTATGAAAATCTTAGTGACTTTATTCTTAATTAATCAATAATACTGTTAATTTCTTTAGGTAATTCGGCTATAATATCTCTTGCATTTACTATGTAAACTTGTTTGCTTAATTTATCAGCTATATTCCCATGAATATATGCACTTAAAAGAGCAGCCTGATTTATGCTAGCTCCTTGTGACAGAAATGCATTTATTATTCCGGTCAATGCATCTCCCATGCCTCCTGATGCCATCTTACTGTTGCCAGTAGGATTTATATAAACTTCTTTTCCGTTCGAAATTACGGTATTATACCCTTTTAATAAAACAATTATTCCATACTGCATGGCAACTGATTTTGCTATGCTGACTCTATTAGCCTCCACGTCTTCAATACTCATTCCTAGAAACCGTGCCATTTCACCTGGATGTGGAGTAATAATTGCCCTACCCTTTAAATTATTTAGCAAGTACTTATTTTCCCCTATAATAGATATCCCGTCCGCATCAATCACAATAGGACATTTACTGTTACTTATTATCTTTTCCAACAAGCTTTTTTCTCTTTCTCCAGCCCCAATTCCAGGACCAAAAGCAATAGAACTTGCTCTTTTTATAAGTTCTATAAAGTTATCATTATCTTCATAGTCTAATGTCATAGCTTCTGTTAATCTGCTTGATAGTATCTTTTGCACCTCACTGCTGCATGCTAGTGTAGTCAATCCCGCACCTGCTCTAACCGTACATTCCGTAGTTATAAAGGCTGCTCCAGTAAATCCGATTCTTCCAGCTACAACTACTCCTCTACCGTAATCTCCTTTATGACCATAAACCTGCCTTTTTAAAAGCATCTTACTATATTCCTTTTTTTCTAGTATATAAAAATTATTAGAGTTTTTCTTTTTTATATACTCTGGAATGCCTATTTTTAATATTTTAATTTTTCCGACACAATCAATAGCTTTATAATCTAAAAAGCCCTGTTTGACGACCTCAAATGTATAAGTTATATTAGCATGAACCGCGATTCCTCTCTCAATACCTAAGTCACAGTCTAAACCCGATGGCGTATCAATCGCCACCACAAATTTTGCATATAAATTTATACATTCTATAATACTTTTAAACATTCCCACTAAATCTTTGTTAAGGCCGACACCAAAAATTCCATCTATTAATAGGTCATAGTCTTTAATATCACTTATTACGTTTTCATCTATATCGTTCTCTGACTTTATAAATAATATGTCATTCTTTTCAATTATTTTTTCTAATATTCCAAAGTTAATTTTAAAATCTTGACTGTAATTTTCGTCTTTACTTAGAATATAAACCCTTACCTTTTTCCCATCTAATATCAAATGTCTAGCTAATGCAAGGGCGTCCCCCCCATTATTACCTTTTCCACATAATATTAAAAACGATTCACCTTTATCTGAAATCTCCCCAAATAAACTTATCGCAGCATTTTCCATCAATACGATACTAGGAATTCCAATATAATCAATGCATTCTCTATCAATTTCTCTACATTGTTTAGCCGAAAAAATTTCTAACATTATATTGCCTCCATAACTGCATAAGCTATCGCATTTTCATTACTATGTGAAATACTAACATGCATATTAAATTCTTTTATCTCCAATAGGTTATATATTTTATCACTTAAATTCACTATTGGCTTTCCCAACTCATTTCTCAATATTTCAATATCTTTTAATCCAAATCCTCTAAATCCAGTTCCTATTGCTTTACTAATCGCTTCCTTAGCAGCAAAATTTCCTGCTACTACATTCCCCTTAAATCCTTTTAATTTGAAATATGCAATCTCATTACAAGTAAATGATCTTTCAATAAAAGTATTTGTTCTTTGTATCGCACGCTCTATTCTACTTATCTCTATTATATCTGTTCCAATTCCAATAATCATGATTTATCGCCTTTCTTAGTAATCTCTTACCATATACTAGCGTAAATATTTAATTATTTCTATACCTTAATATTAATTTATAACTTTCTCTCCCATACCAATATCAAACTCATAAGCATGCTCATCCACATACGTCCCTATAATATCAATTAAGTGAAGTGGTGATACCTGATTATTAAACAATTTCATAAGTAATTGTTTTACTTTGTACCTATGAATTGATATTATATCTATCTTTTCTCTCTCTAAATTCACATTTTTTAAACCAATATAATCTTTTCTTTCAACTTCAATTCCATATGCAGTTATCCCCTTATAATCCTTTTTTATAAGCCTATATGCATATCTATACTCTACATCAGCATCACTATTAATTGATGTATATTCCTCAACCAAATTCATAACCCTTTCAACTCCCTCAAGATAGTAATTCCTTGTTTACAAACCTATAGTATCACATAATGTATCAATAAATTGTCAAAGCATGTCCTCTTTTTCAAGATTTATATTTTTTTTATTGACAATAAAACTTCTTCCTTTATTTTTTACAACATATACATTCTTTAAATTTTCATATAAAAAAAGTCTTTTGTCGAAATTGGACGAATAATACACTGTATATATTTTTTAAAAACCTAATATGGTTTTTACTTACAATTAAAACCTTATTAATTATCATAAGGAAATAAAAAAAGAGCCAATAGCTCTTTTTTCACCTCATAATCTCTTTTTTTGTTTCACCATAATTGAAAAATATATAATAGATATCGTTTACAATATTATTATAACACATATTCACATAAATACAACACTTTTTCTACAAATATTTTTCATTTATTATTACAATATAAAAAACATTTTTTTCATTTCTATATAAACACTACTTATCTTACTTTAATGACTTTAGTATTCATTTTTAGTTCTATTAAATTAAACTAATATCATAAGCGTTTTTTATAATCAAGCATTTTATTAAAAGAATATTTATTTTAAGTATACTTTTATTTGTAAGTAAAAATATACTTTTTATGTTATCACAAAGGTTATCTAAACGCATTGACAATATCTAACAATTAGATAACCTCTTCTATAGATAAGTATATTTATAGTTATATACTTATCTATCCATATAGCTTATATTATTAAAATCAACTAGGCTAATATTTTTACAACGCCTCAGTTTGACTTTTCTTATTCTCAAGAAACTTAAAATCTTCTGCTATAACCTCTGCTATATACTTTCTATTTCCCTCCTTATCCTCATAACTACCAGTTCTTAATCTACCGCTTAAAGTAATAAGGCTTCCCTTTTTCATATATTTTACTATAACTTCAGCTTTTTTTCCCCAAACTTTTATAGGTATAAAATCCGCTTCTCTAATTCCATCAGGTAATCTAAAATTTCGTTGCACAGCAACTGTAAACTTGGTATAAATTTTTTCTCCATTTTCAGTGTGCCTAAGTTCAGGGTCTTTAACTAATCTTCCTAATAATATTATCTTATTCATCTTTTACCTCCTGAATATTTTTCTTCTAAAGTTATACCCACTTCGGTAATTTCTATTCAATAAAAAATCAAACTTTATAATAAAATTTAATATCATTGTCTACCTGTTTCTAATCATTCGATTTCTACCTCTTAACTCAGATGTAACAAAATTTATCTCTACTCCTAAGATGAATATTATTGATATTAAAAATAACCATGTCATAAGTATAAATACTGCACCAAGACTTCCATAAAACCTAGAATAATTATTAAAATTATCGATATAAAATGAAAAAACAAAGGACACTAGCACCCAGCCCACTGTGCTAAATATGGACCCTGCGATTACCTCTTTCCATACCAACTTTTTAGCAGGAGCAAATTTATAAACGCAAATAAATATAGATATCATTATCGCTAATATAAAAGTATATCTGAATATATTCCAAATAATCAATATTATTTCATAAAATGGATTGATACTTTTAATATAATCGCCTATTACATTTCCAAATACTAACGCTGTTAAAGCTAGAATTATAGTTACAGCTAATGCTAATATTCCTAACATAGAAATAATTGAAAGTTTAATAAATGACCTTTCTTCTTTAAAGTTGTACGCCTTATTTATGCTTTTTATTATAGCCTTAAATGCAGATGACGCTGTCCATAGCGTTAACAATATAGATATTCCTAACAATCCAGTATATTGATTGTCAAATATCTCTACAACAGTTGACTGAGTTAATTCCAATACACTCCTAGGAAGCATAACATTTAATTGTCCCAGTATTTGTTTAGAGCTTATGCTGCTAAATCCAGCCAAAGTCATCAAAAATAACATAAATGGGAAAAATGATAATATTAAATAATATGCTAACTGAGATGCTAATGCAAACACATCGTCCCTCTTAATTTTTACTATAAGATGTATAATTAAATTAACTTTGCTACTTAATTTTATATATTTCATTTAATCACCAATTTCTATTTATATTAATTAAATATCTATTTATTTTATGCAGTACTTATTTTATTCGCTTTTCACAAATTATATGTACTATTAATAAATGTAAATAAAAGAACACCTCCATAAAATTATGGAGGTGCTCTTTTTATAAACAGTATATTCTAACTAATAGTAACTCATTGGAATTAATATACCATTCTTGCATAGAATCAGCTTATATACACCTTGAAAAACTTATAATTTATAAATTTTCTCTCTATTATTAACAACATTTTTAGTTGCATTTCTAGTATCATAAATAACTTTAGCTCTAGACACAATTGATTCGTAATCGTAACAACTATGATTTGTAGTTATAATTACTATATCAGACTCGTCTATAACCTCTTTCCAATCAACAGAATTATAAACCTTACCCTTATATTTAGAAATTGGACAATACGGATCATTTACCATTAAGTCAGCGCCATTCTTTTCTAATAGCTCTATTACCTTGAATGCTGGAGATTCTCTATAATCATCGATATCATTCTTATATGCAACTCCTAATAAAAGAACTTTCGCACCATTTAATGCCTTTTTATTCTTATTCAAAATCTTCATTACATTATCTAATACAAATTCAGGCATAGAATCATTTATTTCTCCTGAAGTTTCTATTAATCTTGTATGATAATCATATTCTTTTGCTTTCCACTCTAAGTAAAATGGATCAAGAGGAATACAATGTCCACCTAAGCCTGGACCTGGATAAAACGGCATAAATCCGTATGGCTTGGTCTTAGCTGCATCTATAACTTCCCATACATCTATTCCCATTCTATTACATAAAATAGCCATTTCGTTAGCTAATCCAATATTTATATTTCTAAATGTATTTTCCAATATTTTTTCCATTTCAGCTACGGCTGGAGATGATACAGTATGGATATCTCCCTCTAATATATTTCTATATAATGCTGCTGCAACTTCTGTACAATCAGGTGTACACCCCCCAACAACTTTAGGAGTATTTTTAGTATTAAAGTCCTTATTACCTGGATCAACTCTTTCTGGTGAAAAGGCTAAGAAAAAGTCTTCTCCACATTTAAGTCCACTTTCTTCTAGTATTGGCTTAAGAACCTCTTCAGTTGTTCCTGGATATGTAGTACTTTCAAGAATAACAAGCATACCTTTATGTAGATATTGTGCAACACTTTTTGTTGAATCTACAACATATGATAAATCTGGTTGCTTATATAAATCTAATGGTGTAGGAACGCAAATACAAATAGTGTCTACATCTTTAACAAAACTAAAGTCAGTAGTAGCTCTTAAAGTATTTTCTTCTACTATCTTCTTTAAATTTTCATCCACTACATCCCCAATATAGTTCTTTCCTTCATTAACCATATTTACCTTTTGATCTTGAACATCAAATCCAATAGTTTGATAACCAGCATTAGCCTTTTCCACAGCTAATGGTAATCCAACATATCCAAGACCAACCACACCAACTTTTGCAGTTTTATTATTTATTTTATCTAATAATTGTTGTTTTAATAATGACATCTTATACCTCCTGTAATTTACGGCCTAAAATTTTATCCACAGAACATAATTTACTAAAAAGTTTTATTAACAAATTATACAATGAAATGTTAATAAATAAAAATCTGTTTTTCTAATCTATACATTCTACTTTTTCTTTATCTTTGCTATACTTTTTCCCACAAGCTTTACAAGTTGCATGCTCATCTTTAAAGTTCAACTTTTCTCCACATTCACATACATATCCTATGATACTTGCCGGATTGCCTACTACTAAGGCATAATCAGGTATGTGTTTAGTAACTACTGCTCCAGCACCTACTAATGCATATTTCCCTATATTATGACCGCACACAATTGTTACATTAGCACCTATAGAAGCCCCTTTTCCAATTATAGTTTCTTTATACTCGCTTTTTCTTTCAATAAAGCTTCTTGGATTTACTACATTAGTAAACACACAAGACGGTCCTAAGAATACATAATCTTCGCAAATAACTCCTGTATATACAGACACATTATTTTGTATCTTTACTCCATCTCCAATTTTTACACCAGGCGATATTACAACGTTTTGACCTATATTACACTTTTCTCCAATTACAGAATTACTCATTATATGAGAGAAGTGCCAAATCTTCGTTCCGTCACCTATCACTACGTCGTTATCAATGTAACTTGATTCATGTACAAAATAATTCTTATCCATAATTAACCCTCGCACTTATCAATATTTTCCTTAAGTAAACCTCAAGTTCAAAATATATAGGAATTTGCATATCACAATATTAATATTATGCCTTTATATTTTCAACTATATAATTTATTTCATTTTCTGTTAATTCTGGATAAACTGGTATTGCAAATGTTCTATGTGATAAATATTCTGCAACCGGCATATCCCCTTCTTTATATCCTAGATCTTTATATACTTTTTGTAAATGTAGTGGGACTGGATAATAAACTCCAGTTGCTATACCACTTTCTTTAAGTTTATTTATCATATCTTCTCTATTTTCGCATTGTAACACATATTGATGATATATAGTTTCATTTTCTTTATCAACAGTAGGTACAGCTACATTAGAACCTTTTAATTTTTCATTATATATTTGCGCTACTTCTCTTCTTCTACTATTCCAATCATCTAAATGTGGTAATTTTACTCTTAGAATTGCTGCTTGAATAGCATCTAACCTAGAGTTGAACCCGATTAAATAATTATAGTATTTTAAAGCATTATATACAGTATCGTCACCATCTTTAGACGTCTCTATCTCATCATTTATATTATTTAGCAAATTATAAGCTTTTTGTCCAGTTTCTCCACTTCCATGCGTTCTTAAAGCTTTTGCTATTATCGCTATATTATCATCATTTGTCACTATCATGCCGCCATCGCCAGCACATGAAAGATTCTTAGTTGGGAAGAATGAGAAGCATGCTGCATCACCTAAAGTTCCCGCCATCTTTCCTTTATATCTAGATCCTGATGCTTGAGCAGCATCCTCTACGATCTTTAAATTGTGCTTCTTAGCTATTTCATTTATTTCATCCATCTTAGCACATTGTCCAAAGATATGAACTGGTATAATAGCTTTTGTTTTATTTGTAATTTTTTCTTCTATTTTAGTTGGATCTATATTAAATGTTTCCTTTTCAACATCAACAAAAACAGGCGTTGCACCTACTGCTGAAATAGCTTCAGCTGAAGCAAAATAAGTAAATGTCGAAGTTATTACTTCATCTCCATTCCCTATTCCTAAAGATTTTAATGCAATAACCAATGCATCAGTTCCATTCGCTACTGATATCGCATGTTTAACTCCTATATATTCTGCAAATTCTCTCTCAAATTCAATTACATTCTTGCCCATAATATAATTCGCAGAAGAAAGCACTTCTTTAGTTACTCTATCTAAATCTTCAGCAATAGACTTATATTGAGCTTTTAAATCAATTAATGGAATATTCATTATCCTCGCTCCTTAATTCTACTTTAATATGTTATTAATCATCACCAATATATCTCCGATTCAAACTTCTGACTGACGATATCAATAACTAAATATTTTTTTAATTGTAGTGTAAATACTAAAATTATATGTAGATATACTATTTCATAAAACTACCATGAATATTTTAACATACTTATTTTTAATTCACAATGCACAATACAATCTAGTAGCTTATTTCATACAACTATAGATAATTTAATATTTATTTATAGGATACCACTCATTTGGTAAAAGAACACTATATTTATTATTTATATATCTATCATCAATAAGCAGAACTCTTCCTTTGTCCGTCTCAGTTCTTATAACTCTTCCTACAGCCTGCTGAATTTTATTTATTCCTGGAAATACATACGCATAGTCATAACCATCTTCTTTATAAAAATCCTTTATAACTTCATTTGTCATATCTACCATAGGATATCCTACTCCAATTATTATGCTTCCAATTAACTGATCACCAGGCAAATCTATTCCTTCTGAAAACATCCCTCCAAGCACACAAAACATTAATAAATTATTGCTATTCTTAAATCTTCTTAAAAATTCACTTTTTTCTTCCTCCGTCATATTAGGTTTCTGTTTCATAAGATTAAATTCTTCTAGCTTCGACTCCTCCATATGGCTATATAACTCTTCCATATATGCATATGATGGTGAAAAAATCATGTAGTTTCCAATTTGCTGCTTTATAAAGCCACAAATTTTATCTTTCACTGATGATAAGGTCCTTTTTCTATATGAATATCTAATATTAATAGGACTAATATGAACTTTTAAGTTTTCTTTATTGAAAGGAGATGGAAGCTTTAGCCTATATGTATTATCATCTCCGCCCAGCATATTTACATAGTATTTTATTGGTGATATAGTTGCAGAAAAAAATATTACTGAGTAGCATTTCCCTAAATATTCTCTTAAATTCTTAGCTGGATTTACACAATATAAAGTCAACTTGATTTCTTGAGAATCCTTTTCTATACAAGTCCTATAATTTTCATCATAGAGCTGTGTCGTAGAAGTAAAAGCATTCATATCAAAATATAATTTCAATATATCTTCATAACCATCAAATCTATTTCCTCTTACTAGCACTTCTTCACTTTCTTTTAAGTATAACTGCAAATACTTACTCAATTCCTTAGGATGTTCCTCTTCATAAAATGATTTCACTTCTCTATGGTCGCATTCATTTCTTAAATTAATGAAATAATCATTAATCTTTCCCAATAAAGAATGTAGTTTATTTAATTTACCCTTAGTTATCTTTTTGCAATTTAGAATTTGACTTTTATATAAGGATGCGGAATACATATTTCTTGATCTATCAATTAAATTATGTGCTTCATCCACCAAAACTATATTTCCTTTGCTTTCTAGAACTCTACTCAAAGATACTCTTGGATCAAAGATGTAATTATAATCACCTATAATTCCATCACAATAAGTACTTATATCTAAAGATAGCTCAAATGGGCATACCTGATATTTTTCGGCATATTCCTTCAATATTTCCGTGGAAATTCTTTCTTCCCTTTCGATAACATTTGTAATTACTTTTTTTACTTTACCATAATAGTCTTTGGCATATATGCACTTCTCTGGATTGCAATCAAAATCATCATTAATACATGTTTTCTCTTTTGCCGTAATTGTGATAGTCCTAAATTTCAAGCCTTCTTGACGCAATCTTTCAAAAGTTTCTTCAGCAACTTCCCTATTTATCGTCTTTGCCGTCAAATATATAATTTTTTCTCCGATTCCTTCGCTTATAGCCTTTACAGCTGGGAATATGGTTGATATAGTTTTTCCTATGCCTGTCGGTGCCTGAACAAATAATATTTCCTCCTCTTTTATAGTTTGATATGAAACATTAATAAGTTTCCTTTGACCTTCTCTGTATTTTTCAAAAGGAAAATTTAGTACTTTTATAGTTTCATCTCTAATGTTTTTCCATTTAAATATTAGAACACTAAACCTCTCATATTCTCTTAATAAATCAGATATAAATTCTTCTAATTCTCCTATAGTAAATTTTTTTTCAAAACTCTTAACCTCATTCGTTTCTAACTGCATGTAGGATAATCGTACATAAATTTCTTCAAGATTATTTTGATTTCCATAAATAAAAGCATACACCTTTGCCTGAGCCCAATGGACCTCATTCAAATCATCAATGTATGCAAAATTCTTATAAGTTGATTTTATTTCTTCAATTATAACTTTATCTTTTTCTGTTATAATTCCATCCGCTCTTCCTTCAATATAGATCAAGCTTTTATTCGTCTCGAATTCATGAGTTAAATATACTTCCTTTTCATAGTTCTCATAAACCCTTCCGTTATCTTCCTGAAGCTTTTGATGTGCTCTTACTCCCTCTACTGCCCTAGCACTTCCAGAAAACCTATTATCTATATCACCTTTTTTCAAGCAAAATTCTACTAAATTTCTCACAGACTCTCGTATAAGAATTTTATCCATAAATTAATTCCTCACTATAGTTAAAATCACATTTTCAATATTAAATCATAAACATAGTCATAAAACACTTACTTAATTAACCTAACAAAATTCAAGTTCTAATTAAGTAAGTGTTTTTTAGTTTATTGCTATTGTAAATATTTTATCTCATATAATTTATTCTTCTTCATACTCTTTAACTATTTTTTGAACTAACTTTTTAATAACACTTGCTTCTGCTATTAAAGAAAGAACTAATAGGAAAATTTTAATTCTTTCCTTATCATTATCTTTCAAGTCAAAATTCTTTATTATATCTTCTAATTTATCATCATTTGATATAAACGTATCTAAATAGTTATCCAAACTTTCCTTTTGTATTTGTGTGAAAGTTTTATATGTCTCTTCCCATGACAGTATATCATCGCTTCTGTCATTGATTTCATTAAATGCAAGCCGAAAAACTTTCTTTATTTCTTCCGTCGTTAATAAGGGCCTCATATGGCTAAGCAGTACTAATTGTACTAAATGCATTTTTGTATATCCTCTTTTTTTTCCATCTTCCGGCTTAGTTATAACTTCGCTTTTAGTATAATTTTGAACTATATTGTTAGTAAACTTCTCATCAACAAACTTATCGTTCAAATAATCGATTACTTGGGATAAAAACAAATCATATTTAGGAATATCTTCATATGAAACGGAAGTACTTTTAGACATTTCTTTAGCCAATTCTTTTATATAATCTGAATCAAATTTTCCTGCCATTATCATGCACCTATTCTTTCTCAATCTATATTATATATTATATAGTAATCATGAACTTGTTACAAGTTATTATAAACATTGTAATATAAAAATTTTTCTACTAGTTTATACTCTTAGTATAATAATAGTATTATACGACATATCTAATTTTTTTTAAATATAGTATTGATAAAAAATATCTAATTTATGTAATCAATCGACATTATTATTTATAGTATTTGCATTTCTACAAAAAAAGCGGACATATGCCTTATATTACTTTATTTGTAAATTTACTATTATATAATCATGAATATAATTCATATACATTTCTCTAACCATTGGTACATCTAGATTCCTCAAATTTATTAATTTGGATTAATATGATAATTTTACAAATAAACCCTCTTGACTTTTCTAAAATATGGTAGTATATTTTATATAAGATGTTTATTAAAGTTGAAATTTGTAATTTCTTATAAATATTTAAAAATATACATTGACTTTATATTACATACTTGGTAATATATCATAGTAGAATGTCGAATCATGGAATTAGGAGGAATTTTTTATGAAATCAACAGGTGTAGTTAGAAGAGTAGATGAATTAGGAAGAATAGTTATTCCTATAGAACTTAGAAGAACATTAGATATTGCTGAAAAAGATGCATTAGAAATTTATGTAGACGGAGAGCAAATAATCTTAAAGAAATACGAACCAGCTTGTATCTTCTGTGGAGATGCAAGAGACGTAATTAACTATAAAGGTAAGAATATCTGTACTAAATGTTTAGATGAAATTAAAACAAACAGATAGTATTTGATGTATTCTAATTTCCTATTATATAATTAATTATATAGTCAATAAATAATAGACTATCTCAAGAGTTAATTTGAGATAGTCTATTTTCTTAACTTAATTATATATTAGTTGAGAATTTATATACTTCACTTTTAGGTAATTCTCTTTCCTTGGCTACAAGCTTTATTGCCTCTTTCTTACTCGCACCACCATTAATATATTTAACTATATGCTCTTCAATAGATAAATGAATCCACTCTTCCCTTTGCTCTTCCTTTATCTCTTCAAGTCTTTTTCCTTCTAGAACAAGAACAAATTCTCCTCTTGGTTTATTCTCTAGAAAATATTGAGCAGCCTCTTTTAACGTCCCCCTATATATTTCTTGATAAATCTTAGTTAATTCTCTACATACAGCAATTTTTCTATCTCCGAACGTATCTAATAAGAATTCAAGCGTATCTATCAGTCTATGCGGTGCTTCGTAAAAGATAATAGTTTCCTGACTTTGCAATAAGTCATTTGTGACTATCTTACGTTCTTTATTTTCTCTTGGTAAGAAACCCCTGAATAAAAATTTAGTTGTGTCTAATCCAGAATAAACTAATGCCGTAGTTATAGCTGTCGCTCCTGGAAGTACTTCGAAATTTATCTTTTTTTCTATGCAACGTCCAACAATAACACTTCCTGGATCTGATATTCCAGGTGTTCCAGCATCTGAAACTAAAGCAACATTATTCCCTTCCATTAGTAAATCTATAATTTTATCACTTTTTATTTGCTCATTAAATTTGTGATAACTTATTAATGGTTTTTTTATCTCAAAATGATTTAATAATTTCAACGTTTGTCTTGTATCTTCAGCCGCTATAATATCAACATCTCTTAAAGTTTCTAGAGCCCTCAATGTTATATCTTTTAAGTTTCCAATAGGAGTTGGTACTAAATACAACTTTCCATTTTCCATATCATGACCTCCAATATATTGAATCTATTTCTTTAGTATATTTTCCATCTTCATCATAGACATACAATGGTGCTTCCCACTTCAAATAGGCTCCCCCATCTCTTTGTCCTTCAACCAATACAATATTAGGAGCTTTTCCTACCTTAGGATGAATCATTTTTACTCTTTTCGGTTCTATTTTATATTTTCTCATTAAAACAAAAATATCCGCTAATCTTTCAGGTCTATGTATCATAAAGAGTCTTCCATTATCCTTTAATAAAATTCTTGCTGCCGAAATCACATCTTCTAAATTACATAGTATTTCATGCCTAGCTATAGCAAGCTTATCATTTGGATTTATAATTCCTGAATTGTTTAGTTTATAAGGTGGATTTACTGTCACCGCATCAAACTTGTCAAGTGTCTTTAGATAATCTATGTTTTTTAAATCTTCATTTATAAAACATACATTTCCTTCAAGCTCATTTAATTTTACGCTCCTTTTAGCCATATCTACCATATCTTCTTGAATTTCTAATCCATATACACGCTCAGGCTTATATTTGCCATATATCAAAAATGGAATTATTCCAGTTCCTGTACATAAATCCATCACCTTATGTTTGTTTTTTATATAAGCAAAATCAGATAATAAAACAGCATCTATACCAAATTTAAATCCCTCCTTCTTTTGAATTAAATTTAATCCCTTAAGTTGCAAATCATCTACTGTCTCATCATCTCTCACATATTGCAATTTATTATTCATATTATTCTTCCTCTACTTAACTTTACAATATTCTACTTTAAAATATCTAATATCAATATTTGTATATACCTAATCTCTAAAGTATATATTCCACATTATATCATACAAGTAAAATAAAAAAAGTCCTTCTGATCTTTTACAGAAGGACAATAATTTGAAATCAGATATTAACAACTAATTTCTTATGTTAACTACTTAAGAACTCTTCTTGCAGCATAAAAACTATAAACTGGCGCAACTTTAACCACATCACCTGTTTGAGGTGCGTTAATCATTTGGCCATTACCAACATATATCCCAACGTGACCTGGATGAGTAAATACCAAATCTCCAGGTTGAAGCTGATCTTGGCTAACTGGTTGTCCAACTCCAATTTGAGAATAAGTTGTTCTTGTTATATCTACTCCTGCAGCATGCTCATAAACATATTGAGTAAATCCTGAACAGTCAAAACTTGCATCTCCAGTTGCACCCCATACATAAGGCTTTCCTAACTGTGCATATGCCTCATTTAGAATAGATTGAGCATTTCCTGCTGATGGTACAGCTACTCTTCCGCCTCCGCCTCTACTTGGCGTTGCCACTTTTACTTCAGCTGCTTTTTTATCTGCTACCATTGTTTTAGCCTTTTCAATTTTATCATTTATCTCTGAAGTAACAATCTCACTCTTAATTTGATTATCTCTAATATTTCTTAATTGATTAATTGCTCCTTGAAGATCAGTAGCTGAACTATTAGAGTTACCTATAACATCAAATTGAGATTTTACAAGTTCTCTTTCTAATTGTGATAAGTATTGTGAGTCAAATTTACTTTTTTCATCCTTAGCTTGACTTGATAAAGTTTCTGCTTCTTTTTTCTTTCCATCGAGTTCACTTAAGCTAACTTGTATTTCTTTATTAAGTTTATCTATTTCATCTTTCTTATCTTCTAAGGATTTTATTTTGTTATTTAATTCTTCCTTTTTACTTGTAACATCTTCTATGGCAGATTTATCTTTTCCTATAATTTTACTAACTGCCTCTGCTCTAGAAAAGAAATCACTTGTTGATTCTGATTCAAGTATAAAATTCAAGTAACCAAATTCTAAATCACCTGACATGTACATAGCTTTAACTCTTTGTCCTAAAGCTAAATCTAATGTATTAATCTCTTTCTTATATTGTTCAATGTCTTTTGTACTACTATCAATAACTTTATTGATAGTTGTTATTTCTTTTTTATTCTTATCTACTGTTAATTGTAGCGGCTCTATCTGCATATTTAAATCATCAATTTTATTCTGAATATCTGTTATCTTGCTTTCAATTTCTGCATATTTCTGTCTTGAATCACTCAACTGTTGATTATCTGGCGTCGCAAACGCTGGTATCGAGCTACCTACAACGATTACGGTTGCTAACATAATAGCTAGAATTCTACTCCTCATTAAATATCGGTTTTAAACCTTCCCTCCTCCATTAATCTATATCACTACATAATTATAACACCTTGGATAAGAATGAACAATTCATATATATAGCGAGAATTTAGTTTATCCTACTATTATCTAAATATCGTCCGTATTCCCCACTTTTTCTAGCTTATTCTTTGTGATTCTTATTATAGCTTATATATATAAATTTTCATCAATAAACTTAACTTAACAATTCCAGCCTCCCTCATCACAAAATTATTTATTCTAATGACTATAATTAACTTTTTTCTGTATTAATTACATCTTCTAAAGTCCTTGACATAAGATTTACTTGAATATATAATTAATGTATAACCGGGGTGTGGCGCAGATGGGAGCGCGCGTGGTTTGGGACCATGAGGTCGCAGGTTCAATCCCTGTCACCCCGACCAAATATATTATTAGACTACTATAACTTAAGGATTGATCCTTAAGTTTTTTTATTTAGTAATTTATTAATCTATAAGATATATCTTATTACTAATTCTTCTAATTCTTATTCGTATCTAATGCTTTAATTATAATATTTATTGACACTAAGGCACACCAATAGAAGATTAAGTTTAGCACTAAGTTATATCAATATTTATTCGTTTATATAAATAACAATTATTTGGAGGTGTAAAATGCTAAGTAATATAAAAGGTGTAATTTTTGATTTAGATGGAACTATTGTAGATTCCATGTGGGTATGGTCTCAGATCGACATAGATTATCTTAAAAAGAAAGGACATGCTGTACCTAATGACTTAAAAAACGATATTGAACACTTAAGTTTTTATCAGACAGCAGTATATTTTAAAAATAGATTTAAAATTGAAGATTCAGTAGATGAAATACTTAGTGATTGGCATCATGCAGCATTTCATCATTACGCTAATAATGTAAAACTCAAATCAGGTGTAAAAACTTTTTTAAAATATTTAAAAGATAATAAAATAAAAATTGCATTAGCGACTAGCAATTCTATCCCACTGCTTGAGGCTTGTTTAAAAAACAATGGGGTTTATGACTATTTTGATTCAATCACTATTACTGATGAAGTCGCAAAAGGAAAAGATTGTCCTGACATATATTTATTAGCAGCAAAAAAGTTAAATATTAAACCTGAATACTGTTTAGTATTTGAGGATATACTCCCTGCTATGAAAAGTGCAAAAAAAGCAAATATGAGGGTGATCGGAATAAAAGATGATTTATGTTTAGAACCTATATCCGAAATTCTTAAGTATTGTGATAAATATATTTTTTCCTTTACTGAGCTTTTATAGATATTAGTTATTATAAATATTTGTTTTATCGCCTACATACGAATAATTAGATTACTAAAAATAATTCAACATTCTACAATGCAAATTTAAGACAAGCTTTTTCTCATGCTGTTAGTATATAAATCTGTAACGTAGGGATATCTGAATACATTTTTATAACATAAAATCATATTTGAATATTGTATTATATTCCAAAATAATAACATATGAACTTTAAAATAAAAAAATAAAGGTAATGTATCCATCATTACCTTTATTTTTGAAACTATATTGCTATTAAATAGAAATTTTTATTTTCTTTCAACTCCGTATTTAGCTTCTAATTCCTTCAATATTTGATCATATTTTTTATGTTGATTTTCTTTAATTAAATTATCTAATACACTGTCTTTAACTTCTTCAAAACTTTTGATTGAGGCTTCATTTTTTGCATCTACTAACACTAAATGATACCCAAATTGAGTTTTAACCGGTTCAGTAACCTTTCCTATTTCTGATGTAAAAGCAGCTTCTTCAAATTCTGGAACCATCATACCTTTTGAGAATTCACCCAAATTTCCACCTTGTTGATTAGATGGGCATGTTGAATATTTCATTGCAGCATCTCCGAATGAAATCTTGCCGCTTAAGATTTCTTCTCTTGCCTTATTTGCTTCCTCTTCAGTTTCTACTAGAATATGTCTAGCTGAAACTGTTGCAGGCTGACCAAAAGCTTCTTTATTATCTTCATAGTATTTCTTTACTTCTTCATCTGTTATTGTTACATCACTCAATACTTTATTTATTGCCATTGAAGTTATAACTTCCTTTGATATATTTTCCATGGCGTCTTTGTATTCTTGAGTCTTATCTAATTGTATTTCTTTTCCAAACTTATTCATTAATTCAAATGAAATCAATTGTTCTACCAATTGTTTCTTCTTTTCTTCGCTTTGTAAAGCTCCTCTTTGCTCTTGTGGATATCTACTAATTATTGCATTTAAATCTTTTTCTGTTATTTCATATCCTGCTGCAACAGCTAACACTTTATTTTCCATGTGAATTCTCCTTTATAATCATTTTATATTATTTTTAACAGTTTGTTATATACACTTCATTTTAACAGTATCTACTACTTCTAACAATAATATAACTAAATAAATTTTAGATTTTTAATCAAAAATACATAGTATACATAAAACCACCATAAAATGTTATACTAATTTAGGGGTGATTTAATGTCCGATATATTAAAAAATGATTGGAAAAATTATTTGCAGTCTGAATTCCAAAAAGATTATTATATTGATCTAAGAAAATTTTTAATAAATGAATATAACTCTAAGACCATTTATCCTAATATGTATGATCTCTTTAACGCCTTACATTTTACACCTTATAATAAAGTTAAAGTTGTTATATTAGGTCAAGATCCTTATCATGGACCTGGCCAAGCGCATGGATTGAGTTTTTCTGTTAATCCAGGTGTAAAAACTCCACCATCTTTAATTAATATCTATAAGGAACTACATACTGATCTAGGTTGCTATATTCCAAACAATGGCTATTTAAGAAAGTGGGCTGATCAAGGAGTCTTATTGCTAAATACGGTACTTACAGTTAGAGCTGGAGAAGCTAATTCCCACAAAAATAAGGGATGGGAAGAATTCACAAATGAGGTTATTAAGGTGCTAAATAAAAAGGAAACACCTATAGTATTCATACTTTGGGGTAATAATGCTATTTCAAAGACTGACTTTATTACTAATCCTAAGCATCTTATAATAAAATCCGTTCATCCTAGTCCATTATCTGCATCAAGAGGCTTCTTCGGAAGTAAACCTTTTTCAAAAACAAACAATTTTCTAATTTCTACAAATCAAGAACCAATTGACTGGCAAATCGAAAATATATAATTATTTAATTTACTTTTCCAATGCTTACATTTAAATTAAGCCTTTCTATTATAAATTAAATGTTTAAATATAGTTTTGCTAAACATTGTGCATATGCTGGTGTATAATTGATTATACGCTAATTTTGAGGAGGTTGTTTTGTGGATTATAAATTTGTTTATGAGAATAAAGAATACGTACTAACAGAGAATAATTGCGATGGGATATTTTTTGAAGGGGAAAATGAGATTACAGGTCTTTCCTTAGATATAATATTGAATGCTCTAAATGAAGGAGAAGAAATAAGTTTTTCAACTGAATATTATGGTGATAAATGTACATGTAATACTCAAGAGCAAATAAATAAATCTTATCGTTACTTAGAGTACCACTTTTACATATATACAAAAGATAATGAATATGTAATAAATACTATCTGTAATGAATATAAGAATACATCTTTTAATAAACTTTTTGGTTTAGGAAAAATTGATGATAGCTATATAGTTAGTGTGACTGTATGCCCTAACTGCGGTATCTACTCAATATATATAGATCAATGTACTGTTTAAGGAATTCCTATATAACTTTTTTACAAATAGTTAATATAAAAAAAGATAACATTTAGAAATATAATTTAAATGTTATCTTTTTAACGAATATAATGTATTTTTTATTCCCTTGAAATAGTAACTTAAGTTAATTAAACTATTCAAAAAATTGTATACAGATTTTACTGAATTATAATTTTCTAAAGATATAGAAAAAGCACTAACTTATGTTAGTGCTTTTTTGGTGGCTCGAACTGGAATCGAACCAGTGACACGAGGATTTTCAGTCCTCTGCTCTACCGACTGAGCTATCGAGCCATATTACCTGGCAACGTCTTACTCTTCCACACAGTCTCCCATGCAGTACCATCAGCGCTGTAGACCTTAACTTTCCTGTTCGGAATGGGAAGGAGTGTTACCTCTACGCCGTCATCACCAGATACAAGTAGTATTATATCGAGTTATTTATATTATGTCAACACATTTTTTATTTTTTTATTATAAATATTTTAAAATGTTTAATTCATCAGGGTTTATATTTTATTTTTCTAATCAATTGTGCAATAATTAAATATACATGATAATGTGTTTTTAATACTTAAAATAAATTCTAATTTGGAGGTTTTTCTATGAGCATTGAAAAGTTATCAGAAATATTAAAGAATAGTAATAATATAGTCTTTTTCGGCGGAGCTGGTATCAGTACGGAATCTAATATACCTGACTTTAGAAGCTCAAATGGCCTATTTAGCGAGAAATTAAACGCTACATTGACTCCTGAGCAGTTAGTATCACATACTTTTTATATTAAATATCCTGAAGAATTTTTTAAATTTTACAAAGCAAAACTTATATATCCAGAAGCTAAACCGAATGCCGGCCACTTAGCATTAGCTAAACTTGAAGAACTGGGAAAATTAAAAGCTATCGTGACACAAAATATAGATGGACTTCATCAAATGGCTGGAAGCAAAAATGTATTTGAACTTCATGGATCTATCCATCGAAATTATTGCGTTAAATGTCACGAATCCTATGATGTGAATTTTATCCTACAATCTAAAGAAGTTCCTACTTGCACTAAATGTGGTGGAACTGTTAAGCCCGATGTAGTTCTTTATGAAGATGGGCTAGACGATAAAGTAATTAGAGAATCTATAAATGCAATTTCTAATGCAGATACTCTTATTATAGGTGGAACTTCACTTGTTGTTTATCCTGCTGCCGGACTTATCAATTATTTTAGAGGAAAGAATCTTGTGTTAATAAATAAAAGTTCTACCTCTGCTGATTCTAAAGCTAATTTGGTTATTAACGATTCTTTCGGGAAAACATTAAGCGAGGCTATAAAAGAATTATAAATTTTTTATCTAAATTATGTATAAATAAATTTAATTTGGCAATAAATAATAATGAAGTATTTAACTTCAATATTTAATCGCCTCTCCCCCATTTTTATTTATATACAATTTGTAAAGCCATAATATATTACTTCGTTTGAAATATATTATGGCATTTTTATTTTGCATAATTTATTTAATAAGAATTCTTCTTAGCATATCTAATCCTGTAATTGTAGCCTGAAGCCTTACTTTGTTTCTATCTCCCTTAAACAAACATTTTTGTATTGTTACCTTTCCTTGAACATACACACCTATAAAAACCAATCCAACAGGTTTTTCTAAAGTACCACCTTCTGGTCCTGCAATTCCTGTTGTTACAATGCTAACATCAGTATTAGCTGTCTTTGCAATACCAATTGCCATTTCTCTTGCGGTTTCTTCACTTACGGCCCCATATTTGTTTAAAATATCATTATTAACGCCTAGTCTATTATGTTTAGCCTCATTGGAATATGTTACAGCGCCTTCTAAAAAAACTTCCGATATACCTGGATAATTAATAAGATAGCTTGCTATCATGCCACCAGTACATGATTCTGCCGTAGATATTGTTAGTTTCTTCTCTATCAAAAGCCTAGCTACAACTTCTTCTATGTTAATATCCTCAGTTGCATAAACATTATCCCCAAGTCTGTTCTTAATTTCTTCCTCAATTGGTTCTATCAATTTTAGTGCTTCATCTTTAGTTTCAGCCTTTGCAGTTATACGAAGCATTACTCCTACATCTTTTGCATAAGGCGCAATTGTAGGATTAGTTTGAGCATCTATTAAATCCTTAATCTCTTCTGCAACAGCGCTTTCCCCTATTCCAAGTATCTTAACAACTCTTGAAACCAATATTGAATCTGATTTCTCTTGAAGATATGGTTTAACCGATTCTTCAAACATTGGTTTCATTTCCTTTGGTGGCCCAGGTAAAATGATCATTATCTTATTATCATCTTCTATTATAACTCCTGGCGCTGTTCCATTATTATTCTTTATAACAGTTGCTCCTTCTGGAATTAATCCTTGCTTTAAATTATTTTTAGTCATTGCTCTTTCTCTAAATTTAAAATAATCTCTTATTTTTTTAATCGAATTTTCATCCTGAATCAATTCTTTATTAAAATATTTAGCTGCAACTTCTTTTGTAATATCATCATCTGTAGGTCCAAGTCCTCCTGTAGTTATTATGATGTCACTTCTGCTATATGCCTCATCAAATGCATGCATAATTCTTATTTCATTATCTCCTACTACTTGCTGATAATACATATCTATTCCAAGGGCTGCTAATTCCTGAGCTAAATATTGGGCATTTGAATTAATTATATCGCCTAATAAAATCTCTGTTCCTATGGCTATAATCTCTGCTTTCATCTTATTACCTTCTTCTTATTTAATTTGCAAGTCTACAATAATATTCTTAATTAGAAATTATACTACTAAACCATTATTAATTACAATAATCTCTATTTATATTATAATTAAAGATTGAAACCTATCCAACAATCTATTGAATAGGTTTCATATAAAATATATTCTTTTATAATATGCTATCTCTAAGTATATCTAGAGATAGCTTATATAAAAATTTTTTTCATCCCAATCTATTATAGGTAAATACTTTAAATATCAAAATAAAAGTCTCATTAGTTAAGTAATTAACCTAGAATAAACTTAGTAATATGTATGAGAAGAAAAAATTCATTGCAAAGAGAGCTTTCCGTTTTAATTTTATGTGAAATTTTTAATCTTTATTCACATCTATCTGCAATTCTATTATAAAAGTCTATTCTAAATGTTTCAAAGCTCTAGGGTTAATCTAAAAATCTACACTACTTTACTTGCTTCATCCTTTATATTACTTATCTTCTGTTTCAAGCAATGCTAATGCTACCGCACCAATTACCCCTGCATCTGTACCTAATCCTGCTGGAACAATCTTAACTGATTCTGCCATGGATTTAAAACATCTCTTATCAACAACTTTTCTTACTGTATCAAAAACAATCTCTCCAGCTTTTGATACACCACCACCTATTATTATAATTTCTGGATCAAATATAGATACTGCATTAGCTATAGCTATTCCTAAATAATTCAGTGCATTATTAATTATATCTACGCAAACTGGATCTCCTGCAGCCGCCTCTGTAAACACCTCATATGAAGTAATAGTATCATACTTTCTTAATGAAGTCTCAACTTTGCTAGCTAATGCTTCCTGTCCTCTTTTTGCAATTGCAGTCCCTGATGACGTTGCTTCTACACACCCTATATTTCCACAATTACATCTTGGTCCATCTGGTGCCACTGTCATATGTCCTATTTCTAAGGCATTTGAAGTGTGTCCTCTATATACCTTTCCATTTAAGACAGCTCCTCCACCTACTCCAGTGCTTACTGTGAAGAACACTACATCTTTAGCGCCTTTTCCTGCACCAAACATATATTCACCGATAGCTGCAACGTTTGCATCATTATCTAAAAACACAGGAACTTCAAATTTTTTATTCAAAGGTTCCACTAAATTAAAATTCTTAAATGGAAGGTTTGGTGTATAGATTATAGTTCCTTTTTCAGCATCTAAAGGTCCAGGGGAACCGATACCAATTCCTTTTATATCTTTATAAGTTACTGATCCATCTTTAATTACTTTTTCAACAGATTCTATAATTCTATTTAATACTGGAATTTCTCCCTCACTTGCATTTGTAGGAACTGTTGTTTGACATAGCACTTCTCCATTTAAATTAGATAATGCAGTACTTATCTTAGTTCCTCCTAAATCTACTCCTATAACATATTTTTGCATAATATAACTCTCCTTTATTTTATTTAATATACCAATAAAAAACAATTTGCTAATACATATTATACTATATTATGCTATTCCAATAAAACCTGTATTTTAAATAATATTTTTTCAAGATCCTTTATTGGCGCTTATGTAATAGTTCCCAAAATCGTCATATTGTGTATAATTAATATTGAATTTGTTATCTTGAAGCATAGAATTAATTAATTCTATGTCATCCTTATTATTTCTATCTATCCTTATTACAAAGTTATCATCTTTGTCTATTATATTAAAATAGTCAAATATATTACTATAATCACTCAACTCTATATTCCCATTAATATCCATGCTATAATCTGACATTGTATAGGCCTCCTTGCTTAAATTGTATAAAATATACTATCACTAAAATATTATGTCTTTCTACACATGATTTTATCCTATATATATTAATGTAAAATTTACCTTATTCATTAATTATAGTAAATTTTATTTTACTTCTCTTTATTAAGCCAATAAATAAAAAGTACCCTTTATGTAATTACTACACTAGAGTACTTTTTATTCCTATTCCGTAAATTTTAGCTATAACTCTCCGTAATCTTATTTTCTTAATTCATTAATGCTCTCTATGGCTTTCGCTACCTCTATCTCTGGAACTTCTTCATATCTTACAAATTCTTTTGTAAATACTCCTCTTCCTTGAGTTAAAGATCTCAATTCAGTAGCATATTTTCTAATTTCGGCAAGCGGAATTTCTGATATAACCCTTTGCTTGTCCCCTTCTGGTTCCATTCCGATTACTCTTCCCCTCTTTTTATTTATATCAGCTATTACATCACCCATATATTCATTTGGTAATATAACTTCTACTTTCATTATAGGTTCCAATAGAATAGGTTTAGCTTGCTCTAATCCCTTTTTATAAGCTATAGAAGCTGCAACCTTAAAAGCCATTTCAGAAGAATCTACAGAGTGATATGATCCATCATGAAGAGTCGCTTTAAGGCCTATAACTGGGCATCCTGCTAAAACCCCATGAGTTATACACTCTCTTAATCCTTTTTCTACTGCTGGAATAAAATTTCTTGGAACTGCACCACCAACAACGTTATCAATAAATTCTAATTCTTCCTCTCCATCTGTTCTACGTTCAAATTTAATTACCACATCTCCATACTGGCCATGTCCACCAGACTGCTTTTTATGTTTTCCTTGTACATCTGAAAATCCCTTTATAGTTTCTTTATAAGGTACCTTTGGTAAACTTAATACTGCTTCTACACCAAATTTACTTTTTATTTTACTTGCGATTACATTAATATGTGTTTCTCCTAGTCCTGAGATTACAATTTCTGCATTTTCTACATCCCTATCAATCTGAAAAACAGGATCTTCATCTTTTAACTTGGCCAAAGCTTGAGATATCTTTTCCTCATCACCTTTAGCTTGTGGGATTACAGCCATTGAGAAAACTGTTTTAGGAAAATTCATTTTGTCATATATTACTTTAAAATCAGGACTAGCTAAAGTATCGCCTGTATTTGTATACTGTAGCTTGGAAATAGCACCTATATCACCAGCTATTATTCTTTTAGCTGGTATTTGTGTCTTACCTCTAATAAAACATATATGGGATAATTTTTCGTTCTTATCTTTATTAACATTTAATACTGTCATATCATCTTTCGCTTCACCTGTAATAACTCTAAAAAATGATATCCTGCCTACAAATGGATCTGCAATAGTTTTAAATACTAATGCAGAAAAAGGCTTATCTTGATTGAGATTAACAAAAACCTCTTCATCTTTTAAAACGTCTACAGCTTTTTGTGGAATAGCATATTCTGGCGATGGAAAACATTCTACAATATCATCAATTAAAGAATCCATTCCGATAACTTTTGTAGCACTTCCACACATAACAGGGGCAATATCCCCATTAGCACATCCACTTATAAGGCCCTTATATATTTCTTCATCACTCAATTCACCTTCACTAAAATATTTATCAAGCAATACTTCATCAGTCTCAGCTACAGCTTCCATAATCATCTTCTTACAATTTTCAACTTCATCCTGGAGCTCTTCAGGTATATCCAATATTTTTATTTCCTTAGTCTTTACATCGTATACTCTTGCTTGTTTGGATATTATATTTATTACTCCTTTAAAATTGTCTTCTTCTCCTATAGGATACTGAATAGGCACCACGCTGATGCCAAACTTTTCTTTAAGAGATGCTAATACTTTATTAAAATCCGAGTTCTCTCTATCTAATTTATTTATAAAAAATGTTCTAGGCAATTTAATTTTGTTACAATATTCCCAGGCTCTTTCAGTTCCCGCCTTGACTCCTGAAACTCCGCTTACAACTATCATACCTACATCCACGGATCTCATTCCTTCGATACATTCACCTTGAAAGTCTGCATATCCAGGAATATCAATAAGATTTATTTTAACATTATCTAATTCAATTGGTGCTACTGAAAGGGCAATAGAAAATTGTCTCTTCTTTTCTTCAGTATCAAAATCTAAAACCGTAGTCCCATCCTCAATATTCCCTAATCTATCTGTAATTTTTGAATAATACAGAAGGCTTTCCGCTAAGGAAGTCTTTCCAGTTCCATTATGCCCCATTAATCCTACATTTCTTAAATTTTTAATACTATAATCTTTCATAATGCTGCCAAACCCTTAATCTACCCTAGAGATTGGCTCCCACCTGCCTTTCACTTAATAATGCTATATGTTATATTTCTATTTCTATTCGTTAAATCCTCCTTATTTTCTTAATTTTCTGAAAATTTATATTTATCCTATTTTTGAAGTAGTCCTTTAAATTAATTTGATGTTTTCTTGTAGTATTAATCAAAAAACATTATAATTTTATCTGTTAATATCTTTAGAATCATGTTTATTACTTTAAATCTATCTTTGTGGAGGAAAATTTAATGAAAGCAAAAAAGAATTTAAGAAACTTCTATATGTTTTGGTTTGCTTTACTTGCAATTTCTATAACTATCGGAGTCTTATTTATAAAACCCCAAGTAGGTGTTGCTGATCAAGGTGATTTCTATAGAATTATGAATGTATCTGGTCTGTCATTATTAGACTCAGATACGAATAATCCTAACTCTGTAGGATATTATGACTTTATTGTGACTGATTATAAGATTACCCCTTTAAACAATACTGATCCTAAAAGCATCTGGAATTGTAGTTTGAGCTATCTAATAATACTTGTTAATTATATATGCAAATCACTTGATCATAATATATTTAAAACTCAATATTTAGCTGTCATCTATAGTATTATATATATTCTTTCATTTATCATAATATTAAAATCTTTGAATATAAAAAATAATATTAAATCTATGATGGTTGTACTAATAACCGCATTCATTTTCTTTGATGGTAATTATTTAATTTGGTTTAATAGCCTATATGGAGAACCAATGATGATAACTACACTATTGCTACTTGTTGCATCCATTCTTAACTATATTAAGTACAAATACGTAGTAAAGGGAACGGAAAAATTAATGTCGAAAATACTTTATATATTATTTTCAGCATTTTTATTTTTAGGTTCTAAATTACAAGTTATTACTTCTTTACCTATTATTATAATTCTTATATGTAAAATATTATTGGATAATAGATATAATCTAAATAAAATCAATTTAGCTATTTTATATGTTATTACATGCTTATTGATAATCTATCCTATTCGCATCAATATGAATAGCAACAACTTAAGTAAAGACACCCAGTATAACTCAGTCTTTTATGGAGTACTAAACGAATCTACTACTCCAGAGCAAGACTTGATAGATTTAGGCTTAGATCCTGATTTATCAGCTGAGGCTGGGAAACATGCTTATTTGGATTCTGATGAATATGTCAAATATATTCCTGGTTCAGAAATAACTGATGAAAAATTCTACAGTAAAATAAATAACTTTAAACTTGGAAAATTCTATTTAACTCACCCTACTCGTTTATTAAATGGCATGAAATATACCGCAAGTAAGGCATTCTATACTAGTACCGGACTAGGTAAGTACTCAAAAGCTGATAGTTTAACCCCAGTTAGGGATTTCCATCGTTTCACACTTTGGTCATCTATAAGGGAAAAAATATTGCCTAGAAATTTATATTTTATAGGATTAATTTATCTTATTGTTCTGTTATGCTCACTGTATAAATATATTCGAAATAGTTCTAACCCTGAAATCAAGAACAAAATTCTCTTGCTTTGGACTGTTATATTTATAGGTATACTTCAATTTCCAATGCCTTTTGTCGGCAATGGAAAGGCTGATACCTCGAAACAATTATTTTTATTCAACTTCACTTTTGATGCATTATTAATGCTTATTCTTGTTTATATTCTATTTAAAGTAAATGATCTATTTAAAATAAAATTTAATTCATCTCATAAATAGGCTTAACAAGTAATCTTAGAGTAATTGTAATTTTGTTTACTCTAATTAAACCAATATCTATATTTGTTTATCACTAACTTATATTTATGTTTGCATCACATATTTAATTTATGTTATAGAAAATGAAGGCTAAGTATACAATGCTTAATTTGCATTATATACTTAGCCTTCACAATTTTTATTTACTTTTATTCCTTATTCTCATACCTTAAAATAATTAGCTGATTTATATTATTTTAAAATTCACAGATATTATATTACTCAGACATATATCTATTTATATAAGCAAGTGATTCTTCTAATAATTCTTGCCCTTTTTCCAAACCATCGATTTTCATCTCTAAGCTACAAATTCTTTGATCAATTTGATACATAAACTGCTTTATATCTTGTAGTAACTTTGCTTCATAAGTAACTTGCACACCTTCATCATCAATGTATATTTTTTCTGGTGGAGCACCGCACTTAGAACACTTAGCATATATTCCTTGTTTATCTAAATTATTAAACACCTTAAATGTATCGTTATTACACTCTGCACAATTTGATAACATTATAAATTCATAATAACTCACATCATAATAATAAGTACTTCCACAGTCTTTACATACTAATTTAAGTTTATTGTCTTCTGTTGATATATGAAATTCATTACCGCTACATCCATCTTTTTTGCAGACAATAGTTCTTACCATAATCCTACCCCTCGCAATATAATTTTTATACAATAAATAAAAATATTAAATTACATTTTTACATATATTTTACATATAAATTATATATTATAATTCATTCATTGTATACTTTAACAATTAGTATTTTTAGCCTATTTTATACTGTTGTTCTACTATTTTCTGCACCATATAACTCATACCAGTAATAAATATTATTTAACAACAATATTTATAATAAAAAAACAAAAAAACTATGAATAAAATTCATAGTTTTTAATGGTGGAGATAAAGAGATTCGAACTCTTGACCCCCTGCGTGCAAGGCAGGTGCTCTCCCAACTGAGCTATACCCCCATGGTGGACCTTCAGGGACTCGAACCCTAGACCTACCGGTTATGAGCCGGTTGCTCTAACCAACTGAGCTAAAGATCCGTAAGTTAAATTTCTTTAACTTAACTCTTGTAATCTACAAGATTACCTCGCAACGTCCTACTCTGCCACACAGTCTCCCATGCAGTACCATCGGCGCTATAGACCTTAACTTTCCTGTTCGGAATGGGAAGGAGTGTTACCTCTATGCCATCATCACGAGATCTTCAATTTGAAAAAACTTTGTTCTTTCAAAATTGCACACAGTTTCTTTAATGTATTTACAACTTGACTATATTGGTCAAGCCCTCGACCTATTAGTATCAGTCAGCTAAATATGTTACCATACTTACACCTCTGACCTATCAACCTTGTAGTCTTCAAGGGGTCTTACTAGCTTATGCTATGGGAAATCTCATCTTGAGGTGGGCTTCACACTTAGATGCTTTCAGCGTTTATCCCTTCCCGACTTAGCTACCCAGCTATGCTTCTGGCGAAACAACTGGTACACCATAGGTCAGTCCATCCCGGTCCTCTCGTACTAAGGACAGCTCCTCTCAAATTTCCTACGCCCGCGACGGATAGGGACCGAACTGTCTCACGACGTTCTGAACCCAGCTCGCGTGCCGCTTTAATGGGCGAACAGCCCAACCCTTGGGACCTACTTCAGCCCCAGGATGCGACGAGCCGACATCGAGGTGCCAAACCTCCCCGTCGATGTGAACTCTTGGGGGAGATCAGCCTGTTATCCCCGAGGTAGCTTTTATCCGTTGAGCGATGGCCCTCCCACGAGGTACCACCGGATCACTAAGCCCGACTTTCGTCCCTGCTCCACTTGTAGGTGTCGCAGTCAGGCTCCCTTCTGCCTTTACACTCTTCGAACGATTTCCGACCGTTCTGAGGGAACCTTTGGGCGCCTCCGTTACATTTTAGGAGGCGACCGCCCCAGTCAAACTGCCCACCTAACAATGTCCTGTCACCAGTTTCATGGCATCCAGTTAGAACTTCAATACTATCAGGGTGGTATCCCAACAACGACTCCACCAAGGCTGACGCCCTAGTTTCCCAGTCTCCCACCTATCCTGTACAGACAATACCGAAATTCAATGCTAAGCTACAGTAAAGCTCTACGGGGTCTTTCCGTCCAATCGCGGGTAGCGAGCATCTTCACTCGCACTACAACTTCGCCGGATTTGCAGTTGAGACAGTGCACAAGTCATTACGCCATTCGTGCGGGTCAGAACTTACCTGACAAGGAATTTCGCTACCTTAGGACCGTTATAGTTACGGCCGCCGTTTACTGGGGCTTAAGTTCACACCTTCGCGTTACCACTAAGTGTTCCCCTTAACCTTCCAGCACCGGGCAGGCGTCAGCCCCTATACATCAGCTTTCGCTTTAGCAGAGACCTGTGTTTTTGTTAAACAGTTGCTTGTGCCTATTCTCTGCGGCCTGATTTCTCAGGCACCCCTTCTCCCGAAGTTACGGGGTCAATTTGCCTAGTTCCTTAACTGCAATTCTTCCGTCGGCCTTAGGATTCTCTCCTCATCTACCTGTGTCGGTTTGCGGTACGGGCACTACTTCTCT